>NZ_JBKFDO010000014.1:0-109273 GCF_046557355.1 Myroides sp. DW712
AGACTGATAAACGAAAAATGACAAATTATAAGTCTAAAACTCGTTTTAATTGCAAGAATTTTTAAGCAAAGAGAAAAGTAACGTTTTATAAAATACAAAAGAGGGTGACCTTTTGGGACACCCTCTTTTTTAGTATCATTTTATAAATTGATGTTAAGAGATTTTCTTGTTTTTTGATAACGAAGTGTTTTTTAGTATGGTAATGTCTAATATCATTGCGAATAGTCATATATTTATGCACCCAATTTATTATTTCTTATGAAAAAATTAAATATGTATTTAATGATACTAGCTCCCATCTTGGGGTTTGCACAGCAACCCAATAAAAAGATCCAGGAATTATGGAAAAGTATCGAGCATAAAGAGCAACAACAAGAAGTGCGAAGCTTGTTGCCCGAAGTACAGGAAGTAATTTCCCTTTCTCGTCAAACAAAAGCATATGCAAGTCTTTTAAAAGGAATGTTTTATGAAGCGAAAATCAATATTACAATTCAAGAAGACAAAGACTACGATATCAATCAAATGCTAGGTGCATTTGAAAAAGAGTTAAATACCGCAACTGGCGAATACAAGGCGATTGTCCAAGCGTATATCGCTCGCGTTTATCAATTGTACTACGAAGAAAATGCGTATAAAATCAGCAATAGAACAGTTGTAGAACAACAAAAAGGAACGGATATTCGCTTCTGGTCCAAGGAAGATTTTGAAAGAGAAAGTATACGCTATTGGGAAGCGGCTTTAGAAACAGCTAAAAAACAAGCAACCGCTACAGTGGGAGGATGGAATGATGTCTTTCAAACAACAGAACAATATAACTTAGACTTTTCGAAGTTCTCGGTTTATGATGCATTGCGTATGGATTATGCCCTGTTTTTAAACAATGGGTTTTCTTATCGCGCGTCTTCGGAACAACGTGCCTTAAAAACTAAAGAAGCGAAGGAAATTGTAGCGCAAGTTATTCAGGACTTGACCAAAAAAGGACAGACCGAATTGGCTGCTTATGTTCGCATCTATGCCTTGCATAATTTTGACGACCAAACAGAAGTAGAAGAACGAAACAAAATCTACCAAGATTTGCTGAAACAAAATCCGACATCGGTTTTAGTACATGAAGCGGTCGCTCAATTTATGTTCTACACCTATCGTGATACCCAAGACAAAGAATTAGCACAAACGGCAGGTGGAACTTTGTTAGCTTTTATTGAGCAAACCGCAGGGAAATTTCCCCAAACGGAAACGGCAGAACGCCTTAAAGCAATGAAGAAAGTGGTGGAAGCTCCTTCTTTAGAAGTAGGGTATAATTCCTATGAATTACCTAATCAAAGTTCGGTCTTAGCTGTTACACATAAAAATCTCAATACTCTGTATTTTAAAATTTTAAAATACGAGGATCAAGCGAAAGTGTTTGCGGTAAATCAACCCAATACCTTAGCAGGATATAAAAAGATTGCTTCGGATTACGAAAAGGTAACCGATTATACGATTGCAGTAAAACCCTTTACAGATTATCAGTCCCATACCACCAAAGTAGAGTTGAAACCATTGGCTCCTGGTCGTTATATTGTCTTAGTGGCGAACCGAGACTTCGATTATCTAACAGAAGGAGAAGATGTGGTTAGTATGGCCTTGGTGAATGTGACATCAAATGCGTTTTTAACCAACGGAAATAAGTTCCGATTGTACGATCGTAAAACTGGACAACCCAAAGCTAATCAAGCGGTGTTTTTAGCGAATGGTTCACAAAAAGATTTAAGTAAAGCCTATTGGGAAACCATTGTAAATACCGATGCAAACGGAGAGTTCTCTACAGAATTTATCAAAGAAAATACGAACTTATTTTATGGAGTAAAAGGAGAATCGATTTACTATTCGACCTATGCTTATCCGCAACACAAAGGAACTGAAGAGGGCGTAGAAGTAACTAATTGGAATGCGAAAGTGCTAACGGATCGCGCGATTTATCGTCCAGGTCAGGTCGTGTATTTTAAGTCGATTGTTTTCCGACAAAATGGAAAAACAAGACAGGTGGGAGCCAATCAATTGGTAACTGTTAAATTGATAAACCAACAAACCCAACAAGAAGTAGGAAACGTAAATTTGAAAACCAATGCTTTTGGGTCAGTTCAAGGGGAGTTTATTTTGCCAACTACTGGATTATTGGGAGATTTTACTTTTGAAGTACTTTTAAAAGAAGGAAATATTGGAGAATATACTTCTATTTCAGTAGAAGAATACAAACGTCCGAAATTTGAGGTGACAATGGATGCAGTTACAGGAGTGTTTTACTTTGATGAAAAAGTAAAAGCGACTGGAAAAGCAGTGGATTATGTAGGAGCAACTGTAGCCCAAAGTAAAGTGAACTATCGTGTAGTGCGCAATTCGGGTTATCGCTATGACGTGAGAGGTTATTATGGTTGGCCACGTCCTGAACAAGCCGTGACGATAACACAAGGAGAAGTAGAAACAGATGAGACAGGACAATTTACCATCGATTTTACTGCTATTCCAGGGCGTAAAGAATATAAAGCAGATGCCTTGCGTGTAGATTCGTATACCGTATATGTAGATGTAATGGATAGTAAAGGGGAAACCCACAGTACGACACAAACCATCTATGTAGGAGATCGAAATATCAGCTTACAATTGCCAATTAGCACCAACGAAATGGTGTCAACCAAAGAATTAGAAGCAATCAAAGTCAGCACAAAGAATCTGAATGGTGAAGCTTTTGCTGCGAAAGGTGAGGTGAGTATCGTTGAATTAGAAGCGCCTTATGCTCGTCGAATGTTATTGCCTTATGACAATTCTAGCAGAGAGGATTACGAACTGTATTCATATGAAGAATTTATAGCGAAGTTCCCTTATGTAGCGTATGGAAATGAAAACGACCACACCAAATGGAAACAAGGTAAAGTAGTGTTCACCAAAGCTTTTGATACTGCCAAAGAAAATACAATCGCCTTTCCAAATGCTAAAATTTTAAATTCAGGATTTTATTTACTGAAGGGATTTGTTTGGGAAAAAGGAGAAAAAACAGAAGTAGAACAATATTTCTATTACGATAATACCAAAGAAGAACCAGGGGTAATTTATCAGTTGCTTTCAGTAAAAGCAGACAAAGAGAAATACAAAGTAGGTGATTTAGCTAAGATTCGATTACAAAGTGGGGAAAACCAAACAACGGTAATCGCTTCTGTATTTGTCAATGGTCACTTAAAACAAAAGAAAACGCTAGAAGTAAACCGCAAAGCAAGTTATTTCGAATACCCAATGAGTGGGGAAATGGGAGATGTACGTGTGAGTTTCACGGCGATTAAACACAACTTTGCAACGCAGAAATCAGCCCAATTGGTATTAGATGCAGCACAAGAAGACTTAAAATTAGAATTGGTTACGTTTAGAGATAAACTAACACCTGGACAGGAAGAAACCTGGCGCTTAAAAGTATCAGGCATGGCGAAGGATAAATTTGCTGCTGAGGTAGTTGCAGCGATGTATGACGCTTCTTTAGATCAATTTAGAAGTAATACGTCTTTCCAAACGAGCTTTGATTATTATTTTAATTATGGTCAAGATTCTGATTTTAGTACATATAATTTAAGCAGAAAAAGCTATGCACAACATATTTTGTATAGTACAACTTATCCAAACTTAGTATCGTATAGTCCGCCAATTGCATTGAATTTATTTGGATTTAGTAGTGGAGCGGGAAGAACCATTAGAATTAGAGGAATGGCTACGGCTGCTCCAACCGCATTAAGTAAACAAAATAAGGGGGATGCTAATATGGTTATGCATGATGCTGTTGTAGAAGAAGTAGCAGTTCAGTCTACGGGTGGCGCAGTACCTCCAGCACCAAAAGCAGAAGTAAAAGAAGCAGCAACCGTTCAGATTAGAACCAACTTAAAAGAAACAGCTTTCTTCTATCCGACCTTAAACACAGATGAAAAAGGAAATGTGAGTTTTTCTTTTACGTCTCCAGAAGCATTGACACAGTGGAAGTTTATGGCGTTTGCTCATACAAAGAACTTAGAAAGTAGCTATGTAGAGCAAGTGGTTCGCACCCAAAAAGAATTGATGGTGCAGCCAAATATGCCGCGTTTTGTTCGAGAAGAAGATCAAATGATTCTATCGACTAAAATTGCTAATTTAAATGATAAAGCATTAAGTGGAGAGGTGGAAATCCAATTCTTTGATGGCTTGACAGCAACGCCAATCACGACCTTAGTGGATAGCAACAGTCAAGTCAAACAGCACTTTACCGTTGGAGCAACAGCAAATACAGAAGTAGCTTGGATAATCAATGTTCCAAAGAATATAGCCGCTTTAGGTTATCGCATCGTTGCAAAATCAGGCACGTTTAGCGATGGAGAAGAGTCAGTTATTCCCGTGCTGTCTAACCGCACTTTAGTAACGGAAACTATGCCGTTATATATCAAAGAAGGACAGAATAAAATCTTTACGTTTGAATCCTTAGAGCATCCTGGGTCAGCCTTACGCGATAACTATAAATTGACCTTAGAAGTAACGGCAAACCCAATGTGGACGGCTCTTTTAGCCCTGCCATACCTAAAAGAATACCCATACAACGGGACGGAACAAACCTTCAGTAAAGTATTCGCCAATACCATTGCTAGTCAGTTGTTGAATAGCAATCTACGCATTCAGTCTGTTTTTGAATACTGGTCAAAACAAGGAGCAATCCAATCGAAGTTAGAGCAAAATGAAGAGCTGAAACAAGTGTTGATTGAAGAAACTCCTTGGGTGCGTCAAGCAGCAGATGAAACAGAACAAATGAAACGCTTAGCGGTATTGTTTGATTTGAATAAAATGAAGATGGAACTAGACGCTGAATTAGAGCGTTTAAACAATCAACAGAATAGCGATGGAGGTTTCCCTTGGTTTAGTGGAGATCAGTCTAATGTCTATATTACCCAAGCTATTGTGGAAGGATTCGGTCAGATGAAACAAGCAGGAACCCTGCATCCAAAAGCAATGGACATACTGAAAAAAGCAGTGGCATATTTAGATGAGCAGCATTATGCAACGTATCAAAAGAATAAAAATACGACCGATTTACCAGCAATCGATACGCATTATTTGTACGTGCGTAGCTTGTTTAAAGACGAACTAAAAATACAAGATAAATATGCGAAAATGATTAGCGAGTATCGCAAAGAACTAGCGAATCAAAAAGCAATAGATAATTTGTATGTAACGGGAATGAAAGCGGTGATTTTACAGCGTTTTGGTGATAGTAAAGCCGCGAATAACCTAGTAAAAGGAATTATGGAGTTAGCTGTGAAGAGTGATGAAATGGGGATGTATTGGAAGGAAAATGCAGCAGGCTGGTTGTGGTATAATTCGCCTATAGAAACGCAAGTGATGTTGATTGAGGCGGCTCATGAAGTAGATGCTGCAAAATATGTCCATGCGATTGAGGAAATGAAAGTGTGGTTATTGAAGAACAAACAAACTGTTGCATGGAACTCCACAAAAGCAACAACACGTGCCGTATATGCTTTATTGTATTTGGGAAAAAATTGGATGAATACCGATCAAGGTGTTGAAGTAAAAGTGGGAGGGTATCCTGTTACGTTCACTAAATCAGAGCAATTCAATACTGGATACTATAAAAAAGTTTGGGAAGGATCAGCAATTCAAGAAAAAATGGGAATTGTTGAATTAGATAAAAAATCCACTGGAGTGGCCTATGGAGCGATGTACTGGCAGTATTTTGAAGATCTAAACAAAGTATCAAAATCAGGTTCAGGCATTACGTTTAACAAACAATTGTTTATCAAAGCAGCTACAGATAAAGGACAAGTATTACGCGAGATTACCAACGAATCGCCGATTAAAGTAGGAGATGTGGTAACGGTTCGCTTGGAAATTCAAGTAGACCGCGATATGGATTATGTTCATTTAAAAGACATGCGTGCGAGTGGATTTGAACCGATGAATGTGCACTCAGGTTACAAACGCAAAGGAGAATTTGGGTATTATGAAGAAACACGTGATGCCGCAACTAACTTCTTTATTACTCACCTAAGCAAAGGAACGTATGTGTTTGAATACGATGTTCGTGCCAATAACGCAGGGTATTTCTCTAATGGAATCACATCGTTGCAAAGTGTGTATGCACCAGAAATGAAAGCCAATAGCGAAGGACAGGATGTGAAAATTTTGAGAAACTAATCTTACAGTTCTAGAGGATTTTATTCCATCTTAACGTATAAAAAAAGAAAAAAGACTTGAGTTAATCAACTCAAGTCTTTTTTTATATTATTTTTTAAAAGAAATAGGTGTTAAAATATGTTTATTTATATGTATATATTTTTTTAAAAATAAAATAATATATATAAAATGTATATTTGTTGAAATAAAAATAGAGAAAATGAAAAAGATTATCTTATTGGGGCTCTTGTGTTTCAGCACATTGTTTACTGCTTGTAATTCAAGCTCATTTTCGTATTGGATTGACAATCCAACGAATGAATCCATCACAGTTTATATCGATGAAAAGGCTTACGAAATACCTGCGCAAACGAAAATTGCCGTTGATTTGCCCTTTGGTAAACATCAATTAAAGTATAAAGACCAATCCCTTTGGTTTCATAATGGGGGACGTATCAATTCAAGTACGGCGATTATTAACCCAACCCAAGGCAATTATGTGTTCTATAAACAGTTGTTTATGGATAAAAACGATACACGTGCTACGAAAGAATTTGAAGAATGGGCAATACAAACCCAAAGTGATTCTCTTCGCTTAGCAATTAATGACACTATTATGACACTGTTTGTTCCTTTTCAAGTATCCAATAAAATCTTTATTAGCAAAAGTGATTTTGATTGGAAATACAATATAGAGGAACCTATGCCAGAGGTGGTAGATTTATCAAATCCGATTGTCACAAGAAGAAATCGTCAATTGCTTAATGATCCCAATTATCAAGCAGGAAGATTTCAAGAAACGGTGTATAAAATATTTCGAGAGCAAGAGTTCTTTGATTTTATTCGAGAAGTAAATCAGGATAAAGTAGTATTCCTCGAAGAAAAAAAACCGTATGCCGAGTTGCCAAAAGCCAAGATTGTATTGACGCAAATGGAGAAGGTCAAGGGAGAGCAATATAAACAAGCATTGGAAGATCGCTTAGTTGGATTTCATACTTGGCTGAACATGGAAGGCAGTAAGTCTAGTAAAGGGTTTAAAGATTTCTTTTTTTCTTCCCAATTAAATGAGTTGAGAACGGCTTATTTAGCCGCGTATCCTGATGATTATTCGTTCAATCAAGCAACGAATGAACTCAATGAACAATTGAATGTGTTTATGCGTTATCAATTGAATATTATTGATGAGGAATAAGCAGTTAACCTTTAGGTTGGTGCAATAAAAGGAATAATTTTCTAGCAAATAATTGTAGGTAAAACAACTGAATCAAGAAAGTAAAGTAGATCGTTTCGTTGACTTTCCATTATAATATAAAAAGAGAGACTAAAAACTTCGTTTTTAGTCTCTCTTTTTATATTAAAGCATCTCCATTCCTTCCATATCACCACCTTCTGGACCATCAGGAGTCATTGGCTTACGCTCCATTTTTTTCGGTTGGTTGAAGCGATAGGTAAATGAAAGATTGATTTGTCTACCTCTCCATTGCATTTCACTATGTGAAATAGATTGTGGTAATACTAAATCTTGTTCTCTCTTTCTTGAGTTGAATATATCGCTAATATTGAACGTAATCGTTCCCTTGTCTTTTAATATGTCTTTACTTAAAGCTACATTACCTGATAAATTACCTAATACCTTTCCTTGAGCTGTATTGTAAGGCGCACGGTACATTCCGTTTAGTTGCCAATCAATTTTGTAAGGTAAGGTGATTTTAGAGGATAAACGCGTAAACCAAGCGTAGGCATCCTTGTCAAAATTCTGTGTTTCTAATGTTCCATCTAGATGGGTAAACGTATAATCCCCTCTTGTTTCCGTTCTGTAGAAGTTGAAGTTTCCATTCAATTTCCACCATTTGAAAGGAGTGTAGTTTAAGGTAATATCTAATCCGTAGCGGTGTTCTGTCGCTAAGTTAATCGGTGAGCTAATAGAAATAGGAGTTCCATCAGCTGTTTCTCCTGCAATTCGACGTACAAATTGGAAAGTATCATCCGTTTTGTTGTAGTAGGCTGATGCATTTAACGTAAAACCAGTCCAACGTTTCATAAAACCAAAATCAACTGCATGCGTTTTCGCAGGATCTAAGTCGGGATTTCCTTGAAAAAAGTTGATATCACTCGTATAATTTGAAAACGGATTCAAGAAGAACCCACGAGGTCTATTCACACGTCTACTGTAACTAATACTCGTACTTGTACTTTCATTCCATTCGTAGTTTAAAAACGCACTTGGAAAGAAATCATTGTACTTTTTGTTGTTGTAGCTTTGGGTGTCTAATTGATTGACATCAATACTAGAATCTTCCCAACGCAAGCCCACCATAAAGCTCAATTGAGACGTAATACGATCTCCATATTGTGCATAAAGTGCGTGAATATCTTCCTTGTATGCTAAGGTATTAGACAAACGTCCATCCGTTTGCCAACTACTGTTGTTCAAACGCTGAAGATTAAAAGCTGTATTTGTCGATTTAAACGTTCCTAAATACCCCGCTTCAAAGTTTCCATGTTCCCCAATAGGCAACGTGTAATCAAGCTTTGCTAAACCACTCTTTTCTTTTTCCTTGTTTGTTGTGCGTTCAAAAGAAGTGTTGTTTAAAAAGTCATTGATATCGTCAATTCCCGCATTTTCATTGTCTTTATCCTGTGCAATAGACCCTTCTATGGTCAATACATGTCCATCTTTGTCAAATTTTTTCTCAAAAGTAGTGGTGTAATCCACGTTGTTTCGTGTACTATTTTTATTCTCGTTACGATAGCGGTTGTATAAAAACGCATCAGAAGCATCGTAGTAATCATAGCTTACTCGATTGGGATTGCTTCCTGTGTTACGACGAGCTGTAACAGTATTGGTCCAGGTGATTGAAGGAGTTAAATACCATTCTAAACCGAAGGTACCGTTGTAGCCTTGTCTTTCTCTATTATTGTCTTTGTACTCATAAATACGTTGAGTTGGTTCGCTTGTTACTGGATCAAGATAGCGGTTGTCATTTAGGTTGTACCCTTCTGATTTAGAGTCTCTATAGCCTAAAGAGGTGAAAAAGTTGAATTTCTCACTTCTAAAATTGAACATTGAGTTCAGCTCATAGTTGCGTGGATCTCCCATCGTTCCTGTTACACTTCCGTTAATTCCTAACGCTTTTCCTTTGCGCAGAATGATATTGATAATACCTGCACCTCCCTCTGCTTCATAACGAGCGGATGGATTGGTAATCACTTCCACACGATCAATAGATTCTGCAGGTAAAATACGCATAGCCTCTTGGATGTTGTTCGCTAATCCTGTGGGCTTACCGTCAATCAATACTTTTACATTTTCGTTTCCTCTCAAGCTGATTGTTCCTTCACTATCTACCACAACAGACGGTACGTTGTCTAGTACATCCGCAGCCGTTCCGCCTTTGACAATCATGTCTTGTCCAACGTTGTATATTTTTTTGTCTAGTTTGATATCAACTGTAGAACGCTCCGCAATAACGGTTACCTCTTCTAACATTTGCGTATCATCCTGTACTTTTTGCATCCCAATATCGGTGTTTCCCTGTACAGTGATATTTTTTAATTCCAGGGTTTTAAAACCTAGAAAATCAATCTTGATATAGTAGTTTCCGTCGGGAACATTAAAAGAAAAACGACCTTTTTCATCGGTCATCGCTCCAGAAACAATAGAAGAATTGCTTTCATTTTGAGCATAAATACTAGCGTATTCAAGGGGAGTGTTAGTCGCTGCCTCAATTACCGTCCCAGTGACTGTACTTTGAGCGCGGTTCTGGGCTGCTGTTGTTAGTGTCGTTAAAAATACGAACAACAGCAGAAGAACTGATAAAGGTGTTTGTTTTTTCATTTATAGTCGTTTAGTTTACTTCTCTGAACTTAGACTATAAATTGAAGCAGGGGTTTAATAACTATATTGTTAAAATAAAGTTAATTAAAGAATTTGATAAATTTTTTCTGTGGGTCTAGCCACAATAGCTTTAGAGCCATTAACGACTACAGGACGTTCTATAATTTTAGGATGGGTAACCATCGCTTCAATAATTTCTTCGTCAGAGAGCGATTTGTCCGCAAAGTTCTCTTGCCAAAAAGCATCCTTGGTTCGAACCAACTCAATAGGGGAGTAGTTTAATTTTTGGAGTAAGGCTTTAATATCGTCATAACTGAGGTTTGCATCCAAATATTTTATAATTTTGTACGCTACCCCTTGTTGCTCCATAAAGGCAATACTTTCTCTTGACTTGCTGCAACGAGGATTGTGATAAATTGTAATCATAAGTGTTAGGGTTTGTTCTCAAATATAGCAATTTTTTTGAAAAATGAAATATATCGATCAACTGCAACATCAAGTAACGAAGCGACAAATTCTGTATTATGTTCCTTTTACCTGCTTTTATTTGATGATTATGTTTGTAAACTGGTTAGTTACAAAATATTCTTCAATATCAACCAAAGAATTGCTGAATTCTCAAGTTGAGATTTTAGGAAAAAACAGAGCGTTTTTTCAATTAATTATTCCTTTTTCTATTTTTTTGTTGTTATTAATCATATGGGTCTTGTTTGTTCACAAGCAATCTTTGGTTACGTTAACTACATCTAGATCAAAAATAGATTTGAAACGCTTTGTTTTCGCTTTTGGCTGGCAGACCATCCTGATTTTGACTAGTTTTGGCGTTAGTTATTGGCTCAATCCAACGAATTTTGTTTTTAATTTCAACCTTCCTGCTTTCTTAGGATTTTTTGTGATTGCGGTTATTTTTATTCCTCTTCAGACAAGTTTTGAAGAGTATTTCTTCCGCGGATATCTGCTTCAAGGGGTAGGATTAGCTACAAGAAGTAGAGGGATGGCGCTCGTGGTGACTTCTGTCGTTTTTGGATTATTACATTTAGCCAATCCCGAGGTGGAAACGCTAGGTGGTGGAATTATGGTGTACTATATCGGAACGGGATTCTTTTTGGGAATCATGACTTTGATGGATGATGGATTAGAATTAGCCTTAGGCTTTCACGCAGCGAATAATCTAATCGGTGCTTTACTTGTTACTTCAAGTTGGACGGTATTTCAAACGAATTCCGTATTTTTAAACGTAGCGGAGCAAGAACAAGTATCGGTGTGGGAATTTATCTGGCAAGTCTTTGTTTTTTACCCTCTTTTACTGATTATTTTTGCTAGAAAGTACCAATGGAAGAATTGGAAAAATCGTCTTCTTGGCCGAATCGCTTAATTTTTTTGACGTTTTAAGGTATGAATAAAAACTATATTCACCCCAAATTTAAATTGAATGGAGTGTCCTATACGATGGCCTCACTTCTAGAAGAAGCACAACAGATGCGAACCTCAACAGCGGAGTATCTGCGCGATTTGGGGCAACTAATCATCGCTTGGTTTGATGAAAAAAACTATGTTGTTCAGCATACTTCGGGTACCACAGGACCACCGAAGAAAATACAACTGGATAAAGCGGCGATGCGCGTTTCCGCACAAGCAACGGTTACTTTTTTTAATGTCAAAGCAGGAAGTAAAGCCCTGTTGTGCATGTCAACCCAATTTGTTGGTGGAAAGCTGATGTTTATTCGCGCCTTATTATTTGGATGGGAATTGGATGTTTGTAAACCTACGGCTCGTCCGTTAGCTGGGAATCCTACTCACTATACTTTCGTGGCCATGGTACCCATGCAAGTAGAAAATAGCTTAGATGAATTGAATCAAATTGATACACTGATTATTGGAGGCGCTAAAGTTTCTCCTATTTTAGCACTGAAACTACAGAACAAAAGGACGAACGTATACGAAACCTATGGGATGACAGAAACCATTACGCATATCGCAGCTAAAAAGATAGGAACTCCTTCTTTCGAAATTCTGCCTCATGCGCAAATTCAAACGGATGAACGTGGTTGTTTGGTGATTGAAGTACCGGCTATTAATCCGCAACCGATTGTGACCAATGACTTAGTGCAATTAATTGATGATAAGCATTTTGAATGGTTGGGACGTTTTGACAACGTTATTAATAGTGGAGGAGTTAAGCTGTTTCCAGAACAAATTGAAGAAAAATTAGCAGCTAAAATAAAAGAACGCTTTTTTATTGGTGGCAAAGCAGATGATTATTTTGGTACTATTGTTGTGCTAGTTATTGAAAGCCAGCCGTATACTTTAGCGGAAGATGTATTCGATGGATTAGCCAAATACGAAAGGCCCAAAGAAATTCAATTTGTGACGCAGTTTATTGAAACGGAATCAGGCAAGGTGATTAGAAGTAAAAATATAAACGAATCAACGAGCAAACAGAGATGAGTAGAATAAAATTACAAAAAATAGTACTATTGGTTATGTTGGTAGGAATTGGTCAGGTGGAGCACAGTGTGGCACAAACAAATAAAAAAAATAGTAAGCAGTCTATTACGGCTGATTTTATGCAACAAATCGTCAATAAAAATCACGCGTATTACAAAGACGGAAAAGTAGCCGACTATATTCCAGAATTGGGAAAAGCAGATCCAAAAGCGGTGGCCTTCTCAGTGGTTAAAGCCAATGGAGAAATTGTCAATGTAGGGGATGTACAGGCAAAATTCACCATTCAAAGTATTTCAAAAGTCATCGCTTTGATGATTGCAGTACAAGAAAAAGGAGAAAAAGCCCTCTATGAACGCATTGGCTATTATGGAACGGAAAAAGCCTTTAATCATTATGCCAATTTAGAAACGGCGGGGAAACCTTTAAATCCCATGATGAATGCGGGAGCAATCTTAACGACGGCTTTCATTGAAGGAGAAGGAGAGGTCGCTTACCAAAAGATTCTAAACATGTTGCGTTATATTACGAAAAATGAATCCATTGACATCAATCAAGCAGTTTATTTATCTGAAAAAGAAACGGGACACCGCAACCGAGGAATTTTTTACTTGTTGAAAAATAACGGGTTAATTGACGGAGAAGAGAATAAATTAGACAATTATTTTAAACAGTGTTCCATCGAAGTAACCGCGGAAGATTTAGCTAAAATTGGTTATTTCTATGCCAATGGTTGTACGCGTTTTGATGGTGATAAAACCTACTATAATCGCGATTTAGCGCGTTTGATTCAAGCGCAAATGCTCATTGCTGGAATGTATGATTTCAGCGGAGAATACGCCAGAACGGTTGGTTTACCTAGTAAATCAGGAGTAGGCGGAGGAATCGCAGTGAGTGTACCGAATAAAATGGGAATCGGCGTATTCAATCCTGCTTTAGACCAACATGGAAACTCTGTCGTTGGATATCGAATTTTAGCTGATTTTGTCAATCAATTGGAATTGAGTTTGTTTTAAAGGTTTGGTGAGGTTTAGATGAGGGTTGTTTAGTTTGTAAATTGTCAGGTAAACTGTAAACTATCAACCACTTAGGAAACCTTGTTAACAAATAATCACAAAACCACGAGCATCGCTCGTGGTTTTGTGTTTTTTCAAAACTCCTCATTGAATTAGGAGGCAGTTAGTTTGTGCGTATGTTGGATTAATCGAAGGGTGAAACCAATAGTTAGAATGAATAGTAGCATCTGTATGACATAATCCTTAGCGGGGATCAGGATAATCGTAAGAGCAAAACTACCTACAGTTGCCCACATTCGATTTTTGTACTCCCCTAGAACAACTTTGTCTTTTTCAAACAGAAGAATCAAAAAAGAAAGTATACTTCCTCCTCCTAATAAGAATAGAATCTCCCTCCATTCAGTTTGCGTATAGATGGAGTAGAACAACGTGATACTAGCGGTTAGCAGTCCAATATAAAGAATGGATTTGTCTAATCGAGCGATAGGAAGCCATTCCAGATGACTTTGATAGATTGTAGCACTTGTGCTATGTTCGAATTCTTCTGCTGTAACTATTTTACCTTGAATACAACGAGAGCTTAATGTTTTTCGATATAGCTGAATCAGCCCTTTTCCTACATCCATAAATAGGAGGAGATAAACAGGATTTTGTTGTTGAGGTAAAACAATCGTGTTTTTAAAATAATCGAGTTTCCAATGGATAGATGTCGCCTCATCAGGAAGGTAAATGTCAAGCGAATCATTATGCATAATGTAGGCCACTAATTCGCTTTCGTGATAGATCTTTAGCCGTCTGGCATGATACCAATTTCTAGGAAAGAAAAGCTTGAGGTGTACTGTTTTCATCTTTTACTTTTTAAGTTAGCGAGAGGCCATAAATGAACTGAAAGCTGCGCCTCCTACTAGTACAGCTAAACCACCCCATCCACTAATAGCTGTAGCTGCTCCTACAGCACCACTTTGAATCATAGCTAATGCTCCTGCTGTATCAGCACCAGCATAGTAGGTAAGAAGACTTCTTCCTCCTAGTATGGATTGATTGGTTAGATGCCAATAAGCATTAGAATATTCAGCAATAGAAATAGCATCTAATAGCTGTTGTTGATATTCAGAACTAAGGGATGCATCGGTTTTAATTGTTGTGGCTATTTTGTCAAGTTCTGCAGAAAAAGAGGTTGTGCCTTCATATTGACTCGTTGCATCAAAAATAGTTAATGCATGTATTTTAACAGCTAGAGGCAAGGATGCTGTATAAGAAGCTTGTAGTTTTTCCCGTAAAAGTTGAAGATTGTCTGTTGATTGTATAAGTAAATTTAACTGTTGTGTTAGGTCAGGAATCTTCAGGAGCATCGCTGAAAATACGTTTGATCCTACTCCTTGTTCTAAGAAATAAGCATTGATTATACTGACCATGGCTTCGGATAGTTCTTTTTTCATAGGATCAACTAATAGCTGTCCTTCTCGCTCAGCTTGTTCAAAAAGGTGAAGTAAATCATTATGCATTTGACCTACTGATTTGTCGTTTTTGTAGATTGTTTTAGAAGAAGCTGGGTCAATACGTTCGCTTGTTTTGTAATCATTTGAACAGCCTAGTAAGGAGCTCAATACAACTAAAAAGAATAGATTTTTTTTCATGATAAATGTATTTAGTGGGTTATAAATCATATCTAATTTAGTGTTGTTTTTCTTATTATATTGATTTTTTTAGTTAAAACAGTGGTTTATATTTTAAATTTGTATATTTTAATTGTATTTTTTTGTTTTTTGTAATTATTCTATACTGATGTATGGGTCTGGGATCGATCGCATCCAAACGATTGGATTACCATCGTCAAGTAACGGCGTAAAAAAGAGGCTGTCAAAGAGGGTATCCCAAAAGGTTAATCTCTTTCGTTTTTATCGCATTTTTCACTTTTCAAGTTGATTCACAACAAGGAATGAATGGTTTTAATATTTGTAAAAAAAAATAGTTAAATAAAATGTTAATTCAGGTATAGTTTTTGATTTAAAATATTGATTTATAATGGTTTAAATATTTTAAAAATGAAAAAATATAACGTAATTATTTTTATATTATTAATATTATTAGGGTTAGGATCCTGCACGTATGAACAAACGACTCAGGTATCTAGGACCCATATCGATTTGCTTTTTATGCTAGCTTATCAAAATGTAAAAGGAGAAGATTTACTTAATCCTTTGACTCTAGGAGGGTGGAGTGCGGAAGAGATTAGCATCTTTGCCATTGATGAATACGGATATCGACTTCCTCTTGCGGAGGAGAAAACGAATAACTTTGTACAGTCAACAGATGATTGGGGGCAGAAGCAGTACTATATTTGGTTTATTTACAGCCCGTTTGCTAATAAGGAAACAAAGAGCATCGTCTATATTGCTTTGCCGAATGGAGATACCGATAAAATTGAAGTTTGGGCAACGAGAGGGAGCAATAGTTTGGTGAAAGAGAAATTGTTTTATAATGATGTATTGGTCTGGGATCGATCACATCCAGATGATTGGATTAAAATCGTTAAATAAAGGCATAAAAAAACCACGAGCATCGCTCGTGGTTTTTATTTTTTATTCTAAACGAATTAGAATTGCTCTCTACCAGAGAAGTGGAATGCACCTTCGATTGCTGCATTTTCGTCGCTGTCAGATCCGTGAACAGCGTTTTCTCCAATTGATTTAGCGTATTTTTTACGGATTGTACCTTCCGCTGCTTCAGCAGGGTTAGTCGCTCCGATTAGTTTTCTGAAATCTTCAACAGCGTTATCTTTTTCTAAAATAGCTGCTACGATTGGTCCTCTTGACATGAATTCAACTAATTCACCATAGAAAGGTCTTTCAGCGTGTACTTCGTAGAATTTCTCTGCGTCTCTAACTGTTAATTGCGTTAACTTCATAGAAACAATTTTAAATCCTGCTTCTGTAATCATGTTAAGGATTCCACCGATATGACCTGCTTCTACTGCGTCAGGTTTAATCATTGTAAAAGTTCTGTTCGTTGCCATTTGTTCTAAAATTAAATTTTTTGCAAAAATAGACTTTTATGTCTAATATATCGCATTTTGATTCAAAATATTCATCCTCAAAGGGAAGTAATTGTCTTAGGTCGTTGGAATATCCAATAAACGCTGCGCAAGATCAATCATTTCGGGTGTACCCGTATGCTTTTTTGGTTCATCGGATAGCTTGACTACATCGGTCCAAGGGCCGCCTTCTGGATAGGCTTGTGACATTTTAATTACAATATTCAACGCAGTTAATCCCGCATCATTGGTGAAGTCCGTGCCAATACCGAAGGACATGCCAATGCGATTCTTACAATAGGTTGCAATGCGCTCTACTTTTTCAGGGTTTAATCCATCAGAAAAGATTATGGTCTTTGATAGCGGGTCGATATTCATCTTTTTGTAATGTGCAATCGTCTGATTGGCAAAATCAATTGGATCCCCACTGTCGTGGCGAACTCCATCAAATAACTTGGCGAATTTTTTGTCAAACGATTCAAAGAACACTTTGCTGGTATAGGTATCGGTCAGGGCGATTCCCAAATCTCCTCGATAGGTATCTACCCAATGTTCCAATCCCATGGAATTAGCCATTTTAAAGCCGTATTTAGCGGCATGGAACATAAACCATTCATGTGCATGCGTTCCAATAGGTTTAGTACCGTATTTCATTGCTAAGTGTACATTACTGGTTCCAATGAAGGTGCCACCACCATATTGTTGTAAAGTCTCAACGACTACTTGATGTACAGCATAGGAATGACGGCGTCTGGTACCAAACTCGGCAATGGTAATGCCTAACTTTTTATAGTTCTCAATTTTCTCTTTGGTCTTTGCGCGAATGATATCGTCTGATTCTCGTTTTGATCCAGTCAATTGATAGTATAATTCACAAATCATTGACATTAATGGCACTTCCCAAAGAATGGTACGATACCAATAGCCTTTAATGGACACTTCTAATGCTGTGCCTTCTTGGGTAATTTCTATTTCTGAAGGATCAAAGTGATACCCTTGTAGAAAATCCAAATAGGTTGGATCCAAATACGGACAAGTCACTTGAAGAAACGCTTTTTCTTGTTTCGTTAATTTGAGTTTTGCCATTTCATCTACAGCCGCTCTTAGCGCTTCTGCAAATCCAGGTGGATAATGGTGCTGACCGCGATTGATGAAGATATACGAGGCTTTGGCGTAGGGAAATTGCTTAATCACCGCATGTTGCATGGTGAATTTATAAAAGTCATTGTCTAAGATAGACGGGATCACTTGGGGCGTGTTTGTTGTTTCCATAGCTTGATTGAATTGCTCAATCGATGTCAATACATCTGATTAAGGCACAAAGATACAATATACAAAAAAGTAAAACGGCTTTGACTTAAAATAGCCGTAAAAAATAACAAACCCGCTGTTAAATGATTTAAAGCGGGTTGTTTTCGGTTGTTTTATTCAAAGGATTGCAGCGACACTAACTTCGTATAGGTGCCGTTTCGTTGCATTAATTCTTCATGAGTACCTTGTTCGACAATTTGCCCTTTCTGCATGACAACGATTAAGTCGGCATTTTGAATCGTGGACAAACGGTGTGCAATCACAAGAGAAGTTCTGTTTTTCATCATATTCTCCAACGCATCTTGCACGAGTTTTTCACTCTCCGTATCTAAGGCGGATGTTGCTTCGTCTAGTACCATGATTGGCGGGTTTTTCAATACCGCTCTCGCAATGGATAACCGTTGTTTTTGTCCCCCAGATAATTTACTTCCGGAATCTCCAATATTGGTCTCAATTCCCTGTGGAAAATCTTGGACAAACTCATAGGCATTGGCTACTTTCAAAGCTGCAATAATCTCTTCATCTGTTGCGTCTTCTTTGCCAATCAACATGTTTGCTTTGATTGAATCGTTAAATAAGATACTGTCTTGCGTAACTAAGCCAATTAAACTTCTTAGGCTGTGTAAATCCAAGTTGCGGATGTCCTCATTGTCAATCTTAATTGCTCCTGCATTGATATCCCAAAAACGAGTCAACAAGTTGGCTAACGTACTTTTTCCACTTCCCGATTGCCCGACTAAAGCGACAGTTTTTCCTTTAGGAACCGTCAGACTAAAGTCTTTGAGTATCAATTCGTTTTCGTATTTAAAGTTGATATTTTCAATGGTGATTTTATCGTCAAAGTGCTCTTTTTTAATGGCTTGTGCTGGACTTGTAATTGGATTTCTTTCTTCTAAAATCTCCAATACTCGTTCTGCCGCTGCATTTCCGCGTTTTAGTGAATAAGATGCTTTTGACATGGCTTTCGCTGGCGTTAAAATATTGTATGCCATTCCTAAATACGAGATGAAGGCAGGTCCAGATAAGCTTCCTTCATTGAGTACCATATGTCCTCCAAAAATGAGTAAGACAGCGATGGTCACAATGCCTAAAAACTCACTTAATGGAGAAGATAGATTCTGTCTGTTCAGAATTTTATTGTTCAAATGATAAAATTCTTCCGTAGAACCTTGGAATTTTTTATTGAACTTCGCTTCCGCATTAAAACTCTTAATTACTTTTAATCCAGACAAGGATTCTTCAATTAACGATAAAAAATATCCTTGTTCTTCCGATGCTTTTTGTGAGCTCTTCTTTAGTGTTTTTCCCGCTAGCGATATGACTAATCCAGCAATCGGAATAAAAATAAAGACAAAAATCGTCAGTTTCGTACTGATCATAAACATAGCGATAATGGTAAAGATGATGGTCAGCGGTTCGCGGACTAATACCTCCAAAATCGATAAAAAGGAATGTTGAATTTCTAGAACATCGGCAGTAATTCGCGAAATAACGTCTCCTTTTCTCTTTTCAGAAAAAAAGGAAAGCGGAAGATCGATGGACTTTTTGTACATCGCATTTCGGATGTCTTTTAACACGCCATTACGCAAAAAAGTAATAAAATACATCGCCCAATAGTTGAACAAGTTTTTCAATAAGAATAGCGTTATAATTACGGCTACCATGACTAACAAGGTGTTTTGTGCGCCATATTGTTGAGAATTAGTTGTGATAAAATAAGACATATAATTCTCAAAGTAGCTAGTAATACTTGTGATTCCTTCGTATACCGGTTTTTCGGTAATTCCTTTTTTTGTGTCAAATAAAACTGTTAGCATTGGAATCAAGGCAACAAAGGACAATGCGCTAAAAAGGGCGTAGAGGATATTGAAAAAAACATTCAGGTAAGCGTAGGATTTATACGGCTTAGCGAAATAAATTATTTTTTTAAAATATTCGTTCATATAGGGTAAATATAAAAAGCAAAAATAAAACAAAAGACTGGTTTGGTGCCAGTCTTTGCTTTACTGTTTAGTTCAGTTTCATTTCTTCTATGATCGCTTGGATCTTATTCGTTAAAAGTTGCTCTACCTCCTTGATGTCTTCCAATCGGTCTAGCCATTCGTTGACACTGAAATAGAATTTAATTTTTGGCTCCGTTCCACTTGGACGAGCTGCTATTTTTGTGCCGTCTTCGAGGTAGTAAATCAATACGTTCGATTTTGGAATGTTGATAGATTCGGTATCGCCGGTGAGTAAGTTCTTTGCTTGGCTGATTTGGTAATCCTCTACACAAACCACGCGTTGACCAATAATTTCAGTTAATGGATTTTCGCGTAATTCCACCATCATTTGCTTGATTTCTTCAGCTCCTGAAATTCCTTTTTTAACTAAGGAAATTAAGTGCTCTTTGTAATAACGGTGATCAATGTATAAATTCATCAACTCTTGGTAGAACGAGCTTCCTGCTGCTTTGGCAAGCGCTGCAATTTCACAAACTAATAGGGCAGAAGCAACAGCATCTTTATCGCGTACATTGTCGCCTACCATATAGCCAAAACTTTCTTCTCCACCACCAATAAACTGTTGGTTTGGAAATTCTTTAATGAATTTAGCAATCCATTTGAAACCGGTTAATCCCACTTTGCATTCTACACCATAGCTCTCTGCTAAATCGAGCATCATAGGAGTAGAAACAATCGTCGAACCAATGAACTCATTGCCTTTGAAGCCTTTGTTTACCTTCCATTGTTCTAACAAAAACGCTGTCATCATCACCATGGTTTGGTTCCCGTTTAACAAAATCATTTGTCCGTCTAAATCGCGAACCCCAATACCAATACGGTCTGAATCAGGATCTGTACCAATAACGATATCCGCTCCTTTTTCTTCGGCTAAAGCCAACGCCATCGTTAGCGCTTCTGGCTCTTCCGGGTTTGGTGATAGCACTGTAGGGAAATCTCCATTAGGCTCTTCTTGTTCTTTGACAATATAAACGTTGTTGTATCCTGCCTCTTGTAAGGTTCTCGGAATCAATTTGATTGAAGTTCCGTGTAGGGAGGTATACGCTATTTTTAATCCGTCTTTTACGGCTTGAGGCGTATTAAAACTCGCATTTTTAAGCGTAGATTGGATAAAGGCACGATCTAGTTCTTCACCAACTGTCGTAATCAAGGTATCATTACCTGTAAAATTAATTTGCTCATACGTCAGTTGATTGATTTGGTCAATCACAGCAGCATCTTCTGGGGGGACAATTTGTCCCCCATCAGACCAATACACTTTGTATCCGTTGTATTCAGGTGGATTGTGAGATGCCGTTAAGACAATCCCTGCCTGACAACCATAGTAGCGCACCGCAAAGGATAGTTCCGGGGTTGGACGCATCTCGCCAAATAAATACACCTGTATTCCATTGGCGGTAAATACATCAGCTACTACTTTGGCTAATTCTTGACTATTGTGACGGCAATCGTAATTGATTGCCACTTTTAATTCTTGCTTGGGGAAGGACTGGTGGATAAAGTTAGCTAATCCTTGGGTGTTTTTTCCTAAGGTGTATTTGTTGATGCGGTTCGTACCTACACCCATAATACCACGCATTCCTCCTGTACCAAATTCTAAGTTTTTGTAAAAACTATCTTGTAATTGAGCAGGATCTGTATCAAGTAATTGTTGTACAATTTTTTGTGTTTCAGTATCAAAGGGCGCTTGTAGCCATTGTTCTGCTTTTGTTATAATTTCTTTTTCTATCTGCATGTCCTTCTAATTTAGTTTTCGTTTAACCTTGTGTATTCCGCAATTTTATATCGACTTGTATTGGATTTCGTCTGTAAAATAAGTTCGCCTAAAAAACCCGCTAAAAACAATTGTGTTCCAATAATCATTGTAGCTAAGGCGATGAAAAACCAAGGATCTTGAGTGACCAAAATCGTCGGTTTACCTTGGTATAGCTTCATTAATTTGCTAGCTCCAATGATGGCAGCGGCAACAAAGCCGACCATAAAGGTAATAACTCCTAAGGTACCAAAAAGATGCATGGGGCGCTTACCAAATTTAGATAAAAACCAAATGGTGATTAAATCTAAAAAACCATAAATGAAACGACTCATCCCAAATTTAGTGGTTCCGTATTTTCTCGCTTGATGTTGAACGACCTTTTCACCAATTTTATCAAACCCTTCATTTTTAGCTAATACAGGAATATAACGGTGCATTTCTCCCGATACTTCAATGTTTTTGACCACTTCTTTGCGGTAGGCTTTCAACCCACAATTAAAATCATTTAAGTGTACACCCGATGTTTTACGCGCCGCCCAATTGAATAATTTAGACGGTAAGTTCTTGGCCAATACCGAATCGTATCGCTTTTTCTTCCAACCCGATACCATATCAAAGTGATCAACCGTAATCATGTGATATAAGCCAGGAATTTCATCTGGACTATCTTGTAAATCCGCATCCATAGTAATCACAACATCTCCTGCTGCTTGAGCAAAACCGGCGTGTAGAGCTTGTGATTTTCCAAAGTTGCGCTGAAATTTAATGCCTTTGACATGAGGGTCTTGTAGAGCTAAATCTGAAATAATGGACCAAGAGCCATCCGTACTGCCATCATCGACAAACAAAACCTCATAAGTATAGCCATTTTCTTGCATGACCTTGCGAATCCAAGTGTATAGCTCCGGAATGGATTCTGCTTCATTGAGCAGCGGAATGACAAGGGATAGTTGTATATGCATGGTTTAGTTTTTAGAATCAGCAGTTGCTTGTTCTTCCTCTTTTGGAGGGGTAAATTCTGATTTATTCTTGAAAATAGCGGCCAATAATAAACCTAAGATTGAATTTCTTAAAATACTACCAGCCCACATGAACAGCTGTGATTTTGGCTCGAATTGATTTAATTCTTTGGCTTTGGCAAATTGTTCGTCAATTTGCGCTTGAGGTAATCCTGAATTGTTTAGTGTTTCCACCAACATATCGTGTAACACTTTATTGATAACATCTTTTGCTGATGGGTCAATCAATTGAAATAATAGGTTATACATCGCAAAATTAACGGTAACTCCTATAGCAATCATAATTAAAAAGGGCGTAAATGCTTCGCGAAAAGTCAGATATCCTCCCATGCGTCTCTTGGCTGTAAATACACAGAGTACTCCAATAATGATGATGATGGCCATAGTAAAAAAGCCGACAAATTTATTGGCAAATAACGTTTGATCGGTGAAAAATAAGGTACAGTTAAACAGGATGTAATACAGTGCTAGTATAATCCCAAAGGTAAGGCCTACTTTATTGAGTGGATTCTTCATCAGTGTGTTTTCAAAAAAATGTAAGTTACAAATATACTAAAATCCCCTTTTAGTTTGGTGTAATACAAGAATAAAGGCGAAAGATTGGAAATAGGGAAGAAATTTTAAAAAGCGGATATCAATTTTGGATTAGAAGGAAGAAGAAACAAGTCAAGCCTCACTTTCTTACTTGCGCCATTTTTGTTATTTTTACATCAAGAGAAGAAGTGAAAATCAAGTAAAAAAGAACGTATGAGTGTACTTTTTATCAAAAATATGGTGTGTAATCGCTGTACGTTGATGGTTCAAAAAGAGATTGAAAAATTGGCGGTAACTGCAAAATCTATTCAATTAGGTGAGGTTGAATTGGAACGTGCGTTAACTACAGCAGAACGCGATGCGTTGCGTCAAGCATTAGAGACTTTGGGTTTTGAGCTGATTGATGATAAAAAGGGCCAACTGATTGAAAAGATTAAGACAAGTATTGTGAAACTTGTTCATTATCAGGATAATGATTTAAAGGTAAACTTGTCTGATTTTTTAGGGAAAGAATTAGAACAGGATTATAATTATTTGTCTAATTTATTTTCTGAAATTGAAGGAAAAACCATTGAAAAATACTTCATTGCACAGAAAGTAGAGCGAATTAAAGAATTATTGGTCTATGATGAGCTATCATTGAGTGAAATTGCGCATCGGCTTAACTATTCCAGTGTGGCGTATCTCAGCAATCAATTTAAGAAAGTAACAGGATTAACACCCAGTCATTTTAAGAAGATACGAGACAATAGGCGAAAACCTTTAGACGAAGTATAAGTAAAAGTTACAAATCAAATCCGAAATTTCATAACAGTTTAGTGGGGGATAAACGCCAAATTTGTAGTATATAAATATCCATAGCATTATGACAAATACAACTAAACATAATATCGTTTATCTTCCTGTTGAACAAGTCAACAGTGAGCATTGTGCCTTGATCGTAGAAAAAGGACTAGCTCAAGTCAAAGGGGTGGAATCTGCCGAAGTTGAACTCAATAACCAACGCGTAGCGCTTGCTATAAAAGATGCAGAAATCATCGGGCAAGTAGTAAAGAAAGTACGCGATTTAGGTTATGACGTTCCTACAGTTAAACAGACGTTTCCTGTTTTGGGAATGACTTGTGCTTCTTGTGCTGGGAGTGCAGAAAGCATTGTGGGCTTTGAAGAGGGAGTGGTAGAGGCAGCAGTGAACTTTGCTACAGGTAATTTAACCGTGGAATACGTACCAACGCTGATTAATGCAACTCAACTTCAACAAGCGCTACAAGGGGCAGGTTATGATTTGTTGGTGGTGGATGAAGCAGAACAACAAGAGTCTTTAGAAGCTATTCACGCGGAGAAATTTAAACAATTGAAACGCAAAACCTGGGGTGCTGTAATTTTATCTCTTCCTGTGGTGGTGATTGGAATGTTCTTCATGGATATGCCATATGGCAATGAAATTATGTGGTTGTTTTCTACTCCTGTCTTGCTGTATTTTGGAAAAGATTTCTTTATCAATGCATGGAAACAAGCGAAAAATCGTTCAGCGAATATGGATACCCTTGTAGCATTGAGTACAGGAATTGCTTATGTTTTTAGCGTATTCAATATGCTTTTTCCTGAGTTTTGGGCGCGTAGAGGATTGGAAGCGCACGTTTATTTTGAAGCAGCAGCGGTTATTATTGCCTTTATTTTACTTGGTAAATTATTGGAGGAAAAAGCCAAAGGAAATACCTCTTCTGCGATTAAGAAACTCATGGGATTACAACCCAAAACAGTATTGGTTCTTCAAGCGGATGGAACAGAAAAGCAAATTCCTATTGAAGCCGTAGAGGTAGGAGCGGTTATTTTGGTGAAACCAGGAGAAAAGATTGCGGTAGATGGAATGGTATTATCTGGTAATTCCTATGTGGATGAGAGTATGCTAAGTGGTGAACCTGTTCCTGTATTGAAAAAAGAAGGAGAAAAGGTGTTTGCAGGAACCATTAATCAGAAGGGAAGTTTTCAGTTTGAAGCAGTTAAAGTCGGAAAAGAAACCATGTTAGCCCAGATTATTCGCATGGTACAAGACGCGCAAGGAAGTAAAGCCCCAGTGCAAAAATTAGTAGATAAAATTGCGGGAATATTTGTTCCTGTGGTGATTGGAATTGCTGTAGTGACTTTTGTGTTGTGGTTGATCCTTGGAGGAGAACATGGTTTAGTACACGGACTATTAGCTGCAGTAACTGTTTTAGTAATCGCTTGTCCATGTGCTTTGGGATTAGCTACACCAACAGCCATTATGGTAGGGGTAGGTAAAGGAGCAGAGAATGGAATCTTAATTAAGGATGCGGAAAGTTTAGAGTTAGCCAAAAGTGTTTCGGCTATTGTATTGGATAAAACAGGAACTATTACGGAAGGGAAACCGCTGGTAACAGGAATGAGATGGTTAAATAATCAGGAGGATAGAAAGGATGTGCTACTCAGTATCGAAAAACAATCGGAACATCCCTTAGCAGAAGCGGTAGTTGCGTATTTCAAAGATGTTGAACCAACAGCTATTACTGCTTTTGACAGTATTACAGGAAAAGGTGCAAAGGCGGATTATCAAGGGGAAACCTATGTGGTAGGAAATAAAAAACTATTACACGAAAATCAGATTACCATTGCGAAGGAGTTGCAAGAGCAAGCTGATCAATGGGGAAGAGAATCCAAAACCGTGGTTTGGTTTGCTAATAGTCAACAGGCATTAACAGTTATAGCAATTTCCGATCAAATCAAGCAAACGTCTGTACAAGCAATTGAAGAATTACAAGCGATGGGAATTGAACTGTATATGTTGACTGGTGACAATGAAGCTACGGCTCAAGCAATTGCTAAACAAACGGGAATCCAACACTATAAAGCAGAGGTGTTGCCTCAAGAGAAGGCCGATTTTGTCAAAGCATTACAACAACAAGGTAAAGTAGTGGCGATGGTGGGCGACGGAATCAATGACAGTACAGCCTTGGCAACAGCCGATGTGAGTATCGCCATGGGGAAAGGAAGTGACATTGCTATGGATGTGGCAAAAATGACCATCATTTCATCGGATTTAACTAAAATTCCACAGGCTATTCGATTGTCTAAACAAACCGTAAGTACCATCAAACAAAACCTGTTCTGGGCCTTTATTTACAACCTAATTGGTATTCCTATTGCTGCCGGAATCTTGTATGCGGTCAATGGATTTTTGCTCAACCCAATGATTGCTGGAGCTGCCATGGCATTGAGTAGCGTTAGTGTGGTAAGCAATAGCTTGCGCTTAAAATGGAAAAAATAAAAATATCACAAAAGAGAACAAGAATAGTATAACAGTGCAAAAGAGAAAAATACAGAACTTTGTACGTATAATAATCAATAAAATTAGATCAATATGAATCATACAAGCAACCAATTCAAGACCAATTTAAACTGTTCTAACTGCGTAGGAAAAGTAACCGCAGATCTTAATGAAGCCGTAGGTGAAGGACAATGGACGGTAGATACGTCGGTAGAGGATAAAATTCTAACGGTAAAAAATGATGCAATAACAGCAGATGAAATCGTGAAAATTATTAAGAAAAAAGGATTTAAAGCAGAAAGCCTTTAGTGGTGATGGGAAATGGGGGATGAGGTGAGGGGTGTGGGGATTTGGTGAGACTAGATACAGGTTTGTACAAAAGATAGACACTATGTCACGCATCAAACCAAAACACCACTTACTACTTACCATTCACTAAAAAAAGTAAAAAAGTATTTGTAAATACAAATTAAATTGTAAATTTGCATGCTTAAATAAAATAAGTATAACCCAAAAGTTATTCAACGTTTACACCTTTCTTGAGAACAGGAAGCTTCGAAATAGCGAATAGCTCAATTTTTAAACAAGATTTATCATGAAAAAAGGTATTCACCCAGAAAATTACAGATTAGTAGCATTTAAAGATATGTCAAATGATGACGTATTCATTACAAAATCAACAGTTGAAACAAAAGAAACAATTGAAGTTGATGGAGTAGAATACCCAGTGTTCAAAATGGAGATCTCTCGTACATCTCACCCTTTCTACACAGGTAAATCTAAACTTATTGATACTGCAGGACGTATCGATAAATTCAAAAGCAAATATGCTAAATTCAACAAATAGTCTGAATTTATTCAAGATAACGAAAACCTTCCAAGCAATTGGAAGGTTTTTTTTATGTATATCTGTCACAAAAATGCGGTTTTTTTAACGGATTCGATTAACTTTGACTCATTGATGAACTGATACCAAGTGTTATGAATTATATTTTATTTGACGGGGAGGTAAGAAATGCCCTATTGCCTTTTACTTTTACAAGACCTGTAGCCGATATACGTGTAGGAATTTTGACCATTCGCGAAAAATGGGAGAACTATCTGGGCTATACCACTACAACAGTAACAGAGGAATACTTAGAAACGAAGTTTCCTATGGTAGAAACAGCACAAAATATCATGATTAATAGCGCGTTCTTGCCAACAGAACAATTGGTGGAACGTATTCAAGAACTTCAACAGAAACAAGCCATTAGCTATCAGGATGATATCGTTGCTTTTTTTACAGAAGAAGAACAAGAAGAAATTGATTTTGATGCGTATGAAATAATCGATTATACAGATACGCTTATTAAAATTGCACATACGTGGGATATTTTTCAGTACAATGATGCAGCTATTCGCCAAGATTATGCCTTGTTGACCGAAGATCGTCTTTCAGAGCCAATTCCTTCAACCGTGCAAGTGCTTGGTAGCGAAAATATCTTTATTGAAGAGGGTGCAGTGTTGAACTTTGTAACGCTGAATGCAACAACAGGACCTATTTATATTGGAAAAAATACAGAAATCATGGAAGGTGCTATTATTCGTGGACCTTTTGCCTTATGTGAAGGAGCTCAAGTGAAAATGGGCGCTAAAATTTACGGAGCGACCACTGTTGGACCAGAATGTAGAGTGGGAGGAGAAGTGAGTAATTCGGTGCTATTTGGCTATTCAAACAAAGGACATGATGGGTTCTTAGGTAATTCGGTTGTAGGGGAATGGTGTAATCTTGGAGCGGATACGAATAACTCCAACTTGAAAAATAACTACGCGCCTGTAAAATTGTGGAATTACGAAACAAATGCAGTGGAAAATACAGGATTACAATTCTGTGGATTGATGATGGGGGATCACAGCAAAAGTGGTATCAATACGATGTTCAATACTGGAACGGTAGTAGGGGTCGCCTGTAGTATTTTTGGAGGCGGTTTTCCAAGAACATTTTTACCAAGCTTTACTTGGGGAGGTAAGGATCTCGATGATGTATATGATGTGGATAAAGCCATTAAAACCATGCAAATTGTCATGAGTCGCCGTCATATCGAATGGACGCCAATGGAAGAAGCTATTATTCGCCACTTGGCAGAAGAAAATAAATTAGAACGCTTTCAAGCAAAATTAGGAAGATAGTTTGGAGATTGGAAATGAGTGAGGATTTATCTCATCTAGTTTATATTTTGTTTTGGTATTCGATGAATCTACGCTACGATGTGGTGAGGTTGGGTGAGATAAGTAAGAAAATAATTTTATAATAATCCATTTACGGAATAACAAAAAAGACTTGGATACCCCAAGTCTTTTTTGTTCTTTGCTCTTTGGCTTTTGATGAGATTATCTTTTACAAAGATTAACTTTCTTACAAAAATAAATCGTGCAAACCTCACCTAATCCTCACCAAACCTTGATTTCTTTTTTGTTCTTTGCTCTTTGGCTTTTGATGAGATTATCTTTTACAAAGATTAACTTTCTTGCAAAAATAAATCGTGCAAACCTCACCAAATCCCCGTCAACTCTCACTCATCACTAGTAATAAGAAACAGTCTGTGGTCGATCGTAATTAAAATTCGGCAGATCCATGCTATATTGTACTGAATTAGCACGGAATACGCTACCACCAGAATCGGGCATAGTCGGATAAAATACCAGGGATATGGTTACCTTACTAAATACGAGGTAATCGTTATTAGCTACTAGACCTAAGCTAAAACGAGAGTAGAGTTTAGGATCGAGTAATCGATTGCTGCTATCCCCTATAAATGCTCCTTCAAAGCTGAAATAGGGATTAAAACGGAATCCTTTCCATTCATAAGGGGCATAGGATTGCCATTGATACGCTAGAGATAATCGTTTGGTTCCTGTAATCTTTTGCGCGCGAATACCTTGAATAATTCCTTCTATTTTTAATTCATCTCCGATGTGGTCATAGCGATGTGATCCAACCACTAACTGAGGGACGAAGAAATGGCGAAAGCGCCAATTGCCCCAGACAAAGAGTCGAGTAAAATAAGTTCCTTCCAGTCGGAAGGCCGCTTGTTCGGTTTTTCCACCATGGAAGTGACTTCCCCATTCAATATTACCCGCAAAATACCCCAATTTGGTATAGCCACCCATAGAAAATCGCGCGCCAAAATACGCGCGTCTCTTGTTGTATTTATCGCGCATTCCTCCTGTAAAAGCTATGATTTTCCCCACTTGAACGTCTTCAATGATGTCGTAGTTGAAGATAAAACGGTCTTGAATATAGTTGGTTGAACTTAAACTAACGGAAGCTAAATACAAGCGCTGATCACGGTAATAATCATAAAGGTCATACTCCTTCCCTGGAGTAGTATGATAATTTTCTTTGACAAAACGAAGTGAGGTACGTAAATTGGTAATAATTGGGCTTTTGGTCGCTATGGGAATAGAATATCCTGCCCAATAATCATAGGTGTTGTATTTAATCGATTCTAAACTGTATTTCATGTTTTGATCGGGGAGGGAATCTCGCCTAAAGCGCTGTTGTGCCGTCACGCCTCCTGCCCACTTTGCATAGGGAGAATAGAACGGACGATTAAGGGAAACACCTTTGACATAATTGCCCCAAGGATCTTGATTGAATAAAATATTGGAGCGGATAAAGGTATTTTGAATGTTGTTGACGGTATAACTAAAATAGCCTCCTTGCTTATTTTCTTTGAAACGAGAAGTATATTGTACCGTTACATCATGTCCAAAACCACCAAAGTTTCGATCAGTTAGTTTCACACGCATGGAAGAAGTAGATAGAGATCCGCTCGGATAAATCGTCCAGGAATCGAGCTCTCGTATCGATACATCGACAGAATCGGGCGAAGAAGTAGGAATAGCGGTAATCTGTACCCGACGAACATAGCGCTGGGTACGAATTAAACGTTCCGATTCTTTTACTTTTAACGAATCAAAAACATCGCCTTCTGTAAAGAGTAAAAAGTTGCGAATAGTAAACTTCTTTGTTTTTAAATGGAGGCGGTTTCCCCAGTCTTCTAAGGATTTTGTAGGCTTTTTTAGCGTATCCTTTTCCGAATATCCGAAGGGATCTAAGGTCGTGATATGAATGTTGCGAATGATTTTCCCTTCCCCTTGGTCTAAATGCCGATTGACTTGAATTTCGGGGGCATGAGCTACCATTCGCTTGTTGCTTTTATACAGCATTCGGTTGAATAATCGCCCTAGTTTACTGCGTTTGTTCTTCTCTTTTAAATTGGAGAAAATCTCGGTACTATCTTGGAGCACTTCTAGGGGAAGTTCCTTGTGATATATGCTGTCTAAGGTGGGAATAGAATCAGCCTTTACGGTAGGTTTATGTTGTGCGCACGTAACTTGCACAACACAGCCGACGAAAAACAAAAAGGTGATGAATCTTAGCATGAAATGATATACTGAACAACTCGATTATTGTAACGCAAAAGTTAAGTATTTATTTCTAAATCTCGGATATAATCTTCATATTCATAAAAGAAAATTTCAAATGCTGTCATTTTTTCGTTGAAAAATTCAAAAATATGCGCCCAAGTTTCTGGATTATTAATAGAAACCTGCTCTAAAGTAACCCAAATACGACTGATTAATTTTCCATTCTCGAGGTAGTAATTGCGTTCGAAAATGGCTTCAGGTAGATGGTCTTCAAGTAAAATCGTTTTCAGTGATTCGATTTTCTCATAATAAATGGTTCTCTTTTCTTCATCTCGAGGCTCAATATCCAAAAGAACTGCGGCTTTTTTATTGTCTGCATAGAATTTGAAAGAAACATCTTTGATTTTAGTATTGTGTAACAACCATTTTCTCGGATATTCAGCGGCAAACTGAATCCAAAATTCTTTTTTTATTCTTTTAGCATCTTCTTTACTATACATGATTGATAAAGTCGTAAATTTAGGTACCTGTTAATTTGATAAAGCAAATCTATGACATTTGATTCTTTTTTGCATAAGATTGAACAAATTAAAGATGCAACCCCTATGGGGATTGATGCACATCGACTGATGATTCCCGTAGAACGGGTTCCGTATTTGTATGCCGATGATTTTGTAACTCGCAATCCCAGAGCCTCTGCTGTGATGATGTTATTGTATCCCAAAGCAATGGAAACTCATGTGCTCCTCATTGAACGAGCCACCTACAAAGGGGTGCATTCCGGACAAGTGGGGTTTCCAGGAGGAAAGTACGAGTACGAAGACGTAGATTTATTGCATACTGCTTTGCGTGAAACCCAGGAAGAAGTCGGTATTGTAGATAAAGATATTCAAATCATTCAACCCTATACCAAAATATACATTCCACCTAGTAATTTCTTTGTACAGCCGTATTTAGGTATCTCACAAAAAGAATTGTTGTTTATTCCTGACGCTCATGAAGTAGCCAATATCATTGAATTGCCCCTAGCCATTTTGATGGAGGATCAATTGGTACAAACCGTAGAAATGAAAACGAGTTACGCCTCTTGGACAGAGGTTCCAGCCTTTGTTTATCAGGATTATACCATATGGGGGGCAACAGCCATGATGCTGAGTGAACTCAAAGAAACGCTGAAAACGGCATTTAAAACACCAATGTAGAACGCAATTAGCAAATTTTAACCCTTAGCAACAGCGAAAAGCATTAAATTTGCAATTCATTAATCAGGATGAAGGAGTATGGGATTATTTAAGAGGAATCCGTTTGGACATATTTTATGGCTTAAAAAATGGATTATTAGAACGTTTGGCTTTTTAACGCATCAACGTTACCGTGGATTTAACGATTTGAAGATTGAAGGTTCTGAAATTTTACGCCGTTTACCCGATAAAAATGTATTGTTTATCTCCAATCACCAAACGTATTTTGCTGATGTAGTAGCGATGTATCACGTGTTTAACGCTAGTTTGAAAGGACGTGATAACTCGATTAGGAACATTATGTACATCTGGAAACCAAAATTAAATTTATACTATGTGGCAGCTTCGGAAACTATGAAGTCCGGACTCTTGCCGCGTATTATGGCCTATGTAGGGGCGGTTAAAGTTGATCGTACGTGGAGAAGTCAAGGAGTAGATATAGAAGAGAAAAGAGCGGTAGATCAAGGACAAGTAGAAAATATTAAGATAGCCTTAGATGATGGTTGGGTAATTACGTTTCCACAGGGAACGACAAAATCATTTAAACCTATCCGAAAGGGAACAGCACATATTATCAAGAATTATAAACCGATTGTTGTTCCAATTGTCATCGATGGTTTTAGACGATCTTTTGATAAAAAAGGATTACACCTCAAGAAAAAGGGAATTTTGCAATCGATGGTGATCAAAGAACCATTGAGCATCGACTATGAAAATGACAGTATTGAACAAATAGTTGAACAGATTGAAATGGCAATCGAACAACATCCTTCGTTCCTTAAAGTGCTGCCACAAGAATTTGTCGAAGAACAAAAAGAATTGAATGAACAGAGAACCTATGATTACTATAATTCATCGAAGAATTATTAGGTATAAGCGTGATGGGGGATGCGTAATGCGTGAAGCGTAAATGTACCTAATGTGTCCAAAGTGTCTCCATTAAAATAAGGTTCTTTATAGACTCATGCTAGTCACACAATACACACATAATATAAGTATGAAAATAAAGACGAAAAGACAGGAGGTTATCAACTTGATAGCCTTCTGCCTTTTCTCGAATTTGATTCGTATTTCAATTAAATTTAGTGCTTTCTATACAATGAACAAAAAAGTAAACAACAAAAAAGCAAAAAGACTATCCTAGGATAGCCTTTTTCTTTTAATATAATGAATTGTTTTCGTTATAGGGATACAGATTAGAACTGTCAATCTTATTTTGGAAAATAGGATTATCTTCCATTTTTCCTTTTTTCAACTTACTGGTTAATTCAAAAATAACCTTGTTAGTATCTTTCGCTAAGCGTTGGATTGTCATGCTGTTTTTTTCAAGCTTACATACCAAGTAACTATTTTCATCATAGTCATAATAGTTGTAGGTATCTCCCCACATTTTTAACGCTACAGTTCCTCCTACAAAGCGACCATCTTCGAAGGTGCTTTTGTATTTGGCTTTTCCATTTTCAAAGTAGGTACAGGTTCCGTGTAAAGCGTAATCTTTTAAACCATATTGATAGACTAAGGCTTCATTTTCATCGTAAATACTTTTCTGCATCGAACCATCTTCCAAGACCGTTTCTTCAGCAAGCAATAATCCTGTATAGGTACTTACGGTTTTTTCATAGGTGATTAATCCATTGTCATAGGTTGTATACACATTGCTGTCATAGCCATAAGCAATGGAGGTACCATTATGTGCATAGCCCTCTTTATACTCCAAGGTAGCAATTAGCTCCCCTTCTTCATTGTAGAATTTAGCAGGCCCGTGTAACTCTCCATCTTTATACACTTTAGACGATTGTAAGTGATCGTCTAGGTAGTTTTCTTCTTTTACAATTTGATCCGCTTTATAGTAGGTTTTGGTTGCAACATAGTCCGCATAATCGCTTTTAAAAGTTGCAACTCCTTCTTTTACCCCTTTTTTGTAGGTAGTAATCGTTGTAGCATACCCGTCATACTCGCTCACAGTTCCTGTATAAGGCTTTCCTGCTTTGTAGGAGGCTTTTGCTGTTTGATTGCCTTCCATATCATAGAAAATCCCTTCTTTGTTGTAGTTGATTTCAGATACTAAATACGGATCGATTTCGGTACTATAGGAACCGTTTTTATTGCCGTACTCTTTTTTGTAAATCAATTGTCCCTTGCTATACGTGCTTGTTGATTCAATCGCATCATTGTCAAAAAACGTATAATAGGTTCCCTCTTTTTCAATATTGTCAAAAACGCCTGTTACTTTGCCTTTTGGGTCAAAATAGGTCACTTTTAGAATGGTTTGTTCGTAGTCATTCTTGTTGAATAACTCCTCTCTGCTCTTTTTTCCTTGTCTTGTATAGTGTACGCGTTTAGCAGTGCCACTTAACGGTGTGAATACTTCGTCGCGTAAGATTGGTTTGCTGTCATAGGAAGGATAGGGTTCATACGTAGCAGCATAAACACTTTGTCCCATTTCATAGGTAATTTTGGAACCAATCTCATCATTGCTTAGCACGATGAAGTCACCATTGTAAGGTTCTGTATAGCCATACGTTCCTTTTTTCGATTGCAGTTTTCCAATAACTCCTCCTTTTTTGTTGTAGTAAGTAGAAGTTAATTCTGTCGCATCTTCAAAAAGTTCGCCAGAAGAATAGTACGATTTTTTCGCTACTAAAACACCATCTTTATAGGTAGTCACGGATTCATCATCATATAAAACACCATTTTGAGGCGTATAACCATCTTCATTATAGATTAATTCCCCTTTTTTGCTTCCATTTTCGTTGAAATATTCAATTTTTTCTAGGTAGTAATCCCCTTTGTAAAATTTCGTTGATTTTGGTGCAAATGGGGTTTGTGTATAGAAAATAGTTTCTTTAACTAAGTTTCCTTTTTTGTATTCCGATTGACTGGTTGGCATATCTGGCGTATCGGTGTATTCGTTGTAGAATAAATAGACTCCCTCTTGGTTGGACTCTGCTCCGTACTCATCTAAATCTGCCTTGTATGTTCCTACAATTCCTCCTTTTGCATCGTAGAACACCGTTGTGCTTTTTGTTGCTGTTGTTGTAGTTTTGTATTTAATCGCTCCAGAAACAAAAAAGTTAGTTGTTTCTGTATTGGTTCCATTCACATAGGTACTAATCATCGTTGGGCGGAAAGTATCATAATCCAAAACGATTGAAGTTCCATTTTGTACCAATCCATCTTCGTAATTTGCTGCATAAACGATTTCACCTTTTTCATTTAAATACTGCTCTTCCAAAATGTTGTTCTCTTCATCAAAAGTGAAGCTGTATTTTTGGTTGGGCTTATTTTTATTGACGTAGATGTACGATTCGTAGCTTCCCTCGTTAATAGCAATGTAAAAATAGGCACTTTTGTACAATTGCACCATTTTCCCATCATAGGGATAACCGTTTTCGTAGGTTAGCGTAAATTCTTCTTGTGTAAAAGGATCAGTAGACGTGATTTTTATTGCGTTTCCTTCTTCAAAAAACATATCGAAATTAATCGAACCATCGGCATTGTAATAGGTTACTTTTCCATCATAAGTAATCGTGTTATTGCTGTCAAAACTTCCGATTCCTTTGACTTCAATTGCTTTTGTTTCTTTGTTGTAGGTTGTAATTTCTTCCCATCCCTTTTGTTGTTTGGCTGGTTTAGAAACTCTAAATGAACTAGCTAACGCTTTGGTTGTTACTTCATCATACGCGTTGACCCATAAAGTGTCTTTTGCTGTCTGACTGTAGATCGCAGAAGAGAATAACAAGGCAATAGGTAATAATCTTTTATACATCGTACTGTGTGTTTTTATTGTACAACAAATGTAGATAAATCCACAGAAAAACAATATCACTAGTTCTAGTGAATGTAAAGTATTTTGAGGGAGCGGTATAAAAAAAGTCTTTGTAGTTTTTACAAAGACTTTGTTATTAGGTATGGGGGTTTGTTACTTAAGTTAACGTTTGTTTTTTCTTGAAAATTAAACGACTATTCATTAAGAAAATAGCACCTAATATCAGTAAAATACCCACCCATTGTAGGAGGACCACTTGTTCTTGTAAGACCATAAAAGCAACGGTTACCGATACTGGTAATTCAATAGAGGCAACAATACTTCCCAATCCAACGCCAGTATGAGGGAATCCCATATTCAGGAAGATTGGAGGTAAGATGGTGCCAAACAGAGCTAATAGTAATCCCCAAGAGTAAAAAATACGCCAATCGAAATCGCGAATACCCTCGGTATTGTCTGTAAATAGGTGGTAAAATGATCGCATGGTATCTGAATTATTAGGACCTAGTTGCGTAATAAAACAGAAAAGTAAAACAATAGCTGTTGCGCCACAGAGCATGAATAAACTGCGTTTAGGAGCTGCTAAGTGATTGGCTACTACGTTAGAAGCAAACATGGTGGTCGCAAACGAACAAGACGCAAGGAACCCGAAGATAACCCCGCGGTAATCCAATTCAATCTCATTGGCTAATATGTTGGTGGCTAATACCGTTCCAAATAAAATGAGCGCAACGGCAGCAATTTTGAGTAAGCTAGGGAATTGTTTGGTTACAACGCTTTCAATCACAACACCAATCCATACCGATTGCATTAGTAACACGACAGCAATAGAAGCATCAATATAACTCACTGCCATATAGTATAAAACCGAAGTAAATCCCATTGAGGTACCCGCTAAGATTAAATTGCGAATGTCTTTTTTGGTTGCGGTTATTTCATTGGGTTGTTTCTTGCGAATTAAGTTGATGATGAACATACCAATTAGTCCTAGTAACACTTGAGATAAAGTCACCTCGGCTGTGGTATATCCATGCGAATACGCCAGTTTTACAAAAGAGGCTAACATACCAAAACTAGAAGCTCCAATGGCTACTAAAAATACGCCTTTGATCAAATTTTGTTCTTTCATTGCTCAGTTTTTAACGGGGCAAAGGTACTTCTTTTTTTTGGAGAGGTCTAGGACAAATGTCTAAGAGGTTGGGAAGAAAAAAGGTTCATCCGTTAGCAACGAATGAACCTTTTTAATTCAGTGTGGTACTGTTTATAATTTCTCAAAATTTCGTTTCACAAAAGCCGTAAGCTCTTCTCCTTTGAGTAGACCTTGCGATAATTTTGCTAAATCTAAAGCTTGACTGAAAGCGGTTGTACGTTCTGCTTCATTGGTGTTGTTCAGGATTTTAGAAGCAAATTCCGAATTAGTGTTCACCACTAAGTTGTACATCTCTGGGAAATTACCCATACCAAACATTCCACCGCCACCGGATTGGCTCATTTCTTTCATACGACGCATGAACTCCGGTTGAGTAAGGATCAATGGCGCATCTTGACTATCCATTGACTCTAGTTTTACCGTATATTTCTCTTTCGGTACTACTTGCTCAATAAACGATTGTAAAGACGTTTGCTCTTCTTCTGATAACTTAGAAATGGCGTTTTCTTCTTTCTTAATCAAGTTATTGATGTGATCTGCATCCACACGTGCAAATGTCATTTTCTCATGCTCGCTTTCTAACTTTTGAATCAAGTGAGAAACAATAGGGGAATCCAATACGATTACTTGGTATCCTTTTTCTTTTGCAGCACTGATATAGCTGTGTTGTGCATCTTTGTTAGATGTATATAAAACAACAAGGTTACCCTCTTTGTCCGTCTGTAAATCTTTCGTTGCTTCTTTTAATTCTTCCAGTGTATAGTAGGTATTGTCCGTGGTTGGGTATAGCATGAAAGCACCTGCTTTTTCTGCAAATTTCTCCTCAGATAACATACCATATTCTAAAACAACCTTAATATCGTTCCATTTACTTTCAAAATCTGCTCGGTTCTCGTTGAACAACGATTTTAATTTATCTGCAACTTTACGCGTGATATAGTTGGATATTTTCTTCACGTTTCCATCCGCTTGTAAATACGAACGGGATACGTTTAATGGAATATCTGGAGAATCAATCACCCCTTTCAACATCGTCAAGAAGTCAGGAACGATTCCCTCTACATTATCCGTTACGAATACTTGATTTTGGTACAGTTGGATTCTGTCCTTTTGCATTTGCATATCACCACTTAGCTTAGGGAAATACAAGATACCTGTCAAGTTGAATGGATAATCTACATTCAAGTGAATGTTGAATAGTGGCTCCTCAAACTGCATCGGATATAACTCGCGATAGAAGTTTTTGTAATCTTCCTCCGTTAAATCTGCTGGTTGTTTCGTCCAAGCCGGATTTGGATTGTTGATGATGGTATCTACTTCCACTTTATCATCCCCTTCGCCTTCTTCGTGGGTACCAAATTTAATCGGCACAGGCATGAATTTGTTATACTTAGTTAAAAGCTCGCGAATTTTATAGTCTTCCAAGAAGTCTAGTGAATCTTCTGCAATGTGCAAAATAATCTCTGTTCCTCTGTCTTGTTTATCTGCTACTTCTAACGTATACTCTGGGCTACCATCACAAGTCCAATGTGCTGCAGGAGCATCTTTGTAGGATTTAGTAATGATTTCCACCTTGTCAGCTACCATAAAAGCAGAGTAGAACCCCAATCCGAAATGACCGATGATTCCCGTGTCTTTAGCGCTATCTTTGTATTTTTCTAAAAATTCCTCCGCACCAGAGAACGCCACCTGATTGATGTATTTCTCTACTTCTTCTTGGGTCATCCCAATTCCTTGGTCAATGATGTGAAGTTTTTTGTTGTCTTTGTCAATTTTAACCTCAATAATTGGATGCCCATAGTCTACATTTGCTTCCCCAATGCTTGTTAGGTGTTTTAACTTTAATGTAGCATCAGTTGCATTTGAAACTAACTCTCTTAAGAATATCTCGTGATCACTATACAAGAACTTTTTAATCAAAGGAAAGATATTCTCTACAGTAACATTAATTTTTCCAGCTGTCATATTTATTTTGGTATTATTATTTTTAATAAATTTATGTAGTTGAAAGTAGACAAAAAAGATACCAAGCTTAAAATAGATGTCAATTTGTCATTTGATTCTTTTTTGGAGTGTAAAATCTATTAATACCTAGAAAGTTTGTATTATTGTAAAAAATAGAAGAATAAGTATGAAAAAGTTAGTTTTATTAAGTTTTGTAGGCTTAGCGTTAGCCTCTTGTAAGCCAACAATGGATAAACAGTCGCAATACGGAATTAAAGGAGATTGGACATTGACTTCTGTTTCTCATATTGGAGGTGAGTTCGTAAAAGTTACTTCGTTTAATATTGCGGATGCACATTGTTTTAATGGAAGCCAATGGAAATTTGTTTCAAATAACAACACAGGTGTAGTAAACTTAAGTGGAGGGAATTCTTGCCCAATGTTTGAAAGTAACTTTAAATGGTTTGTTAATCCCAATGGTGAATTTGAATTTAAATTTGTCGATGCTGGATTAAAGGCTAAAAATGTAACCACAGGATATAAAATGAAGGTAAGAAATCAAACCGCTACGAGTTTTGATTTAATCGATCATTTTTATGTGGATGGACAAGGATATGATGTAACGTATCACTTTGTAAAGAATTAAGAAACAACAAGAAGGTAATATTATGAAAAAAACAACTACAACTTTATTAGCAGGAGTTTTGCTGGTAGGTTCTTTATCGGTGACAAGCTGTGACTCTGTCAAAAATGCGAATAATACACAAAAAGGAGCGACAATTGGAGCTGCTGGTGGAGCTATCATCGGAGGAATATTAGGAAATAATATAGGAAAAGGTGGAAATAGTGCTTTAGGAGCGGTATTAGGTGGTGTTATTGGTGGAGCTGCTGGAGGGGTGATTGGAAATAACATGGATAAACAAGCCCGTCAAATTGAACAAACCGTTCCAGGAGCTCAAGTAGAGCGCGTAGGAGAGGGAATTAAATTGACTTTAGGGGAGAGTTCAGTGAACTTTAACTTGAATCAAGCGACATTAACGGATAAAGCCAAACAAAATTTAGATAAGTTGATCATTGTATTCAAAGAAAACCCAAATACGAATATCAGTATTTTTGGATATACGGATAATACAGGTAGAGAAGAATATAACTTGAAATTATCAAGACAACGCGCAAATGCAGTGAAAACCTATTTGATGCAAAATGGAGTTTCCAACAAGCGTTTAGCAACAGAAGGAATGGGAATTGCTGATCCAGTTGCAAGTAATGATACAGAAGCAGGAAGAGCAAAAAACCGCCGCGTAGAGTTTGCAATTAAAGCGAACGAACAAATGATTATTGATGCGCAAAACGAAGCAGCAACGATGTAATTAGTTGACGGTTAACAGTTGACGGTTTACAGCATATAAAAAAAGGGAGTTCCGTGGAACTCCCTTTTTTTAGTTGCAATCGGTGCAATGTAAGTTAAAATCATCTCCCATCTCATACCAGTGAATTCCTGGTTGAATACTTGATTGAACATCCGTAAACAAGTACGGTTTTACTTTGTCGTCAATCTGTATCTTTTTGCCTATCGGCAGATAGAGAGAAAAGGTAGGATCAAGCTTCAATTGTTCTTCTGTAACTTCAACGATAAAGCTTGTATCGTTTTCTGTTGTTTTCATAACAGCTTGATGGGTATTTCCTGTATTCCCCAACTTTCCATAGGCCTGATCTTGATAGGAAGGTACAATTTCGATCTTGTCTAGGTAGTTAGTGTTAAGATGTTCATTATTATTTAGTTGTAAGACCAAATCTTTGTCGGTTGAAAATAAAAAATAATCTTCTGTGGACTCCTTATTACCATAGATTACTTTATATTGATATTCTGTTTTAGGCTTAAAAAAACTTCCTGTTTCGCTGTTGATCATCACGACAGATAACCCAATTAAACTACCGATCCACAAAACAAAAATACTAATAGCCGTAATCCAAATGTACTTCATATTGGTGTAGAGTAATTTTAATCCTAACAACAACATAATAATGAAAGGCAAGAACGTAATTAAACTAATGAAGGTATGTAGAATCCATTTTGGAATGCTAGGATCAAGAAAGGCCGAAGGGAAGTCAAATTCATTCAACATGAAGTTGGTGTTCACGATAATCATCAAGTTGACGAAAAAACTAATCAACATTCCAATGACTGCGACAATAATAAAACCAATTCCTAAAATATAGCGAATTACTTTGGTACCTTGATTCGTGGCTCGTTGTGTTTGGGCTTTGAATTTTTCGTAGTCGATGTTGTTAATTTTGCTTGTTGTGTAGTCCACCCCTTCACGTATCTTGCGTTCAATGGTCTCTATATTGACAGGTTCACCCATCATATCCAATTTTTCACTGGTCGTTTTTGCACTGGGAATGATAATCCACAACACAAAGTACAACAGAATACCCGTTCCATAGAAGAAAACCAAAAAGATGAAAATCAAGCGGATCCAAATGGTGTCGATTTTGAAGTAATGGGCTAACCCTGCTAATACACCACCTAAAATGCGGTTATCCGTGTCGCGAAATAGCTTTTTCTCTCTGTAATACGTTTGCTCACTGTGCTGATACGTTTGCTCCTCATCGATGGAGTAATCCTCTGGACGACCCATGATTTGAATCACTTCCTCCACATCCTCTGAAGTAATCACTTGTTTGGTTGGGGTTATTTTGGAATTGAATATCTCCGCAATGCGCAATTCAATGTCTTGAACCACTTCATCTTGTTCTTCAATTGGAATGGATCGGCGAATCGCTTTGATGTATTGATCCAAACGTTGGAAGGCTTGCTCTTCAATGTGAAAAACTAAACCACCAATATTTATTGTTAAGGTTCTATTCATTGTCTTGCGTTTTTGTGGTTATTTCTTGAACAGCATTCGCTAATTCTTCCCAGGTTTCTGATAGTTCGGCTAAAAATAATTCGCCTTTCTCTGTTAGTTTGTAATATTTTCTCGGTGGACCAGCATTAGACTCCTCCCATCGATAGCTTAACAAATCCCCATTCTTGAGTCTTGTTAATAAAGGATATACTGTTCCTTCTACCACTAAAAGCTTTACTTTTTTAAGTTCCTCGAGTATTTCAGAGGTATAATAATCGCGCTCTTTTAGAATGGATAGAATACAGAACTCCAAGATACCCTTGCGCATTTGAGCTTTTGTATTTTCACTATTCATAGGTTCAATGATTTATCTTATGCAAAGATATAGCTAAAAGCATGTACTATGTATAACAAAGTACTTATTATTAACTTTAATTTAACAAATAAAGTGTTGGTGTTTATATGTTTTTAATAGTCAATTGGTTTATTTTCAGTTGTTTGTTGTTTTTTTGTGTGCTGATTTGTTAAGAGCTGTTTAGTGTTCATGAGAAGGGGATAAAGAAGAAAAGCGGTGTTTATATTTTACGGAAGGATTGATGCAATAGTATAAATTCGTATATTTAGGGGGAATTAAAAGAGTCATATTATGGAATTTTCTGTTTCATCGATTAATAAATTTTTATTCTTCAAGTTACCTTCGGCCTATTGGACAGGCGTGCGATTAAGAAGTATTTCTGATACTACAGCCACAACAACGGTACGACATAAATGGGCGAATCAAAATCCCTTTCGTTCGATGTATTTTGCTGTACAAGCTATGGCGGCCGAGTTGTCTACGGGAGCTTTAGTGATGAAGAAAATTCACGACAGTGGTGCCCGTATTTCAATGTTAGTGGCGCAAAATAATTCTGTTTTTGTAAAAAAAGCAACGGGTAAGATTTCGTTTACTTGTGTGGATGGACATTTGTTGGATGAAGCTATTCAAAAGACGATTGATACCCAAGAAGGTGTGACAATCTGGATGAAATCAATTGGCGTTGATGAAAAAGGCGATGAGGTTTCTGTTTTTAATTTTGAGTGGACCTTAAAAGTTCGCACCAAGAAATAAAGAGTTGATTATGCGTGTTTTAGTTACAGGAGCAACAGGATTAGTAGGAAGAGCATTACTGAAGCAATTAAAAGCGGAAGGAGAGGAGGTTGTATTCTTGACTACAGCTAAAAATAAACGAAATGCCATACCCGGTTGTCAAGGGTATTATTGGAATCCCCAAACCCGTGAAATCGATCCCAATTGCTTAACTGGAGTAGAAGTCATTATTCACTTGGCTGGTAGTTCCATTAGTGGTTCTTGGTCTAAACAAGGTAAACAGCTGATTGTGCGTAGTCGGGTAGAGGCTTCTCAAACGTTATATCAACTCTTAAGTACCTATCCCCACCAAGTGAAACAGATTATTTGTGCTTCTGCAGTAGGTATATATGATACTTTGGCAGAGGTTCAAACAGAAGAGCACTATACGCCTGCAACGAATTTCTTAGGTCAGGTGGTTCAACAATGGGAAGGTGAAAATAGGCGATTTGTTGACTTAGGGATTCAAGTGGCTCTTTTGCGTATCGGATTGGTACTCGCTCGAGAAGGAGGAGCCTTGCCTCATATCGAACAAATGGCGAACTACTATTTAGCTTCTCCTTTAGGTTCTGGAAAACAGTACTATTCCTGGATACACTTGCAGGATTTAGTCCGCATTTTTCTCTTCGTTAAACAACGCCACCTTGCTGGCGCATTTAATGCAGTAGCCCCAAATCCAGAAACGAATAAGCAATTTACAAAACTACTCGCTCAGGCACTCCACCGCAAGATGTTGTTACCAGCTGTACCCGCTGGGGTGCTTCGCCTTGTTTTAGGTGAAAAGGCCATGCTGGTAACAGAAGGACAACAGATTCGTTGTCAGCGCTTGCTAGAATTGGATTTTCAATTTGAATTCCCAACACTTCCTCAAGCATTTTCTGCATTGTACGGTTGATAGTTAACGGTTAACGGTTAACCCCTTTTCAAAAACTGTCATTATGACATAAATCTATACTTGGCAAAGGATTTGATGAAGAGAAAGCAACATAAATTGTATGCTATTAGTATGGAAAATAAAGATATAAATAAGGAAGAGGTGGATGTGAACACATCGAATACGCAAGAAACGCAGGCTACAACTGACACGACGGAGTCTGTAGAAGATACGTTAAATGCTAAATTAGCGGAAGAAAAAGACAAGTATTTGCGCTTATTTGCAGAGTTTGAGAACTATAAACGACGTACTTCTAAGGAGCGTTTAGAGTTGTTTAAAACAGCCAATGAAGAAGTTATGTCAGCCATGCTACCGATTTTAGATGATTTCGGACGTGCGTTAGCTGAATTAGAAAAACAAGGAGAGAGTGATCATTTAACTGGAGTTCGCTTAATTTCATCTAAATTAATTGACACGTTGGGAGCAAAAGGATTGGAAGAAGTAGTCATCCAAAGCGGAGATGTTTTCAATGCAGATTTATCGGAAGCAATTACACAAATTCCAGCAGGTGATGACCTAAAAGGCAAAGTGGTGGATGTAGTTGAAAAAGGGTATAAATTGGGAGATAAGATTATTCGTTTTCCAAAGGTTGTTATTGGTCAATAACACAAAGGATTGGACCAATTTATTAATAGAAACTCAGAATCTAAATGAAGAAAGATTATTACGAAATATTAGGTATTGACAAAGGAGCAGATGCTGCTACTATTAAGAAGGCATACCGCAAAAAAGCGATTGAATTTCACCCAGATAAAAATCCAGGGGATAAAGAAGCAGAGGAGAAATTCAAAGAAGCTGCAGAAGCATATGAAGTGTTGAGTGATGCGGATAAAAAAGCGCGTTACGATCAATATGGACATGCTGCATTTGAAGGTGGCGGAGGATATGGTGGAAGTCATATGAACATGGATGATATCTTCAGTCAGTTCGGAGATATTTTCGGTAGTGCGTTCGGCGGCGGTGGTTTCGGCGGATTTGGTGGTTTTGGCGGTGGCGGAGGTCAACGCAGAGCCAAAGGAACTAGCTTGCGTATTAAAGTAAAATTAACTTTAGAAGATATCGCTAATGGCGTAGAGAAGAAAGTTAAAGTAAAACGCAAAATCAAAGCAGCAGGCGTTACCTATAAAACGTGTTCAACGTGTAATGGAACAGGACAAGTAACGAAAATAGCCAATACGGTATTTGGTCGTATGCAAACGGCGTCACCTTGTCATACGTGTCAAGGGTCGGGGCAGATGATTGACCAAAAACCAACAGGATCGGACGCAGAAGGGATGATTCTACAAGAAGAAACCGTTTCAATCAAAATTCCTGCAGGCGTGGCAGAAGGCATGCAATTGAAAGTGGCAGGTAAAGGAAATGAAGCACCAGGAAATAATAGTGTTCCTGGCGATTTATTAGTGGTGGTCGAAGAATTAGAACACGAGACACTAAAAAGAGAAGGAGATAATCTACATTATGACCTTTATATTAGCTTCTCGGAAGCTGCCTTAGGTGGAAATAAAGAAATTTACACTGTAACAGGAAATGTGCGCATTAAATTAGAAGAAGGAATCCAGTCAGGTAAAATACTTCGTCTAAGAGGAAAAGGATTGCCACATCTAAATAGTTATGGCAGTGGTGATTTACTCGTTCATATCAACGTTTGGACACCAAAAAAACTGACAAAAGAACAGAAAGAGTTTTTCGAAAAAATGCAAGAAGATGGCAACTTTAAACCTACTCCTGGTAAGGGAGATAAATCTTTTTTCGAAAAAGTCAAAGAAATGTTTTCATAATTAGAAAAGTTATCATACATTTGATGCACACTTATTAAACAGTGGATTTTCTTTTTCATAGCAATTTTTCCCAACCTTATAGCAATATGAGGTTGGGTTTTTTTATGCCTATTCGTAATCAAAATATCCCTTGCTCTTCGCAAGTTGAAATAAATGATTTATTTTTACAAGAAATATAAAAGATCGATTGATGCAACCTATCTTAGAAGTTAAAAATGTTGAAAAAAGATATTCTGATAAAATAGCTTTAAATAATGTTTCACTGGCCGTACCGAAAGGATCTATTTACGGCTTACTTGGCCCAAACGGGGCAGGGAAAACATCCCTAATTCGGATTATAAATCAAATCACCTATCCTGATCAAGGGCAGATTATTCTCGATGGTCAGCCTTTAAGCCCTTATCACATTAAAGACATAGGGTATATGCCCGAAGAAAGAGGGCTGTATAAAACCATGAAAGTAGGAGAACAAGCGCTATATTTAGCTCAATTGAAAGGGTTGAGTAAAGCTGAAGCGAAAGAACAATTGGATTATTGGTTTGATAAACTGGATATCAAAGGTTGGTGGGATAAAAAGATTCAAGAGCTATCCAAAGGAATGGCACAAAAAATTCAATTTGTGGTGACGGTACTTCACAAACCTAAGTTGTTGATTTTTGATGAACCTTTTTCTGGCTTTGACCCTGTGAATGCCAATATTATTAAGGATGAAATTTTAGAACTTAAAGAAAAAGGAGCAACCATTATCTTTTCTACCCACCGTATGGAAAGTGTGGAAGAAATGTGTGATTATATTGCTCTGATTCACAAATCCAATAAGTTAATTGAAGGACGCTTAGTTGACGTGAAAAGAGATTTCCGCACCAATCTATACCAAGTGGGGATTCTATCTAGTGATGTACATCGATTAATGTTTGAATTAGCTCAAAAATTTACCGTTCAACCTACCTCATTTAAATCGTTAAATGATGAATTGCAATTGGAAATTGATTTAGGGCAAGCTCTGCCTAATGAGTTGTTACACATTTTGTCCAACAATGGTCAAGTCACCCATTTTGTTGAGAAACTGCCAACGGCAAATGATATTTTTATTCAAACTGTAAGTAAATAGGTATGAGTGTTTTAAAACTAATTATAAAAAGAGAGTTTATCGCAAAAGCGCGTAATAAGGCATTTATTGTTATGACGTTTTTAGCTCCTCTTTTCTTCGTGGCTGTTGCTGTACTTATTGGGTATTTAAGTACGATGAAGTCTACCACCAAAGTAATCGCAATTCACGATGAAAGTGGAATATTCAGCGCGGACTTTGAGAGTTCCGAAGAATACGACTACCAAGATTTGTCCGCTGTACCGATTGCTATTCTAAAAGATAGTGTTTTGGCAGAAAAATACGATGGGTTGTTATACATTCCCAAGCAAGAACAAGTCACGGCCTATGAAAATTCGATTTATTATATCTCTAATGAAAGTCCAGGGATTGCATTTATCAGTAAAATCGAATCGACGATTGAGAATAAAGTCTCGAGTTTAAATTTAATTGCAAAAGGAATTGATCCTCAGATTATCAAAGAAAATCAGGCGGAAGTAAATTTACATTTAGAAAAAGCTTCTGGAGAACAAACGGTAAAAGGATTAAATGAGATTAAGATTTTTATCGGATCAATATTTGGTTATTGCATCATGATGTTTATTATTATTTATGGTAATATGGTGATGCGTTCTGTTATTGAAGAGAAAACCAATCGAATCATTGAGGTGATTATTTCTTCGGTAAAACCTTTTCAATTGATGATGGGGAAAATCATCGGTACCTCTATGGCGGGGTTGTTACAATTCTTAATTTGGGGAGTTGTTGGTGGTATTCTGATGCTGGTGGCTACCTCTGTTTTCGGATTGAATGCTGGAGCAGCAAATATGGAAGCTGCACAAATGGCCACAACGATGGATCCAAGTGTGATGAGCGATATCCAGAACTATATGACGGAGATTATGAGTTTACCCTTATTATCTTGGTTTATCTATTTTATTATTTTCTTTATTGGAGGGTATTTCCTATATAGTTCCCTATACGCAGCTATTGGGGCTGCTGTAGATAATGAAACAGATACACAGCAGTTCTTATTCCCGGTAATGCTACCGTTGATGCTAGGCGTGTATATCGGTTTCTTTACGGTAATCAAAGACCCACACGGAACTGTGGCTACTGTGTTTTCGATGATTCCATTTACTTCTCCAATCGTGATGTTGATGCGTATTCCTTTCGGTGTGCCGATTTGGCAAATTATTGTGTCGATAGTCTTGTTGTTTGCCACTTTTATCTTAACGGTATGGTTGGCTGCAAAAATTTACCGCATTGGTATTTTGATGTATGGCAAGCGCCCATCATGGAAAGAACTGTATAAATGGTTGAAGTATTAATCAGTAGTGCTAAAGCATAAGAGTATGAGTAAAGAATCTAAAATACTAATCGTAGAGGATGAAGCTGCGATTCGCCGCGTTTTAGTACGCATATTAGAAGATGAATCTCCTTTGTATAAAGTAGATGCAGCAGCTGATGGAGAAGAAGGATTGAAAATGATTGCTCAAGAAGAGTATGATTTGGTCATTTCGGATATTAAAATGCCGAAAATGAGTGGAGAAGAATTGCTTGTTGAGGCTAAAAAAATCAAGCCAGAAACTATTTTTGTGATGATTTCGGGACATGGTGATTTGGAAACGGCTATTAATACAATGAAATTAGGGGCTTTTGATTATATTTCTAAGCCACCGGATTTAAACCGCTTATTGACCACCGTTCGCAACGCTCTAGACAAGAGTCAATTGGTTGTTGAAAACACTATTCTAAAGAAAAAAGTTTCTAAAAAATACGAAATTATTGGCGCAAACGAATCGATTCAACAAATTAGTGCGATGATTGAAAAGGTGGCACCCACAGAAGCTCGTGTATTAATTACGGGACCAAATGGAACAGGAAAAGAATTGGTTGCTCATCAGATTCACGCACAAAGTCCGCGAGCTGTAAAACCATTGATTGAGGTAAACTGTGCAGCAATTCCAGCTGAACTCATCGAAAGTGAATTGTTTGGACATGTTAAAGGGGCCTTTACTTCTGCGGTAAAAGATCGTCCAGGAAAGTTTGAATTGGCAGATAAAGGAACCATCTTTTTAGATGAAATTGGCGATATGAGCTTACCTGCTCAAGCTAAAGTATTGCGCGCGCTACAAGAAAATGTTATTACTCGCGTGGGAGCAGAGAAAGATCAGAAGATTGACGTTCGCGTATTGGCCGCTACGAATAAAGATTTGCGCAAGGAAATTGAAGAAGGTCGTTTTAGAGAAGATTTATACCATCGATTAGCAGTTATCTTAATCAAAGTACCTGCTTTGAATGACCGCAGAGATGATATACCTTTGTTGTTGCATCATTTTGTCAAACAAATTGCCGCAGAACAAGGAACAGCACCTAAGAAATTTACGGCAGAAGCTATAGCGCTTTTGCAACAGTACGATTGGAGTGGAAACATCCGAGAGCTGCGCAATGTCATTGAACGATTGATTATTTTAGGAGGAAACGAAGTAACATTAGAAGACGTAAAGCTATTTGCTACAAAATAATATGAAATTAAAAAAAATACACCCGGTTTTACAACAAAACTTGAGTCAACAAGGATTTGAAGAACCAACAATCTTACAGAAATCTACCTTTGGGCGAATCAAAAGTGGACAGGATTTTGTCTTGCTTGCACCCAAAGAAGAAGGAAAAACAACAGCCCTACTTATTGCAGCTTTGCAACGCGTAGAAGCACCAGTAGATGATATGATCTCTACACGTGTTTTAATCGTAGTAAAAGATAAATTTGAAGTAGAACGCTTGGTGGAAGAATTCAATCAACTAGGGTCTAAAATGGATATCCGTGTATTCGGTGTACACGATTATACCGATTTAGATGATGATAAAAATCAAATGTCATTGGGTAATGATATCTTGATTGGAACGGCAGAACGATTAAATTTAATGTTTAGCGGGGCTGGATTTGATGTGAATCAGCTCAAAATGTATATCATTGATGATGTTGATCAACAATTGAGAAACAGACATGAACCGCGTTTGTATCGCTTATCTGAAAGTATTGGAAAAACACAACGCGTGTACTTTGCTACGGATTACGTTGAACAACTGGATATGTTTGTAGAAAAAACAATGACCGAAGATGTAGAATGGCTTGATTTTTACGAAGAGGATGAAGAAGAGTAAATAAAGAGTGGAAAACTTTGAATATCAAATAAATAAAAAAGGGCGAATGGAGATTCGTCTTTTTTTGTTGTTTGGCTTTTGTTCTTTGTTCTTTGTTCTTTGGCTTTCGATAAAACTACTTTTCACACTGCATGATTTTCTTATAAAAGAAGAGATTAAACAAACCTCACCAAATTCTCACCAAACCTCACCCCAAAAAGATACTCTTTTTAATTATTGCTTACACGAGCAAAAAAGTAACCAACAAAAAAGCCTCCTACAATCCTCACCACTTACCACAAAAAATAAATCGAAAACATGATTACGGCATAAGCAATAGCCAATACAATCAAAGGAGCTGTACGCCTTTGTATCGCTTGGGAAAAGCGATGTTTATAAAGGAAATAATCGCGACAAAAGCGCAGGAGAATAACCAAAAAAGCAACCCAAAAGCACAGGTGTAACATAACCGTAATCGTCTGTAATGAGACGAGGGTTGTTCCTGTAGTTGTCAGTAATAATGTGTTGTACAGTTGCATAATGTTGGTTTTAAGCTCCTATTAGAAGGATAAAAATATTTAATTTTTCTCAATCAACGATAGCTATTGCATAAAAAAACTTTTTTCACTTCACTCTATAAGTTGTTTTTCTCCCTTCTTTGCGGAAAAAAAAGAAATAAATGAGACTTCCAAAAAGCGGTAAAAATAAGATGAGCAAGCTATACAGTACTTTTTGTTGCCCGGAGTAACCAGATTGACCCAGCAAGTAAAAGTTGTAAAACATAAAAATAAAGATAAAAAGTAAGAATAGTTGCCAAAGTAAAATGCCTATGGTATTTATCTATTTTAAGGTGGTGTAATTTCAATTTATAATACAAGATAAAAATACAAAAAACAGACCATTTTTGTATAGAGATGCTAAAGTTAGATGTAAAATTTCATTTTCATAAATGCATAATTTTTTTCTTTCAAATTAGAATAATCTTTACATCTTTGTGAGACAAACTAAATCGATCAATTTACACTCACTTACAGAACATATGGAGTTATTAGATTTTATCTTTCACATAGACCAATACTTACATACGCTGATTGCGAATTATGGCGCGTGGATTTACGCAATTTTATTTTTAATCATCTTCGTAGAAACGGGATTGGTGATTATGCCTTTCTTACCAGGGGATTCACTGCTCTTTGCAACGGGCATGCTTGTGGCTCAATCGTCCGAATTAGATATTACCCTAGCAATTATCTTGCTCCTAATTGCTGCTATTTCAGGAGATTCTCTCAATTATTATATTGGAAGAAAAGTAGGCATGCGCATGACGCATATTCGCTTATTTGGCAAGCAAGTGATTAAAGAAGAACACCTAGATAAAACCCATGCCTTTTACGAAAAATATGGGGAACGTACCATTGTCATTGCGCGATTTATACCAATTGTCCGCACCTTAGCACCTTTTGTTGCAGGAGTAGGAAGCATGCGTTATAAGGTATTTATGACTTATAATGTGATTGGTGGAATTGTGTGGGTTGTCGGGTTAACCCTAGCTGGATATTTCTTAGGAAACTTACCCATTGTAAAAGACAACTTTTCCAAAATTGCACTACTCATTATCTTTATTTCTATTTTACCGATTATTTTCGAATTTATTAAGGCGAAAGTGAAGAAACAGTCCTAAGAAAGGAACATGCCCTTTTATTTTTGGTATCTTTAAGCCAATTAGAGAAGTTGTAAAATAGAAAATAGGAGGAAATACCATAGCCATAGAGCCCAAGTATCAGGTGTACCTCAGTTTAATTACGGGAGTAAGCTATGCGGGAGTTCATTGTTTGTTTCAATTGGCTGATGGCGAAGCAATACAACCAGTAAGATTACTGTTTCAAACAACTTTTTTTGCTGTGTTTTGGTGGTTTATTTTCTTTAAACTACAAATCAAGAAAAAAAAGCTTGCTTTTGAGGGGGGGGACAATCAATCCGTTGCTTTCTATGGAGTAGCGCATCAATTGATCAAAACATCTACTGTAGTTGGGGTATTATATGCTACGGATAAACAGTTATGTTTTGAACCCGATACTAAAGCCTTTGTATCAAGTACGTGGGCTGTAGACTGGAGGAATATTAAAAAGATTCAATATTATTCCTTTTTGGGCTTGTACAATCGCGGTCTCTTGATTCAAACCCAAGGAGGAATGACGTTTACATTTGTAGTTAATCAACCTCACGTGTGGTTAGAAGCCATACAAGCTAGAATAGAATCATAACCCTACCTTGTTGATACAGTATCAGTAAGGTTTTATACCACTAGTTTTATGAGTATATTAAAAAATATTTTTGCTAAAAAAGAAAAACCAATTCACACGCTAGCTGAGTTCTGGGCGTGGTTTCAAGAAAATGAACAAACCTTTTATAAGGTAGTAAAAGGACATGAGCGCATAGAAGAACAATTCTTTGATCGCTTGGCTCCAAGATTAAAAGAATTAAGAGAAGGGATTTACTTCCTTTCAGGAATGATGGATGAGACGGTAGCCGAGTTGATTTTTACACCCGATGGTGCAGTGAAGGATATCGCTTTTATCGAAGACTTGGTACATGCAGCTCCACAATTATCGCATTGGAAATTTACGGCCTTAAAACCTGCTGTAGACATCAATCGCTTTAATATCCGCATGAATAATTATGAATTTTCAAAGGAGAAAATCCATTTTTCCGCTATTGAACACCCTCAGTATCCCGATGAAGTGGATTTGGTTATCGTGTACGATGATTTTACAGAAAATGATAAACAAATGATTACCAATGGTGTATTTATCTTTTTAGATAATTTTCTAGGTGAATTAAATGCTATTACTTCTATTGATAGTCTCAAAGTAGTAGGACCTGAACAAGCGGAAGGCGAATTGATATCCATCTTAAAACTCAAGGATTACTTGGTGTGGAGAGAAAAAGAATGTGTTGAAAAATATGAAGGAACCCGCTATAATACAGAAAATGATGCTTATGTGGGACTGGAAGCAACGTTAGACAATGGTATGCCCTTACTTGCGATGATAAATCGTACCTTATTGGACTGGGATGCCAAAGCCTCACATCCGTGGGTTGTACGCGTAGAGATCGCCTTTAAAGCCAATCAAAACGGATTTCCAGATGAAACTACCTATCAATTGTTGAATCAAGTAGAAGATGAGTTAGTTGAACTTTTACCAGATGAACAAGGGTATTTGAATTTAGGACGTGAAACAGTCGATGGCAATCGCGATATCTTCTTTGCTTGTAAAGATTTTAGAGCACCTGCTCGTGCAATTGATGAGATGAAGAAAAAATATGCCGATGCTTTCAGTGTTGATTATGTCATTTACAAAGACAAATATTGGCAGTCTTTTGAACGCTATAAAGGATAAGAAAAAAAGTGCGATTTAGTTAGAGTCGCGCTTTTTTTGTTAGTATGTCCCGCCTTGGCTACTGTTACTTTTGCCTGGTTTTAAAATAGAAAATATGATTTTCTACATGTGCGCTAGTTCTAGTTTGAATTAGAACAAGTTGACGTTTCATTTTGCTTAACTTTACTAGTATAGAGATACCCAATACTATAGCCTACGCTTGGAATAATAAAGGAGAGCAGGACATTGATAAGCAAAAATGTAAAATCGGATAAGGTAACTGATTCTACCAACATATACCAATGAGAATTAAATCCCATAGTAATGAGAAATAGCGTAAATGCACTGGTATTAGATCCGAAAAAAGAAACATTACCTATACCTCCATTAAAGAGGATAAATAGGAGGAGTAAAAAGATATTGAAAAAGAAAGGCCATAAAACCGAGTGATATTTCTTAAATGTTAGCGCATTGAAACAGCTCGAAGAGATGTTAAATATAAAGGCGAGTGAGAGTAAAATGTACATGTATCGAGCGTCTGCACCGCTGTAAAAAAAGAGTAGTACTCCTAGGAGTGCTGTAAGACAATACGTCAATAAAGAATAGTTTAATCTGAATATGTAAGGCTTCATATTGATTGAGTTATGATTATGGTGAAGATAGTTAAAAAAATAAAAAATCAAAGGTATTCTCTTGTCTTTTACTCCATTAAATTTCATTATGCTTAAAATGAAAAGTCGTTATCCTATTCTTATGCACTTTGATAGGGGATAGGCTAGATAACGAAAAGGTATGTCACTATTCATCAACCAATGATAGGGTTGATTTAAAAGTTAAAATCTCTTGTTTGTTGGCATTTTGTTCAATCAGTTTGACCTGTAATTGTTTCACTTCTTTTGGAATTTTAATACGAGTTGTTTGGTGGTAATTATAACCGTAGATTAGATTGCCTTCTTTTCCAAATCCCCCTTTTGGCGCCACATAATAGGTTAATATTAATTGATTTTCCTCTATCTCTTGTGTCATATCAATGCGACCTAATTTTCTAGCGCGAAGCCCTGATGAACTATACCACCCTTGAACCTCGATAATAGCTTGGCGTCCCCAAAACGAAGATTGGATTTCGCGTAAGCGAATACTAGGTTCTAAAGGTAGGTTTTCTGGATCAACTTGTCGGGTTCGTTCTTTTCCACTATAGCTGTATTGCGTGGGGGTAAGCGTCAATGGAGAGGAACTACATCCCATGAGCGTCAGGACGAAAAAAGAAAGATAAAATACTTTCATAGTATGGGCATTTTTTTTGGTCTAAATCTATGATTAATAAAGAAGTATACGGACGTAAGAAATCGATTAAGGCTTCTGTAGCACCCAACTGCAGATTTTGCACAAAAGCAATGCCAACTAAGTCCGTGTAATACTTGTTTGTTTGGATAAAAGTACTGTAAATTGTTGAGGGATGGTATCCCTACTTTTAGGGTTTTTAGGGTGAGTGAGATTGAGTGAGATTGAGTGAGATTGGGTGAGATTGGGTGAGATTGGGTGAGATTGGGTGAGGTTGGGGGCTGATTTAATTGGGGTTTGTTTGGGTTTCGTTTTAGTTTTGTTTGGTAAAAGTAGCTTGGAGCTTTGTAAAACCGCTGTTTTGCCGAACAATTATCGAACAACTATCAAACAAAGCTAAAATCAATACTATATAACTACTTGATATTTTGTTGTTTATTGCTTTTGAAAGGAAGGAAAATGGCCTAAAATAACCTTATTTCTTCCCTAAATAGGAAGAATTGGATAAGGGGGGGATTTTGTTTAAATAAAAAAAAATCGCTCCTAGTAAACTACGAGCGATTAAGAACAAAATTGTAAGTAATAATATAGTTTTTTTCAGCGCAATTTTTTACTTTATCTTACTTGAGTCAAAATTCATTTATTTTCGCAACATGCGAAATCCCTAATTCTAGTTATTTTTTTGGGTTACATGTATGTTGTTTAACTATAAGAGGGGAAGAGAAAAGAATTCGCATCTATTTTGTATACTTATTTTGAAGAAGCAGTGGTAGATTTGTGATAAAGAGTCGGTATTTCTTTGTCAAGAACAGAATGAACTGTGATTAAATTCTTACTTTTGCGGACAAAATATCTCAAAAATAAGGTATGAATCTCACGCTTTTTAGAAAAACAGTCTGGAATGGACTGTGCTATTTTTTGTTTTTTGTTCTATTGTTTACACTAGGACGTTTCGTTTTTCTTTTGAGTTATGGCGCTTCTGATATTTTTGAAAATGAAAAGGGAAAGATTGTAGAGGCATTTGTTGTAGGGGCCCGTTTTGACGTATCAGCTATTTGTTATGGTTTTTTGCCCTTGGTTCTTTTTTGGTTGGCGTCCTTGTTTATCCCCAGAAAAAATGAAGGAGGCTTTAGTCGATGGTATACTACTTTTGCCCGCTACTATTTGCTATTTGTAGCAATTGTCTTTTTGACGCTGATTAGTATTGATTACTTTTTTTATCAGTTTTTTCAATCGCATATCAACTTGTTGTTTTTCGGAATTTTTAATGACGATACGCAAGCGGTATTGACTTCCGTTTGGACGGACTATCCGTTATTCTCTATTGCTTTGGTGTATGCCGCTGTGATCATAGCATGGCTATTCTGGAGCAAGCGTATCCAGCAGAAGATGATGAAACCTGCTGTATCTCGTGCAAAATACTATAGCTTGATTGGATTATTGATTTTTCCTTTGTTTTTTATTGGAATGAGAGGAAGTGTTGGCGTTTTTACTTTGAGAAGAGAACATACCAATATTTCCAAAAATGAATTTGTTAATTCCTTGTGTTATAATGCGTTGTATTCCTTGAAGTTCGCGAATTCAGAGCGAAAAGAAAACGCCATTAATCCAGATATTGAACGTGAATTACAAGCCAACGGTTTTGCGAGTGTGGAAGAGGTACAACGAAGTTACCAAGAAGGAAGTGAAAGAGAATTGTTTGATGCTAACTTATTTACTCGAACCAAGCACAACGAGTTTTTAGTACAAAATCCACCCAATGTGGTCTTTCTTCAAATGGAAAGTATGAGCAATCACTATTTTGATTTGAATAACGAAACATTAAACTTACTCGGGGATTTAAGTAAGGAATTACCTAATCTATACTATTTTAAAAATAGCTTATCAGCGTATAACGGAACAATTCAAACGCTGGAAGATTTTATCTTGGGTACGCCCAAAACGATTATTTCTCAGTCAGTTTACTTCGATACGCCTTTTTCAAGCTCGATCGCCTTGCCTTTTAAACAAAGTGGATATGAAACGTATTTCTTAACAGGCGCTAGTATTTCATGGAGAAATATTGACAACATGATTAAGAAGCAAAAGTTTGATGTGATTCAGGGGAAAAATTTCATCCAAGAGAAATTCTCTGCTGCTGAAGAATTTGCATGGGGCGTTCACGACGGGTATCTCTTTGACTACATCAGAGAAACACTGAAGGAATCCACTATGCCTACCTTTATTTTCGGTTTGACTATTAGTAATCACACTCCTTTTGAAGTGCCTTCCTATTATAAAAAGCAACCCATTAAAATGAGTGAGGATATGAAGAAGAAGATTCGCGTTGATGAAAAAACAGCGTATGCTAACTTTTACTCCCATCAATATGCGGCTTCAGAATTGGCGCGCTTCATTAAAGAAATTCGAAATTCTCCTCTTGGTGAAAATACCATTATTGTTGCCTCTGGGGACCACAATATTCGTCAGGTCTTTGAATATACCCCAGAGGAAGGATTCTTGAAGAGAAGTGTTCCAATTTTAATGTATATCCCAGAGAAATATAAACCAGCCTTTTTTGATGAAACTGTTTTGGCTTCACACAAAGATATTTTTCCAACGATTTTCAATTTAGCCCTGTCCGATGCATCTTATTTCTATACAGGAGATAATCTATTTGACCCGACTGTGGAACATCGATTTGCGTTAAACGATTATAACTTTATTGCTGATGATAAAGGAGCAGTAGCTATTGAAAATAATCAACCGTATTATTATACCTGGGAAGGAACAGAAAAAAGAAAACTACAAGTGGGAGACAATTCTTCCAGTCATGCGTTGTATTTACAACATAAAATGCAATCCTATACGACAATGAAAACAGTAGAAATTTACAAGAGTATCAATCAACATCGCAATAAAAAATAACGAATAAAAAAAATGTAAAAAAAAGACTTGACCGTGTGGCAAGTCTTTTTTTTATCCTCAATAGCCAGACAAAAAATAAGGCATCAAGAGAAGTTTATATATTTTCGTTTTTAAATTGAACACCCTAGATGAAAGTGAAGTAAACAAAATGTAAAGCAAACTATGTTGGTATATGGACGAAATGTCAGGCATGAAAAAAAAGTGTACTGAAATAGAAAAAAGAGCTGTATTTCCTGTGTTTTTAGTAGATACAATTTGTACATTAGAGTAATTTATAACAAAATAAAGAGTTTTTTTTATGGCATTCTATGATATAATCTCTGGACTGGAAACTCAAAGTGTAAGGATAAATCAGGAAGAAATAGCGCGCTTAAAGCAAATAATGGTAGCGGTAGAACTTCAAAAAGGGGACTTTTTTCAAGAATTTGGACAATGGAGTACACACATGGGGATTGTTACCGAAGGTGCTTTATATGCCTATTCACTTCATGATGATGGAAGTGAGAAAGTACATGATTTTTACTATCCCGTAGAACATGCCGTTGTTGTAGATTATAAAAGTTATCATAAAAACGAACCTTCCAAGGTGTATATCAAATGTCATGAAAAATGCATCCTTTATTTGGTCAATTTGAAAGAGGTTCGTGCTTTATATGGACAATTTCCCGTTTTTGCCCAAATTGAAAGTGTAATCGCTAAGTACAACATCAAAAACGCAATCAATAAAATTGAAATCCTACAAGAAGATTCCAATCAAATTAAAATCGACAAATTTCGATACTATTATTCCAAAGTATTCCATTTTTTTCCATATTCCTATATAGCATCCTATTTGGGTATTCATCGCAATACGTTGAATCGACTTTTTAAAAATAGATAGGGTTATTTTTTACCGCTGTATTGCTTCAATTATATATTTAATTAGTCGTGTTTTTATAGCTTTTCTAGAAGTAAAAGAAATAAATAGGAGAACCTAAATCCAGGAATGCACTATTTAGGGCAATAAAAATAAAAAGAGATTCTTATCTTTGTTAGGACACAATAGTGATTTAAGTTTTAATTATGTGTTAAAATTTATGATTAATTGTTGTGAATAATTAAAATTTAAAAGAAATAAAAAATATGAAAGCGAAACTTGATACCCTACTAAAAGAAAAAAAAGCTAGTACGAAAGATGCATTTCAAATCTTTGACGCATTGGAACCAGCAACCGCTGACTTTATGATTGGACGATGGAAAGGGTATTCTATTTATTCAGAACATCAATTAGATGGAGAATTGGAGAGTACGGGATGGTATGGGAAAATGTTTTTAAATAGAGAAGAGGTGCATCCTTTGCTTTTCTTTACTGAAGATAAAAAGGAGATTTTCTCCGTTAATCCCACAGGTCGCATTGCAAGTTCATCACAGCAAAAAGATAAAACGGTTGGTTTAGAAAAAACAAAATTAGCGAAAGCACGTCTTCGAAATACAGAATATAGAGGGCGATTATGTGCTACGATGATTTACGATGAATTACCTGTACTCGATGTATTTGTGAAAATAGACGATACTAAAGTACTCGGAGTAATGGATAAAAAAGACGATCCCACTTCGTTTTTCTTTATCTTAGAAAGAGATGATCAATCGAATTTAAAACTAGATATATAGGGATACTAGAAAGTCCTACTTGTAACGAACTTGAAGTTTGATATCTTAAACACAACTGATACCTAGTCAAAAAAAAATGTCGTTTTTATTGTATGACTTGTTCGAAGCAAGGGTGTATTTCATTTTTATTGGATGAACTAGTTTAAATAAAACACAAAGGTGTGATATAGAGTTATAGCTAAGGGTTGATGCTTCAATAACTAAAATAAACTAAAAACTACAAATGATGAAAAGGAAGATAACAGCAGCGGTTCTGTTAGAACCAAAGAGTAAGTTTAATGTAAAAACGATAGAATTAGAAGATCCAAGACCAGATGAAATTTTGGTTAAAATTGTAGCTACGGGAATTTGTCATACTGATCTTGCTGTAGCAAATCAAGATATGTCTTTTCCAATTCCCAGCATTTTGGGACATGAAGGCGCTGGTATTGTTGAAAAAGTAGGAGCAAATGTAAAAAAAGTAAGCGTAGGAGATCACGTGGTTCTAGCTCCAGGATCCTGTGGGGTTTGTGAGGAGTGTATGGCGGGGCATCCTTCGTATTGTTTAAATTTTTTTACTTTGAATCTGAATGGACATCGACCTGATGGAAGTTGTGCATATCATGATGGACATCAAGAGATAGGAGGTTTCTTTTTTAACCAATCTTCTTTTGCTACCTATTCTTTAACGAATGAAAGTAGTGTAATCAAAGTTCCTAAAGAGGTAGATTTAGCGCTTTTAGGACCTTTAGGATGTGGAATCCAAACGGGAGCAGGAACAATTTTGAATGTAGCCAAGCCCCAAGCCGGTGATACTATCGCAGTTACAGGAGTTGGCCCAGTTGGATTAGCAGCTATTATGGCTGCCAAAGTGGTGGGCTGTGCTAAAATTATTGCTATCGATATTCATGATGAACGATTAGCATTTGCTAAAGAACTAGGGGCTACACATACCATCAATAGTAAGCACACAGTAGAAGTGGCTCAGTATATTCGCGAGAATTTAGCGCCCAATGGTTTACATCACGCCGTAGACACAACGGCAATAAATGCTGTGATGAATGAATTAGTGAAAGCCATGAAAAAAAATGGAACGGTATATACGTTAGGGGTAATGAAAGCAGGAGGAAAATTAGAACTTGATTATTTGCCCTTCTCTTTAGGGGTGACAATTAAGTCTGTCATTGAAGGAGATAGTATTCCGGATTTGTTTATTCCGAAATTGATTCAATTGTACGTAGATGGATTGTTTCCTTTCGATAAAATGATTAAGTTCTATGAGTTAAATCAGATTAATCAAGCAGTAGAGGATTCGGAAAAAGGAATTACCTTAAAACCAATTATTCGCATGCCCCATTAGGAAGGCGAGAAAGAAAAAGGAGCATAGGGTTTGTTTAGGGGGGATGCTGACAAAAAGCAATCTACTTTTGAAAACACCTTTTGACAATAAAAAAAAAGAGATTTGGAAAGGGCCCAAATCTCTTTTTCGTTATGAAATATCTCAGTGAATCACTGTGATTTTTTCGATCTACATTATTAATGATTGTGCAAGAATGCTTGTCTATTTAAAAGTGTTTCTTCACTTTCAACATGATCGTCGTCTGGAATACAACAATCTACAGGACAAACAGCGGCACATTGAGGCTCTTCATGGAAACCTTTACATTCGGTACATTTTGACGGAACAATATAGTAAAATTCATCTGAAACAGGATCTTGAGCAGCATCTGCATCAACTTCTGTACCATCAGGTAAAACTACACTACCTCTTAAGGCTGTACCATCTTTATATCTCCAGTCGTCGGCTCCCTCGTATATTGCATTGTTTGGGCACTCAGGTTCACAAGCACCGCAATTTATGCATTCGTCGGTTATAATGATTGCCATAGCTTATATTTTGTTTTATATGTATTAACTTTGCTACAAATTTACACCCAAAACATTTCAGAAACAAATCAATATGGATTTAGAAGCTAAAAAAAAAGCATTCGTAGCGTTAGGAGATTTTTTAAGACAATTTGCTACCAATGAATTTGTAAAAAGCGAAAAAGTTGAACATAATGATGCTTTTTTCTCCGCATTTGAAGATTTAATTGAAACAGCTGTTCACTATAACGGATGGTTTGTAAAAGAACAAGTACTCGTGGCTGTACAATCCTGGGCTGATGCCTTGACAGCGGCTAATATAACACAATGGTGTTCTGCTTATGATTTTACAAAAGAACCGCTAAAAAAGGTGGGGTTAATCTTGGCTGGAAATATTCCGATGGTGGGATTCCACGATTTAGTAGCTGTTCTGATTTCTGGAAATATAGCCTTGGTGAAACTGTCATCTAACGATCAAAAAATAGTACCTTTCTTAGCGAAATACTTACAAACCGTAGAACCACAGTTTCTTGATCGACTGCTTTTTGTCGAAGGTAAAATGGAGGGATTTGAAGCGGTCATTGCAACAGGAAGTAATAATACGGCTCGTTACTTTGACTACTATTTTACTGCTGTTCCGCATATTATTCGAAAAAATAGAAATTCTGTTGCCTTACTCACAGGGGAAGAAACACCTGAACAATTAACGGAATTGGGAAAAGATATCTTCACTTACTACGGGTTAGGATGTCGAAATGTATCCAAACTATTTGTGCCGAAAGGGTATAACTTTGATGCGTTTTTTCAAGGTATGTACGCCCAAAAAGACGTCATCATGTACGAGAGATATGCCAATAATTATGATTATAACAAGGCCGTTTTCTTGATGAGTGAATTTCAACTCCTAGATAATGGGTTCTTAACGATAAAAGAAGATTCTTCGTATGCTTCGCCTATCTCATCGATATACTACGAGTATTATGATACTGTTGAGGAGGTGGTTACTCGATTACGCGCAGATCAAGAAAAAATACAGTGTATTGTTTCCAACGGACTGACCACGGATAGTATTGGATTTGGGCAAACGCAACATCCTCAACTGTGGGATTATGCGGATCAAGTAGATACACTCGATTTTTTACTAAAATTATAAACCATGAAAGACATACATAACTTTTGTGCAGGTCCCAGCTTGTTGCCTCAAACGGTATACGAACAAGCGGCGCATGCAATTCTCAATTTTGAAAATACGGGAATGTCTATTTTGTCGATTTCCCATCGAAGTAAAGAATTTGTAGCCGTGTTGGAAGAAGCGAGGCAATTGAGCTTAGCTCTATTGGGACTGGATCAAAAGGGATATGTCGCTTTGTTTTTACAGGGGGGAGCTAGCATGGAATTCTTGCGTGTACCTTATAATTTGATGCAACAAAAAGCCGCTTACGTCAACACGGGAACTTGGTCGAGTAAAGCCATCGAACAAGCGCAATTACTTGGAGAAGTACAAGTAGTCGCTAGTTCTGAGGATCGAAACTTTTCGTATATCCCTAAAAATATTCGCGTAGAAGAGGCTGTAGATTACGTTCACTTTACCTCGAATAACACCATTTATGGTACACAATTTTACGATATTCCTCAAACAAAGGCACCCTTAGTCTGCGATATGAGCTCCGATATTTATTCCCGTGAATTTGCCTATGATCAACTGGATTTGATTTATGCAGGGGCACAGAAAAATATTGGTTCTGCAGGGGTGAGTTTGATTATCGTCAAAGAAGAAATCCTCGGAAAAACAAAACGAGTGATTCCTCAACTCCTGGATTACCAAGAACACATCGCCAAAGATAGCTTGTATCATACGGCTAATGTATTTGCGGTATACACGTGTTTGTTAAACTTAAGATGGCTTAAACAACAAGGAGGGGTTGCAGCAATTGAACAAGTAAACAATAAAAAAGCAGCTTTGTTGTATCAAGTCATCGATGAGTTAGACTTCGTATCGGGAACAGCTGCTAAGGAAGATCGTTCGAAAATGAATGTAGCGTTTCGATTCAAAGAAGAACAAATGAATCGTCTTTTTGATCAGTTGTGTGTGGAGAATCAGATTGTTAATATCAAAGGACATCGCTCGGTAGGAGGATACCGTGCTTCTTTGTATAATGCGGTATCCTTGGAAAGTGTAGAAGCATTAACCACTGTATTACATCAAATGAAGACTTTAGTCTAACGTATTAAAAGAGAAAAGGATGAGAGTATTAGCCAATGATGGTATACCCGAACATAGTAAACAAGAATTAGAATCTTTCGGATTTGAAATAAAAGAAGTACGTGTAGCACATGAGCAATTAGTGAGCTACACCAAAAAAAATGAGATCGATGTGTTGTTAGTACAGCAGGGAACGCTATTAAACAAAGCGATGATTGATGAGTTGAAACACCTTAAGGCTATTGTTTTTGCTGGGGTTATTGTCAATTTGGAGCTAATCGACCACATTAAAAGTAATGGTATTGCAGTACTATGGGCGGAAGAAGCGCTAGCTAATGCAACAGCAGAAATGGTATTTGCTCATTTGTTTAGTGGAACGCGATTATTGCAAGAAGCCAATCGAAATATGCCCTTAGAAGGGGATACGATGTTTAAATCTTTACAACAATCCTATAGCTCGGGGATTGAGTTATCTGGTAAAACCTTGGGGATTATCGGTATGAATCAAGCAGGTCAATTGGTCGCTCAAAAGGCTTTAGGCCTAGGAATGCATGTAATCTATTGTGATCCTGCTGTGCCTCAGCTAAAGACAACGCTAACGTTGCCTAACGGACTTTCGTTTTCCTTGGATATGGAGTCGATTTCTTTAGAGGAGCTGGCTAAACAAGCTCATTTTATTACTATTCATACTAAATATTTTCAACGCTATATCGTTAATAAAGAGGTGCTTGAACAAGCCGAAAATCTAATCGGAATTGTCAATTGTGCGTATCCAGAAGCAATTAATGAAGTGGATCTTGTAGACGAGGTAAATAAAGAAACCATTCTCTTTGCGGGACTAGATCGCTTTGAAGAGGAACCTTACCCAGTGATTCAGGTGCTGATGCAACCAGCGTTTTCACTTTCACCCAATATTGCAACAGCAACCCATGAAAGTCAACATCGAGTTTGGTCAGAAATAGCAGATAAAATGAAAAGTTTGTTGAATTAAGCGCCTGCGCTTAATCGAAAAAATAAAAAGGTTATTCATTGGGAATAGCCTTTTTTTGTATCTTACTCCACTACAAATGAAAGATTATGTCTACGAATGAATTGCTAAAGGATTTTTTCTCTTTTTTGCGTAAACCGAGTACAAATGAAGTAGCGCTAGCTGTACCCCAGCGATTACTTTATACCTTCAGACTATGGTGCTGTCTATTCTTGTTTATCATTTTTGGAGGAGTACTCATTGACTCCCTGATTGAAGTACCTGTACATGATCGATTCGAAGAGGTAATGAACCAAATAGGAGTAGTGGGTTTTGTTTTTTTTGCGGTATTGATCGGACCTTTGTTAGAAGAAACTGCTTTCCGATTAGCCCTGCATTTCCGTTTGCGAACGGTGTTAATTGGTGTAACAGCCTTTGTAATTTACATGACACAAGCAGCCTCTTATTTGTTTGATGCTAAAAATAGTCAAGGTTTATTCGTTTTAGGTAGCGTGGCTACAGTCGGTCTTTTGGGGTTTATTTTGTTGTGTATAAAGCGTCAAAATGCGGTTAAGTCTTGGTGGAATACTCATTTTTCCTGGGTGTTTTATATCTTTTCTGTTGCTTTTGCACTCATCCACATTTTTAACTTTGAAGAATTTCCTTTAAAAGTAATTCTGTTGACCCCTATTATAACACTTCCTCAATTGATTTTAGGCCTCGGAATGGGATACTTGCGTATGCGCTTTGGCTTTTGGTATGGATACCTGTTCCACGTTTTAAATAATGCTTTTGCTGTAACTGTTTTTTTACTGATAACAGATCTTAAATTGTAAAAAAAGAAGAGGTAAACCAATCGATATTTTTTTACTTTTGTTTCAAATTTAGAAGATTATGAATAGCATCCATTGGCATACGAAAGCATTTGAAGAATTAACTGTAGAAGAATTGTATGATATCTTACAATTGCGTACGAATATCTTTGTGGTTGAACAAAATTGCCCCTATCCCGAATTAGATGGGAAAGATAAAAATTGTTTGCATGTATTTGCTACACAGCACGGTAAAGTAATTGCTTATGCTCGAATTGTTCCTCCAGGTTTGAGTTATAAAGAAATATCAATTGGACGCGTTGCTGTACATCAAGACAGTCGAAAAGATGGGTTAGGTCGAATTTTACTTGATTTAGCAATAGAAAAAATAGAAGAAGAATTTGATGCACAAGATATCCAGATAGGTGCCCAGTCCTACTTAAAAAAGTTTTATGGTTCTTTTGGATTTGAACCCGTTTCTGAAGAGTATTTAGAGGATGGTATTCCTCATGTGGATATGATTAGAAAAGTTTAAGTGGAGATGGTGAACCCATCACCCATTCCCAATTACACTTTCTTCAACTTCCATTTTCCTCTTTTAAAGGTGAGGAAAGCCAATGCAGCAATCAGTGTCTCTGCGGCTGGAATAGCGATAAATACACCTTCAGCTCCCCAATTAAAATAGTACACCATCGCGTAGGCAAACGGGATTTGAAAGACCCAAAATCCAATAAAGTTTATGATAGAAGGAGTTAAGGTGTCTCCTGCACCGTTAAAAGCATTCATTAATGTCATACCGATTCCGTAGAAGATAAATCCGCTAGCACCGATGTACATCGCTAAAATAGCTACTGCTTTAATATCTTCCTGTGTGGTGAAAATAGAAGCGAGATAGTTGGCCATGGTAAAGAAGATCAGCGTAACAACGAGCATATAGATTACATTGTATTTCAGCGTTACTAGCACTGATTCAGCTGCGCGTTCTGGGTTTTTATTCCCTAAATGTTGTCCTACTAAAGTAGAGGCTGCATTGCTCAACCCCCAGGCGGGAAGAATAAAGAACACCAGTAAGCGCAAGCAGGTTAAGAAACCTGATGAGCCAATTTCACCACTGCTTTGTGCCACAATACGGGCTAAAATCACCCAACTGCAGGTAGAAATCATATATTGAACCATACCAGGAATGGCAATTTTTAGAATATGCCATACCTTTTTTGTCTGCATCTTGAAATAGTGTAATTTTAACTGAATCAACGAGTCTTTACGAGTTAAGTAGTAAATCTGATACAATACACCAGCACTTCGTCCGATAGCAGTTGAATAAGCCGCTCCATCTAATCCCATTTCAGGGAAAATCCACCAACCACGGACTAAAATAGGGCAGAGAATGATGTTGAATACATTGCCAAACCACAAGCTCTTCATGGCAATTGCAGCATTTCCTGCTCCTCTAAAAATACCATTGATCAAAAAGAGCATCATAATAGAAACACAACTCACCAACAAGATACGGGTATATCCATACCCATATTCTGCTGACTCTTCCGAAGCGCCCATCCAAATCAACCAATCTTTAGCGAAGATAAATCCCAAAATACTGAGTATAACTGTAATAATCGTGGCAATAGAAATGGCTTGTGCTGCATGAATGGATGCTTGCTCTCGATCTTTTTCACCAATTCTACGGGCGATAATAGCTGTAGCAGCCATACTGATACCAATGCAAATTGCATAGATAATGGATAGAAGGGATTCAGTCAACCCTACCGTTTGAATAGCAAAGGCGCTCTCTTTCAAATGACCAACAAAATACAAATCAACTAAGGCAAAGACCGATTCCATCAACATTTCAAACATCATGGGAATCGCCAATAATAGCACAGCTTTATTGGTTGGTATGTTAGTTAAATCGAGAGTTTCATTCGAAAAAGACTGCTTAATCAAAGCAAAAAAGCCTTTTTTTGGGGCGATGTACGTCGTCATAAAATTGGAAAAAAGTAGGCAAATGTATTATTTTATTTAAAAAAGCAGCGGATAAATTATACCAATGGCTTTGGTGGTAGTTAACTTGAAGTATCTTTGTGGTATGTTAGAAATTTTGTACCAAGACGAGCATATCGTTGCAATTAATAAGCCTCGTGATTTATTAGTACATAAATCCTTTATAGCTAGTGATATTCAGGAATATGCCATTCAGATCTTGCGTGATCAAATTGGGCAATATGTGTATCCTGTGCATCGCTTAGATCGAAAAACGTCTGGCGTATTGTTATTCGCTTTAAATAAGGAGGTGTTAAAGCAGCTTAACGAAGTATTTGCTACGCGACAAGTAGAGAAAAAATATATTGCTATTGTACGTGGGTTTACGTGTGAGGAAGAGACAATTGATTATGCATTGACTAATGACAACGGTCAGCATCAAGAAGCGAAAACCTACTATAAAACACTGCAACGCGTAGAAGTGGATATACCCTTTGGAAAACACCTCACTTCGCGCTATTCCTTGGTAGAGGCCTATCCTGAAACAGGACGACAGCATCAATTACGCAAGCACTTTAAACATATTTTTCACCCTATTTTAGGGAGTCGTCCCCATGGATGTAACAAGCAAAATAAATTATGGTTGGATCGGTTTAATCTAACAGCGATGTTGTTGCATGCGGTTGAGCTGACCTTTGAACATCCTGTAAGTAAAGAGCTCATTCACCTGAGCGCCACCATCGATGAACAATATGAAAAGTACAATGCTTTCTTAGGGTTCAATCTTCAGGCTTATAAAAAGTAAAAGCCCAGCCTAGGCTGAGCTTTTATTGTATGAAGAAGGAAAATTAAATTTCGCTTAACTTGTCTAAGGTGTAAATAATTAATTGATCGACTGCTGCATAGGGATCTTCTGAAAACGTACCATTGGCGCGATTGGCAATAATGGTATTTAACGAAACAGCCTGATGTCCTAATAATTTGGCTAAACCGTAAATCGCAGAAGTTTCCATTTCAAAATTGGTAATGCGGTAATCATTAAATTTAAAGTTGTCAATTTTGTGGTTCAATTCTGGATCTTGAATAGCTAAGCGCAAAACGCGACCTTGTGGCCCATAAAAACCACCTGCAGTTCCCGTAATTCCCTTAAAGGTCTTCTCACTACTTAATTTGCTTTCTAACCAAGAACTGTTTGGAATAAAATACGGACGTCCTTTGCGTAAATCCCAATTCGTATGTTGAATAAAGGCTTCTTCCATAGCAAAATCTGTAATATCATCAATAAGATACGAACGCATCATATTGTCTAAACCTAAACCATATTGAGAAAGCACAAAACTGTTTACCGGAATGTCCGCTTGTAAAGATCCTGATGTACCAATGCGCACAATATTAACCGAAGTCAATTCTTTTTTTATTTCTCTTGTCTCTAAATCAATATTGAATAAAGCGTCAATCTCATTGACTACAATATCAATATTGTCCGGGCCAATTCCCGTAGAAATAACAGAAAAACGCTTGCCTTTATACGTACCCGTATGTGTTTTGAATTCCCTCTTTTGCGTTGAAAATTCAATCGTATCAAAATGCCTTGAAATTCGATCTACGCGATTCTGATCGCCAACAAAAATGATGTTTTCTGCTAAGTGTTCAGGTCTTAAATTCAAATGGTACACACTACCATCAGGATTTAAAATAAGTTCAGATGATTTTATTTTCATATTATTTCCTTTTTAACTGCCTACACGTTTAACCTTGTAGCCTTTTTTTTGTAAATACTCCATAATCTTATCGCGAAAATTACCCTGAATGATAATTTCCCCGTCTTTGGCACTTCCCCCAACACCACATAGCGTCTTTAAGTCTTTAGCCAATGTCTTTAAATCATCATCATTTCCCTCAAAACCTTTAATCAGGGTGGCAATTTTTCCTCCTCTATTCTTTTTGTCTAAATGAGCTTCTAATCGCTGTTCATTAGGCGCTAGTGTTTCCACTACTTCGTTGCTTTCTAGCTCAAATTCTTTATTCGTTGAAAAAACAAAACCGCCTAGATCTTCTAGACTACTGATTTTTTTTGCCATTCTTGTAAATTAAGTTGATGGATTAAGTTGTATGAGTAACTCAAAGGTAGTGAAAAATTGGATAAGGGAGAAGAATTATACGTGATGGATGATGCGTAATACATAATGAGTTATGAAGTAATTTTACTCATTACCCATCACGCTCAATCTATTTTATCAATCCTAACTCAACCAAGCGTTGGTGTAAAAATTCACCTGCCGTGATATCGTCGAATTTCTTAGGATTAGCTTCATCAATGCAATTATCCAAACAATTAAGTGGCATTTCACTAATTGGGTGCATGAAAAAAGGAATAGAATAACGAGAAGTACTCCACAATTCTCTTGGGGGATTAACCACTTGGTGAATCGTTGATTTCAAGCGATTATTCGAATGTCTGGATAACATATCACCCACATTGATTACTAGTTCATCTTCTGCTGCAATGGCATCAATCCATTCTCCGTTGTGGTTTTGAACTTGTAAACCTTTTCCTTGAGCCCCCATTAATAGTGTAATCAAGTTGATATCGCCATGAGCAGCAGCGCGAACAGCATTTTTTGGCTCATCTGTGATAGGAGGATAGTGAATCGGTCGTAGAATACTATTCCCATTTTTGACAAATTTATCGAAGTAAAATTCGTCTAATCCTAAGTAAAGAGCCAAAGCACGTAAAACGTAAACTCCTGTTTTTTCTAACATTTGGTAGGTCTCTTTTCCAATAGGATTAAATTGAGGTAATTCGTCAACGGTCACGTTGGCAGGATAGCTTTTTTCTAACTCCGGATTGTCTTCTACATACTGTCCAAAGTGAAAAAATTCTTTTAAATCCCCTTCTGATCGTCCTTTAGCATGCTCTTTTCCAAAAGATACATAGCCCCTTTGGCCACCAATGCCTGGGATTTCATATTGTTTTTTGGTCTCTAAGGGAAGATTGAAAAAATTGCGAACTTCTGTATACAGATTCTCAACTAATTGATCGTCTAAGAAGTGTCCTTTTAATGCTACGAATCCAATTTCTTCGTAGGCTTGGCCGATTTCATTTACAAACTTTTGTTTACGTACCGGGTCATCCGATAGGAAATCACGTAAGTTAACACTAGGAATGTTTTGCATTTTCTAAGTTGTTATGTTCTCTTACTGTTTTTAGATAAAACAAAAGTAGGTAAAATTGTGTATACAATTGGAATATAACATTTATTTAATAGTGAGAGTGAAGTAAAATACTCTCTCTTATAGTAGGTGTTCGAATACAGTTTTAGTACTGATTTTGTGAGAATGATGAAAATAAAGGAAATAAATTTCACAACACCTATTTTATTTGCGGATTTTTAGTGGACATGGAGCAAGTATTTTTATCGCGAAATATGAATTGTCTGAAATTTTTTTTAAATTTCGATAGAATTAAAAAAAAACGATAGATATGAAATTACCGATTGTATTAAAAGCAAATGAATTTGTTGTGCTGGTTACTGTTGATATAGATCCAAAATATGAATTAAAAGATATGGATTCTTTTTACGCAAACTTGCCTAAAAGTTTTAAGCCTATTTTTCAGAAAAAAGACAATTCAACAATACGGGTGTATTGTATTAGCAATAATGAAGATGAGTTGATGTTTTGCCTGCGTCAAACAGGATATAAAACGACTTTACTATAAAAATGGATCAATTGCACAACTTTAAAACAAGTAGACAACAAGTATAAAAACTGTTTCCCTTTTTGGTGAAACAGTTTTTTTTTTACCCAAGATGAGGGGATTAACCTCAGATAAATATTCGTTTTGTGGAAGAATGATAGGATTTAACCAGGGAAATTAGAAAAAAGTATTTTTGTTTTTTGTTTTTATTAAGGGGTTGAAGGTTAAGAGGAGTTAAAAATGTTAATTGATCTCAATGCAAAAAAAATAGCTCGGTTTTTGAGTATTTGTTAAATAAATGATTTTACTTTGGATTTTTAGGGTTTATTATTTTTTTATTTACAATTATTTATTTAATTTTATAATTGAAAATCTAAAATAATGAGTAATAAACGTTAAATTATTACTAAATAAAAAAAGTTCGTTTTTTTTGGTATGTTGTTTGGGATTATCTTTGTAACGTAAAAGATTGAGAATATGATATTGGCTTTAACTGTTTCATTGTTTCCCTCTTGTGGAAGCGATAATTTAACTGAAAAGGGACAAAAAGAAAATGATACAAAACAGCTGGATCTCTTGAAAAAAGAAGATTCAGAGGGAGTTTTTTTTAAGATATTAGCACAAGATTCTTTACAGACAATTACCATTAGCAAAAAGGGAATTGTTTATGCTAGTATGAAACCAAATGTAAAAATTGTTTTTCCGTATGAAGAACCCTTAATTGAAGGGGAAGGAAGAGTATATCGCGCAGCAACGGCAAATGAGAAAATAGAAATTGTTATCTATAAAGATGATAGCGCTCGTTCGTTTTTAGACGGTAGGTTCGATCATTCTGTAGCGGTAAGCTTGAGTAAGAAAGATGGAATTGAAACGGATTTTGCTTGTTTTGGGCATTACCTTTATGATAAAAAATTATCGGGAAACTGGGTGTTTAAAGCTTTTGAAAATAAAAAGATAGAAGAGTTGGGAATTAACCAAATTCCTCTAGTTTGCATTGATGTCAATACACGTAGCTTTTCAGGAAGTGGTGGAAATCACATGATTTATGGTGATCTTCGTTGTGAAGGTGATGGCATTGCTTTCAAAATTGTACTATCTCCAGATTATGTTTCCCTAAATGAAAGCAAAGAGAAAGAATTGTTGGAAATTTTGGAAGAATGTGATCGTTATGAATTAGATGGAGATGATTTGAATCTGTTTATAGGGAAGGAGCTGAAACTACAGTTTTTTAGAGATACCTATAACGTATAAAAGAGAGAGTAAATAATTGAATATCGAAAAAGGTTGAAAACTTAATTGTTTTCAACCTTTTTTATATCATCTGCTTGGATTGTGTCGCGTCGGTCTTCTACTACTTTGTAAGCATTGACGATGCGTTTTACTAATTTATGACGTACAATGTCCTTGTCGTCTAAGTAAAGCATGCCAATTCCTTCTACATCTTTTAAAATTTCAATAGCTTCTTTTAATCCCGAGGATACTTTACGTGGTAAATCAATCTGCCCAGGATCTCCTGTAATGATAAACTTGGCATTTTTACCCATACGAGTCAGAAACATTTTCATTTGTGAATGCGTCGTGTTTTGTGCTTCATCTAGGATGACAAAAGCATGATCCAAAGTTCTACCACGCATAAAAGCCAAAGGCGCAATTTGAATAACTCCTTTAAATAGATAATCCTCCAAAGTTTGTGGGGGAATCATATCGCGCAAAGCATCATACAACGGTTGCATATACGGATCGAGCTTTTCTTTCATGTCTCCTGGTAAGAACCCTAAGTTTTCCCCAGCTTCTACTGCTGGACGAGTAAGAATAATGCGCTTGACTTCCTTGTTTTTCAACGCGCGAACTGCCAAGGCAACTCCTGTATACGTTTTTCCAGTACCAGCAGGACCAATCGCAAAGACCATGTCATTCTTCTCTACAAATTTGACTAACTTCTGCTGATTGACTGTCATGGCTTTGATGAGCTTCCCACCAACACCATGTACCAATACGTCATCTAAAGCTGTGGTTTGTTGTAAGTCACTGTCCAAAACAATACGCTCAATCGCATTTTCATCAATTTTGTTGTATCGAGTAAAGTATTTAATCAAACGAACAAATTTTCGTTCAAATTCATCTAAAACTTCTTCCTCTCCATAAATTTTTAATAACGATCCTCTTGCAATTATTTTGACACGTGGATAGAGTTTTTTTAAAACGTCTAAGTGGATGTCTTGAGGGCCCCAAAAGTCTTTAGGGCTAATTTCCGATAGTTCTATTATTCTTTCGTTCAATACTAATACGAATTAATTAAAAAAATAGTCTAATTTTGTATTTCAAATCTACTATAAAAAATTGATTTTTCTTATAAAAATAGAGACTAAAAAATAATGCAGCGAATAATTACATTAACAACTGATTTTGGATATACAGATTATTATGTGGGGGTTTTAAAGGGGAAGATATATTCTAATATTCAAAATTGTAATGTAGTTGATATCTCCCATGGGGTGAGGAATTATCGAGTTGCTGATGCAGGTTTTGTACTTTCTATGGCATACAGCCATTTCCCTAAAGGCACCATTCATATTTTATCTGTGGCCTCTGCTATTCTGCCGTTTTCGGCTGCTATTTGCGTGAAATACCAAGACCACTACTTTATTGGAACGGATAATGGAGCCATAGCTGTTGCACTGGGCACACACGAGTTTGAAGAAGCGGTTGCCATCAACCACGTTGAAGGGATGAATACCAATGACGTATTTGTGTATTGCGCTTATCAATTGTGTGAAGGCAAGGAGTTACAAGCGATTGGTCAGCCTATAGATTCGTTGTATAAGATGAACTTATTGCTTGAAAATTTGACGGTCAAACCGAATCGCATTATTGGAACTTATGTGTATGAGGATAAATTTGGAAACTTAGTGACGAATATTTCCAGAGAACTATTTGAACAAGTTGGAGGGGGAAGACGCTTTGGTATTCGAATAAAAAATCGTACAATTACAAAAATAAATGAATACTACGCAGATTTTAATGTGAGTGACCCGAGTGAATTGATGAATAAAGCAGGTGAATTACTGGCTTTGTTTAACGAAGTAGGGCAATTGGTTATTGCTATTATGTATTCAACAACTAATGAACCTGGTGGCTCTATCCGTACCTTATTGGGTGTGCACTTAGAAGATCAGCTGTTTATAGAATTCGATGAAGAGTAATCTAAAGGAAAAAAATATGTTTGTACGTATCGTGAAACTTACCTTACAAGAGGATAAAATAGATGATTTCTTAAATCATTTTGAAAAATATAAAAACCAAATTCGCAACTTTCCAGGTTGCCAATTCTTAGAAGTTTACAGAGATAAACATCAACCCAATATCTTTTTTACGTATAGTTATTGGACAGAGGAATCAGATTTGGATGCCTACAAAAAATCAACCTTGTTTGGTGAAGTTTGGCCTTATTTTAAGAAGTTGTTCAAAGAAAAAGCTGAAGCGTGGAGCGTAGATAAATACGCCACGTTAAACTAAATTCTTGACCTTATGAAAGCACTGTGTTTGCGTGAAATTAAATCCTTTTTCGGATCGCCCATTGGCTACTTAGTTAGTATTGTATTTTTGATTATAAATGGCGTATTCCTGTGGGTTTTGGACGGAGATTACAATATTCCTCAAAGTGGTTTTGCTGATTTATCTCCTTTTTTCTTCCTAGCTCCTTGGGTTTTTTTATTTTTAATCCCTGCGGTAACGATGAGAAGCTTTTCAGAAGAAATCAAGCAAGGAACCATTGAGTTGCTTTTAACTAAACCTTTATCGCCTTGGCAAATCGTCCTTGGCAAGTTCTTTGGTGTCCTCGCATTGGTGCTTTTAGCCATTCTACCTACTTTGGTGTATGTATGGGTGCTACAAGAATACCTCCTTGCAGGACAAACATTTGACTTGGGAAGTGTAATTGGTTCCTATCTTGGTCTTCTTTTTTTAGGAGCTGCTTATGTAGCGATGGGACTTTTTGCATCCGCTTTAACGAGCAATCAAGTCGTTTCCTTTATCTTGGCTGTGCTATTTTGTGTGTCAGCTTCCTATGGTTTGATTCTATTAGATCGCATACCAGCATTGTACGGTATTGGTAAATGGGGGATACATGCACATTTTAGCAGCATCTCCAAAGGGGTTATTGATACAAGAGATATTCTTTATTTTATCTCTTTTTCTGCTTTATTTTTGAGTATGACTGTATTCCGAATTAATCAATTGCGCAAATAATGAAAAGAGAAACAAAGAAAAATAGTGTTCAGCTTGGAATTTTTATTGCCGGAATTCTACTCCTAAATGGTATTGGGGCTTTTGTATATCAGCGTTTTGATTTGACACAAGATAAGCGTTATACTCTTTCTCCAATCACCAATGAAATCATTGATAAAGTTGAAGAACCTGTTTTAATAGAGGTGCTTTTAGAAGGGCAATTCTCTCAAGAGTTCGTCAAACTACAAGCAGAAACGCGTCAATTATTAGAAGAATTTAGCGCGAAAAATTCAAATATCTTATTCCGCTTTGTTAATCCCTTAGAAGAAGGAGGAGGTACGCAGGATGAAATTGTCAATAACTTATACGGATTAGGTGCAAAACCGGTAACACTAACAGTAAATAATAAAGGAATTCAATCGCAAGCTTTGGTATTTCCGTGGGCCTTTGTAAGCCGAGGAGAGCAAATGGTCAAAGTACAGTTGCTAAAAAATATGATTGGCGCTAATACAGAAGAAAAAGTATTGACGTCCATTCAGCATTTAGAGTATGCCTTTACCGAGGCAATTGCTAAAATTAATACACCCAAATCTAAGAAAATTGCTATTCTAAAAGGGAATGGGCAGTTAGAAGATCAATATATTGCAGATTTTTTACTTTCTGCAAAAGACAGTTATCACCTGGCGCCTTTTACGTTGGATTCCGTAGCAAAGGCTCCTGAGAAAACGCTGGAACAGTTGAAGGAATTTGATTTGGCCATAATAGCCAAACCAACACAAGAATTCGATGACAAGCAAATCGAAGTACTGGATCAGTTCATTATGAATGGCGGTAAGACCTTGTGGTTGTTGGATCAGGTACAGGCAGATTTCGATAGTTTACGCGCAAAAGGAAGCATGCTGGTCTACCCAAAAGATCAATCATTGGGCGAAATGTTATTTAAATACGGGGTGCGTATTAATCCATTGTTAGTCAAAGATGAGGTAGCTACACCGATAAAATTAGCGTTAGGACGCCAAGGAAGTGAGACCCAGTATGGTGAGTTTATTTGGAAATTTGCGCCTTTTGTTTATCCTGAATCTAACCATCCTATTGTAAAGAATATCGAAGGGGTTCGCATGGACTTTGCTTCACCAATTGATACGCTGAAAAACGGAATTCAAAAAACAGTCTTGCTACAATCGTCTCAGTACTCCTTAACGGTGGGTACTCCAGCAGAAATTACGTTGGATATACTCAATGAAGAAACTGATCCAGCCCACTATGAAGGCAAAGGGAATTATGTGTTAGGAGTACTGTTGGAAGGACAATTTAAGTCCGTTTTTGAAAATAGAGTGCTGCCTTTTGCTTTGCCACAGGTAAAAAAACAAAGTATAGCAACTAAAATGATTGTGATTAGCGATGGGGATATCATCAAAAATCAGCTGGATCAGCACTATCAGCCCATGGAATTAGGCTATGATAAATGGACCAATAAACTTTACGGAAATAAAGAGTTTTTGTTCAATTCAGTCAACTATTTATTGGACGATTCTGGACTGATTAACCTTCGTACTAAGGAAGTTAAAATCCCTGTGCTCGATAAGATGAGGGTGTTTGAACATTATACAACTATTCAAATTATTGTGTTAGCAGTTCCTGTTGCTGTTCTGTTAATCCTCGGATTTTTGTTTTCTTTCTTTAAAAGAAAGGCTTTTGTTAAAAAGTAGTGCAAATTCTGCTTTTATTATTGAAGTTAAACGAATATATTTGTAGGTGTAAAGCCATTTACATATAAAAATATTTTAATATGAAATTTATAGTATCGAGTTCCTATTTGTTGAAGCAATTACAGGTATTGGGGAGTGTTATTAGTAGTAGTAATACGTTACATATATTAGACAATTTCTTGTTTGAATTGGATAATAATATCTTGAAAGTTTCAGCTTCTGACTTAGAAACAACAATGTCTGCTAGCCTAGAGATAGAGTCAACTAGTCAAGGAAGTATCGCTGTTCCAGCTAAGTTATTGTTGGAAACATTGAAAACATTTCCTGAGCAACCATTGACTTTCTCAGTAAAGGAAAACAATACGATTGAAATTAGTTCTGATGTTGGAAAATACGTTTTAGCGTATTCTGCAGGGGACGAATTCCCAAAAGCAGAAAGCTTAGAAGATCCTTCAAGAACAGATGTATCAGCAGGTGTACTAGCTACAGCGATTAGCAAAACAATTTTCGCAGCAGGTAATGATGATTTAAGACCTGTAATGTCGGGGGTATTCTTCCAGTTTGCGCCGACAGGTTTGATTTTCGTTGCTACAGATGCGCATAAATTAGTGAAATATTCACGTACGGATATTACATCACCTAGTGAGGCAAGCTTTATTATGCCAAAGAAACCTTTAACTATTTTAAAGAATATTCTAATGGCTTCTGGTGCTGATGTAGTAATTGAATTTAACGATTCAAATGCAAAGTTTACGTTTGATAACTATGCGTTAACTTGTCGTTTAATCGATGGAAAATATCCAAACTACGAGGCTGTAATTCCAAAGGAAAATCCAAATAAATTATTGTTGAACCGCGTTCAATTCTTGAACTCTGTTCGCCGTGTGGCTATTTATGCCAATAAAACAACCCACCAAATCAGATTGCGCATCGCAGGAACAGAATTGAATATCTCTGCTGAAGATATCGATTACTCAAACAAAGCAGATGAACGTCTAACTTGTGATTACCAAGGAGATGATATGCAAATCGGATTCAATTCAAGATTCTTGTTGGAAATGCTGAATAACCTTCAGTCCGATGAGATTCAATTAGAAATGTCATTACCTAATAGAGCAGGTATCTTAACGCCAGTTGATGGTTTAGAAGATGGAGAAGCAGTAACGATGCTTGTTATGCCTGTGATGTTAAATAACTAATAAAGTTTACAGTTTACGGTTGACAGTATACTGTAAATCATAAACTGTAAACAAAAAAGCAACCAGAGGGTTGCTTTTTTATTTTGATAAAACCCTAGCGAATGAAAGTTTCAAAATGCATTTTAATTACAGGTGGAGCAGGCTTTATTGGTAGCCATGTGGTACGGAAGTTTGTCAAGGCGTACCCCGACGATGTAATTGTTAATTTAGATGCTTTAACCTATGCTGGAAACTTAAACAATATTGAGGATATTGCAGCTTATTCCAACTATCAATTTATAGAAGGGGATATAAGAGATGAATATTTTATCGAACAATTGTTTGCAACCTATCAATTTACGCATGTCATTCATTTAGCTGCAGAATCTCATGTGGATCGTTCCATTGTTGATCCGTTGGCATTTGTTACAACCAATGTATTGGGAACTGTGGTGCTATTGAATGCTTTTCGCAAGCTTTGGGAAAACAATTGGCAAGGCAAGGTGTTTTATCACATTAGTACCGATGAAGTGTATGGAACATTAGGTAAAGAGGGGTTGTTTACAGAAACAACAGCCTATTCTCCTAATTCTCCTTACTCGGCTTCTAAAGCAAGCTCCGATCACTTTGTCCGTGCCTATGGAGAAACCTATCAGATGCCCTATTTAATCAGTAACTGCTCCAATAATTATGGTCCTAATCAATACCCCGAAAAATTGATTCCTTTAACTATTCAGCATATTTTACAACAAAAACCTATTCCTGTATACGGAACAGGTGAAAATATCCGTGATTGGTTGTATGTTGAAGATCACGCAACAGCGATTCACTTTATTTTGGAACATGGACAATTAGGTGAAACCTATAATGTGGGGGGATTTAATGAAGTAAAGAATATTGAGTTGGTGCAAATGTTGTGTGGAACCCTCGATGAACAATTGAATCAAGAAAAAGGAACGAGTGAAAAACTCATCCGCTTTGTAGAAGATCGAAAAGGACATGATTTTCGATATGCAATAGATGCAACAAAATTACAGCATTTAGGTTGGACACCTGTGGAAAATGTACAAGAAGGACTGCGAAAAACAGTTGCTTGGTACTTGGCTAATCCCACTTGGATTGCTGCTGCTATTGAGCAACGAAAATAAAAGCATTATTTGTGTTGGAGTAGACGAATATTATCGCGAATATAATCGTAATATTCCCCTTTAAATGGAGCGATGTGCTGTGCTAAAACATCAAGGGAAATCCAGTTTTTATACAAGGCAATTTCTTCCAAACACGCAATTTTAAGTCCTGTTCTTTTCTCTACTGTTTTTACAAATTCAGTTGCTTCCACTAGTGACTCATGAGTACCCGTATCCAACCAGGCAAATCCTCTTCCTAAGGGTTGAACAGTTAAGTTATCCTGCTGTAAGTACAGGTTGTTTAAACTTGTTATTTCCAATTCACCACGAGCAGATGGCTGAAGTGTTTTCGCATAATGTACCGCATTTGAAGGATAAAAATATAACCCAACGACAGCAAAATTTGATTTGGGATGTGTTGGCTTTTCTTCGATGGATATGGCGTTATGCGCTGAATCAAACTCCACCACACCATAACGTTGAGGATCTTTTACTGTATAGCCAAAAACGACTGCTTTTTTTTCTTCTTCTACTGAAGTAATAGCTTGCTGTAATTTCTTTTTTAAATCATTACCATAAAAAATATTGTCTCCTAAAATCAAACAAACAGGGTCTTGTCCAATAAATTCTTCTGCAATAAGTAGGGCTTGAGCAATTCCTTCTGGTTGTGGTTGTACGGCATAAGACAATTGAATTCCCAAGTGTTCTCCTGTTCCCAATAATGATTCGAATAGCGGTAAATCTCGAGGAGTGGAGATGATTAAAATATCGCGAATTCCAGCTAACATTAACGTGGATAAAGGGTAATAAATCATTGGCTTATCGTAAACGGGTAACAATTGCTTCGATATCGATAAAGTAAGTGGGTGTAGGCGCGTCCCTGAACCACCGGCCAATATAATTCCCTTCATAGTCTTGTGTCTTTTAATTGCTGGTACAAATCCAAACGAGAGTTGAAAGATAAGTAAAGATTTTTGTTTGAACAGGCTTTGACATAAAAACTTTAGGTGTAATTCAACCTAGTTTCTTTCTCTTTCTAGTGCTACTTGTTTCCTTCCTGTCTGTCAGACTAGAAGAAATAAAACTTTGAATAGAATAAAGAGAGAATTATGTGGATTTTATAATTAAATTTGTATATGTTTTACGAAAATAGGAAGGATGTAAAGGACTTCAGAGGTAAAAAGGGGAATAAATAATAAAAAAATCATAAACAGGAATAGCATGCTAGACATCAAGGTTCGATCGCATGACGCGTATACTTTAGAAATGAAAGTTGGTTTTATCAAGGAGGAAAATCAGCACAAAAGTGATTTTACAATCAATACCTGGATTTTTATTCCCAATACCTTAGATCTTAATAAAATGACCTATTCGAAAGATCAATTTTATTCTGATGTCAAATCTAAGATTCGCTTTATCACTCCAGTTTATAAACTTTCAGCAATTGTAGACGAAGGAGCAATCCCTTATAATAATCTTAGCGCTGCTACGAATGATGTATTAGAGACAGAAACAGACTTAAATATATACGAAGTTGAGTTTCAGCTGAAAATGTTTATGGCTATTTTTAGAAGTGCCTTGCGCAATGCCGTGACTGAATTCAAACAAGCAACGGAGGATCAGCACATGGAGTTAATTGAAACCTATGTTCATTCGAGCATGGCTATTCGCAATAAATATCGCGCATTAAAAGAAGAACTGCATTTAAATGAGCAGGTAACAGGAAAAGAATACTTGAATTATTTTAGCTTTGCAGATGAATACCTGTCCTACACTTTATTGCGCTATAGCTTTTTGTTGCTGGATCGGTTAATGTTAGTGCCTGACGAACGATTTCAATTGCTACAACACCAAGTAAAACAGCTGATTCTATCCGAACAAGCCTATATGAAAAACAAGGGGTATAGTTTCATTAAAGCCAATGAAAAAGCCACCAATCAAGCGGTTATTTATCGTTATGCGATGCTAAATAAATACGTAGAATCGGATTTGATTTTAGAATCAAATAAAAAGAAAGATAGCGATGGTGTTTTTGTCCAACAAGTATATTACAGTATTGCAGCGGGAGTATCCATGGTATTTGCCACAGTAGTAGCCTTTTCCTTTCAACAAAAATATGGGAATTTTACCATGCCATTATTTGTAGCATTAGTGGTAGGATATATGCTAAAAGATCGCATAAAAGAATTGATGCGTTTTTATTTTGCGGGTAAACTAGGAGGAAAGTATTTTGACAATAAGACTTCCATTAGTATTAAAGGAAAGTCAATCGGTTGGATAAAAGAAGCCGTAGATTTTATTACGGATGAAAAAGTGCCATCTGAAATTCTCAATATCCGAAATCGATCGGTTTTGCTTGAAGTTGAAAACCGTATTCACAATGAGAAAATATTGTTGTATCGAAAGAAAGTATCTTTGGATCGCGCAGAAATGATGAAAAATAGCACCTATTTTTTTAAAGGGGTGCACGATATTTTTCGCTTTAATTTGACGCGTTTACTGCAACGCATGGACAATCCTAAAGTGGCGGTGTTGAGTTTGGATGGACAAAATGAACAAGTGATCGGGTTTTATGCAGATAAGGTGTATTACATTAACTTTATCTCTCAAATTGAATATGGAGATCGAACGGAATATAAACGCTATCGCATTATTTGTCAACGCGATGGTATCCAAAAAATAGAAGAATTATTTACCTAATCAGTACCTTTAGATTTGTGAAGAAAAAATCCATGTTCTTGGTAAGCATCAGCTTGTTTTGTTGTACTTGGAGCAACGCTCAAGTGGACTCGCTCTATATTGGAAAATATAAGCATACATATGAAGCAACGGTAAGTATAAAGCAGGAGTTTTTATCATTAAACTATCAAGAAGAAAAAAAAGAATTTAATTTTGAACCCAATCGCCCAGTAAATATAGGATTGGCTTTTGCTTGGCGCAATTCTTCCTTGAGTTATAGCCAGGGTTTTTCAGAGATGCGTGATAAAGAGAAAGGGAAGAGTTCTACGGTGGATTTGCAGTATCATCTCGTGGGAAAAAAGTTTATGGTAGATTTTTATTTTCAACAGTATAAAGGATTCTATCGTTTGGATCAGGAAAGTAAAGCGTATCTGAGTTTTGATGATTTGAGAATTAATAGGTATGGTGGGCGATTTACGTATGTGTTTAATTCGAATAAATTTTCAATCGGTGCAGCGAATAATAAAAATAGTAGACAAAAAAAGTCGGCAGGAGCGTTGTTACTTGGAGGATCAAGTTTTTTAACGGTGATTAAAAATACGCCTGAATTGTACGAAGGTATACAGGGAAATGATAGACAAAGTTTTAGTTTTGGGCCTACTCTAGGCTACGCATACAATTGGGTGCTGTGGAAAAGGTTGTTAGTTGCTCCTTCTTTTTCCTTGGGAATTAATGGTATTTTCGACGAAAATCTTCAAACGAAAAATACAGTGTTTTATGTCAATGCGCAAATAGAAAGTACGCTAAATTTGGCCTATCAGGCTGAAGGCTGGGGAATTGGTATTCGCTCTTCGTTGAGTGTGATGTACTTTGATAAAGTTGAAGGTTACACAACTGAATTATCAAATAAAGGTTTTTCGCTCTTTTTTACCAAACGGTTTTCAATGAAAAAGGATCCAAAAATCTTTCAGTATGACTTGATTGATTGGTTGAATCCTTCTACGTATTAATTGTATTCTTTAATAAAATTTAGCGCATTTGAATTTAATTGTTGCTCTCCACTGTATCGATAGCAAACCAAGTGGCCGTTTTTGGCGACGCTATAGTCTAAACAACAGGTATTGGATGTTAAAATAAGCGGTGTTCCATTCGCATTTACTTTCATCCAATAATGGCCAAAAAATACAGGTTTTGCTGCTGGTGAATAGAAATTGACGTGTTGTACATCAATAGCTTCATCTGCCTGATGCTTAATAACTGAAGCACTCACCTTGCTAAGTGTATGTGGTTTCTGGGGTTCTTCCCACCATTTAACGCGAAACGAATGACGAATAATCCCATCTTTATCAATAAACGATTGTTTATTGGGTAGCTCTATTTCCTTGCCTTTGAGTACGATTTCTACCGCCTCGTGTAAGGAAGTGCCTTCGGTATTGGCCTCTTCTAATAAATCTGTGGTTAAGCAGTTATCCAATAGACGCGTTTTAAGGTAAGCTACACTAGCCTCATCCCAACAAGCGTGGATGGCTCGAAAGGATTCATTTTCAAAAAATAGGGGCAACGTCTTGAACCACTCAATGTACATTTTATACAAATTAGGCTTGGACATAAAGGCGGCCATCGTAATGGCGTGTTGATTGAAATTTTTCTTGCTGTGTTCGCGTAAGTAAGTGCCATCAGCTGTTAGCGTATTATAGCAAATGGCATTGTATTCATGGTTTCCCATTAGGGCTATGGCTTCTCCGTTATCGACCATATTTTTAACTAGCTCTAGTACTTCCACAACATTGACGCCTCGATCGATATAGTCACCAAGGAATAACACTTTTCGCTGCGGATGTTGATAGTAGTTTCCTTTTAACTTATAGCCTAGAGCGCCGAGTAGTTTTTTTAAGTCGTTGCTATGACCATGGATATCGCCAATAATATCAAAATTGTTAAAGTTTTTTGGAATTTGATTCATAGTGTAGAGGGGTGTGAAAATATGGTTAGTAATCGATTGTAATAAAACAAGAAAATACTACTATTTAGGGAAATATACAAATAGATAATCGTATAATTTCAGTGGAGAAGAAATAAAAAAAAGCCACTTGTTTACGCAAGTGGCTTTTTAGAGTATCAAGAATGATTATTTTTTCATTTCTTTCATTTCTTTTTCGATCATATCATAGAATTGATCGATTTTTGGCATCAAGATGATTCTAGTTCTTCTGTTTCTAGCTTTGTTTTCAGCTGAATCATTATCCACTAGAGGCACATATTCTCCGCGTCCTGAAGCTACTAATTGTTTAGGATCTAAACCTAAATCTTTTTGTAACACTCTCACAATAGAAGTTGCTCTTTTCACACTCAAATCCCAGTTATCTTCAAACATTGTATTTTTGATTGGCACGTTATCTGTGTGTCCTTCCACCATCAATTCAAAATCAGGTTTGCTTTTTGCAATTTTAGCTACTTTCGCTAATACTGCTTTCGCTTTGTCATTTACTTGGTAACTAGCCGATTTGAATAACAATTTGTCTGCAATCGAGATATATACCACCCCTTTTTCAACGTTCACTTCAATATCCGGATCGTCAAACCCAACTTCTTTTTTCACGCTTTTTACTAAAGCTAGAGTCACAGAATCTTTCTTTGTAAGGGCGTCTTGCAATCTTGTAATTTTTAAATCCTTCTCTTTTAAACTTTCTAAAGATTTCTCTAAGTTGTCAGCACCTTTGGAAGATAACATAGTTAAGTTTCCTACGTTGCTAATCAAATCAGATGTGTTTTTCTTTAAATCGTGCACTTGGTCTGATAAAACTTTTTTCTCAGCAAGGGCAGAGTTCAATTGAATCGTACAAGAATTTAATAAATCTTGTACCTCTTTGTTTTTTGCTTCTAAGTCAGCAATTTTTTGTTTTGTACCACAAGACGTAAGTGCAAGAGCCAAAACCGATAAACCTAAAACTACTTTTTTCATAAATAAAAAAATGATTGAATTTTGAGTCAAATATACCAAAAGCATTGAGATTCTAGCGTATCTGAGTAAAAATTATTTATTGTTTGTTTCGAATTGTAATAAAATTCTTTTTTCTATACACAAAGTACGAAAAAATTACGGATTTTTCTGTAAAATAATTGTTAATGTTTGTAAATTCTAATTTATTCTTAAGTTTTGGAATACGGCTATAGAAGGCAAAATGGGAGCGAATAATCGCCCAACAGTGCTTGGGTTTGAACAACAACATAAAGCGTACTCCAGCTAGACCATCGAAACACAAGCGAATAAATAGTGTGCTGAATTTATGACGTTTAGGTAAATTCTTATACATCATCATCAAGGAATTTCGAAAGTTTAAGTAGGTTTTTCTTGGACTTTCGTAGTTTAATGTTGCACCCCCTACGTGATAAACAGTTGAAAAGCCGCAATATTTGATGCGATACCCCCTGTTTTGTGCGCGCCAGCATAGGTCTATTTCTTCCTGATGAGCAAAGAAATCTTCATCAAACCCCTGGAGAATTTGAAATACTTCATTTCGGATGAACAAACAAGCGCCACTTGCCCAAAAAATAGTTTCAATATCGTCGTATTGACCTTCATCTTTTTCAATGGTGTCGAAAATGCGGCCTCTACAGTATGGAAAACCATATTTGTCTAGATATCCTCCTGCTGCACCCGCATACTCAAAGTAAGCTTTGTTCTTGTAGTCGAGTATTTTGGGTTGTACCATCGCGAGCTCCGGATCGGAGTCAAACAACGCCGTAATGGGCGTCAGCCAGTTTTCGGTTACTTCAATATCAGAGTTAATTAAAATGAGTATAGGTTCAGTTATCCCTACTAACCCTTCATTGTATCCTTTAGCATAGCCGTAATTTTCTGCATTTTGAATTAGCTTTACTTCGGGAAAGGATTCCTGAATCAATGCCTGACTTCCGTCGGTAGACGCATTGTCAATCACATACACGTTCGCTTGTGGTGAAAATTGTTCCATCGCAGGTAAAAATGTTTCTAAAAGCGCTTTGCCATTCCAGTTCAAAACTACCAGTGCAAATTGTTTCTCCATAATCCGTTGTTATTCCGTTGTAAATGTAGTGTAATGGGGTAGGGCTTGTAGAAAGAAATAGCGTTCTTTCTCATAGTCCATTCGACAAAAATAGTGATTCAATCCATTAGTAACGTATAAATGATCGGCCTGTAGTTGAAAATTGTAGCGTGCAATTTGATCAAAGGTTTGCTGGGTAATCGCAACGGAAGGCGCTTTGCACTCGATAAGAATGGCAATTGTACCATTTGGCTTAAAGACTACAACGTCATAACGCTTGTTCATTCCGTTGATTTTGACAATCTTTTCAACGCTAATGAGTGAAATAGGATACCCCTTGTGTTCCATTAAATCGTGAACCACATGTTGCCTGACCCATTCCTCAGGAGTTAGAAGAATAAATTTTTTACGGATCACATCAAAAATAGCTATCTTATTTTCACTATTTTTGAATCGGAAATTAAAGGATGGAAAGTTTAATCTTTGCATTATACAAAGATATTTGTTTAAGCGAATAGTACAATTTTAAGTAAATTATATTTTGGAACAACTCAAGGAAATCGTAAGGAATATTAAGAATAAGACGCTGGCACCTGTTTACTTTTTAATGGGGGATGAGCCTTATTACATTGATAACGTTGCGGATTATATTGAAGATCATGTTTTGACGGAAGAAGAAAAGGGATTCAATCAAATGGTACTTTACGGACGAGATGTTTCCATTCAGGATATTGTATCTCATGCAAAACGCTTTCCTTTGATGGCAGACAAACAGGTGATTATTGTCAAAGAGGCCCAAGACTTAGCGAAGACCATCGAGCAATTAGACGACTATGTCAATCAGCCTCAACCTTCAACTGTTTTGGTGTTTTGTTATAAGTATAAAACCATTGACAAGCGTAAAAAGCTGTACAAAAGCTTGCAAAAACACGCGGTACTCTTTGAAAGCAATCGATTAAAAGATTATAAGTTAGAAGGCTGGTTACAACAAACCGTAGCCAAACGCGGATATGGTATTGACCCTAAATCAGCGGCTATGTTGATTGAGTTTTTGGGGAATGATTTATCGAAGATTGTCAAAGAACTTGATAAATTAACGCTTGTATTGCCGAAAGGACAACCTATAACTGCAGAGGTAATTGAAAAAAACATAGGTATTAGCAAAGATTACAACAATTTCGAATTGATGAAAGCGATTGTCGATCGCAATCAGTTACAAGCCTATAAAATTGCCAGTCATTTTGCTCAAAATCCAAAAAATAACCCCTTTGTTGTTACGATTGGTATCGTCTATGCCTATTTTTCCAAGCTATTGTTATATCATGGACTACAAGATAAATCGCCACAGCATGCCATGCGACAATTAAAAGTGGTGCAGTACGCAATAAAAGACTATGAATTGGGGTTTAAAACCTATCCAATGAAACGCGTAAGTCAAATCATCGCTCACTTGAAAGAGGTAGACTTAAAAGGAAAAGGAGTAGGAGCTTCTCAGTTGCCACAAGGCGATTTGTTGAAAGAAATGTTGATGAAAATTTTTAATTAAAACAAAAAAAATGGCCAATAATTTGAATAAGAATAAAATATTAGGGTATGCTACCTTGATTATGATTGTAATGGGAATTGTATTAATAGCGTTAGGAACGTTGAAATACTACGAAATAGCTGGTTGGGGATTCGCAGCGGTTGGTGTAGGGTTCTTGGCGATTGCTTGGGTATTTAATGCCTTAAAAGGGCGCGTATAGCCTTCTTGACTCATTAAGAAGGAATTCCTCGGTCAATAAAAAAGTATTCGTTTGACTCCAAATGAAAATTCTAAAAGTAACTTCCATAGGGATATGTTAAAAATAAAAAAATCTTGTAATTGATTGTTGTTTTTAGTGAAAAACAAATAATCAGTTACAAGATCCCATTTGCTTAAATTCCAAGGTGCTCTTCGTACTCATCGTAATAATCTATTTCTTCCTCTTCTAAATCTACGTAAAGTCCAGCTGGTATATTACCCTCACCTAGCGGATAGTTTAAGTTTTCGCCTACAGATTGGTTTGCTTCCACATCCTCTTCGTGTAGGTCTTTAAAACGGATCGTTCTAAAAATTTTTTCCATACTATTCATGTGTTTTATTACTTTAAATATAGGAAAAATTATTTGATTATTCTAGGTGTTTTTAAAGGATTGATTATTAATTTTAAAAACTTTAACACATGGGGCGTTTTCAATTGTAGATAAGGTGTTGATTTAACTTTTTTTAAGAATTATAGGCCTTGTTGGAAAACGCAACAAGGAGTGAAGGATTAACTCGCTATGTTTGCTGATAAGTATAAAAAACAGGTTATTTGGTTTCTAGTAACCCTATTGGTTCTGCTTGGATTAATCGCAATTGACGCCTGGATAATGCCCCAAAAGACTAGAGTGGAAAAGCTCTATGGTTATCGAGAGATTACCATTCGATCGAACCATGAGGGATATCGCTTTTATACCGTTCAGGGTACGTCTTTTTCTTTAGGTGAGGCTTTTATTTGGGAACCAGAAGTGACTATCTCTAGTTCATACCTATTTGGTACAATCACAGCAGTAAAGTCGCGGAAAAAGGATTATACGTCTTATTTAATTTCTGGATTTCATGGTATTAATGCTGTTTTGTGTTCGATATTGACTTTTTCAACGATTATTAGGCTATTCTTCCTTTGGAAGAACGAAACTTTGACCCAAAATCAATATTGGAATATTGTTCTTTTTCAGGGGCTCCTTCTTTTTCTTATTTGTGCCATGCGGTTTCACTATAGCTTTATGTAAAAAAAAAAGAAGCTAACGGAAATTAGCTTCTTTCATGAAATAGATTAGAATCAACTTACATCTTTTTTAAAATCAATGCATTTGCTTTTTGTGGGAATAACACATATTCAAACAACGTTGCTTTTAGCTCCGAAGCATTTGTGAATTCTTCTACAGTAAGGTAATAGGTATAAGCACCATTGCGGTTTTCTAATATCACGGTATTCGTTGAATATTTCTCGTATTTAGACATATACTGTACCGATTCAATATTGGGAATACCACTAGTATTTTCTGCTTGAATAACAGAACAAGTACCATTGTCATTAAAGGTAATCGTGAATATTTTTTGTCCATTCAACTCTGCTTTCCACGTTCCAATCAGTTGTTGAATATCTAAAGCAACATCTTCTTTTTGACGGATTAAGCGCCCAGGCTGTCCTTGCTCATGTATGCCTGATACGGTTAAGAGAACATCTAACTCATTCACTGAAATCTGTTCTTTGATGGTTATAATGGAATAATCCGTCATTTTCATTCCAGATGAAATAACATCCAAGTGAATTTTGTCCCCTATTATTCGGTAATCTCCTTGCATTAAGGTACCGAAATACACAAAGTCAAACGTATCTCCTTCATAGAAGTTGTAAATAATATCGTGAGAAGCAGCATTGGATAGCTTCCATTTTCCACGGATGATTTGTTCTAGCTTTGGTTGCTCTTGTTCTTGTTCAATCTGAATGGCAATTTCATTCGATTTAACGTGATTGTTTACAGCGTATACAGTTAGGGATTCTCCGTCTGTTGCCAATACAGTATAAATATTTCCTTCGATGGGTTTGTTGTTCACATAGAAAATAGAAGTAGCTGTAAAGTCTTTTTGCTCACTATTCTCAGCCGATAAGGTGATTTTATCATTGACTTTTGCTGTTTCTTTATTTGCTTTAACAGTTAAGGTTTCTGTAGCAACAGTAATAGTTAAAGCCTGACTGTTTCGGTAGTTAGCTTTCGTAGCAACAACTTTAAACGTTCCTGCTGCTGTTGCTTTATACGTATGGCCTACAATTGCCTTGTCATCTACTAAAATAGTAGCATCGGTTACAGGTTTTCCCTTGTTGTCTGAAACGTCAAAAGAAACTTCTTCTCCAAGTAAAATGCGTTCTGCATTTGCTTTTAAGGTTAAGGTTAGGTCTTCTGTTGTGGAAGCATCATCACTGCTACAACTAAAAACAAATGTGCTTAGCAGTAAAATAACTGCGAAATTGATAATTTTTCTCGTAAACATAATTGATTATTTAATGATGTCGCAAAGGTATTATAACTTATTCTTATTTAGATTAAATATTGATAGAAAATAAAAGTAATTATAACTACTTGTCATTTAGTGTTTTGTTTTTGTTTTTTTGAAAAAAAAAGGTGTAAAACTTCTTTTTTCTTCATTGAAGAGCGGGAAAATTCGCTAGATGAGAAGAAAAAAGGAGCGTGAATAAGCCGATTGAGTGTAGTAGTTGTTGGGGGTAAACAGAAAGAAAATGATGCAAGAAGCGGAATTGAAAAATATTTCTTATCTCCGTAATAATGTGTATTTTTGGGGTATTCGATGGTTCTTGAGTTACTCAGGGTGAGTAGCAACGGTAGCATCACATCATTATTCAATCAATTTTTTACTTTATGTCAGACGATAAAAAGGTAATTTTTTCCATGTCGAAGGTGAGTAAAACGTACTCATCTACAAACAAAACAGTTTTAAAAGACATTTATTTGAGCTTCTTTTATGGAGCTAAAATTGGTATTTTAGGTCTTAACGGTTCTGGTAAATCTTCATTATTGAAGATTATTGCTGGAGTGGATAAGAACTATCAAGGAGATGTTGTATTTGCTCCAGGTTATACGGTGGGGTACTTAGAACAAGAACCAGAATTAGACGAAGAGAAAACAGTAATCGAAATTGTAAGAGAAGGAGCAGCAGAAGTTGTGGCTATTCTAGACGAATTCAATAAGATTAACGATATGTTTGGATTGCCAGAGGTTTATGAAGATGCAGATAAGATGCAGAAACTTATGGATAGACAAGCTGAACTACAAGATAAGATTGACGCTGTTGGTGGATGGGAATTGGATACGAAATTAGAAATCGCGATGGATGCATTGCGAACACCAGATCCAGATACACCGATTAAAATATTATCAGGAGGAGAGCGTCGCCGTGTGGCCTTGTGTCGTTTGTTGTTGCAGAATCCCGATGTTTTATTGTTAGATGAGCCTACCAACCACTTGGATGCGGAGTCTGTGCATTGGTTGGAACAACATTTGCAACAATATGCTGGAACGGTTATCGCAGTAACGCACGACCGTTATTTCTTGGATAATGTAGCGGGATGGATTTTAGAACTTGATAGAGGTGAGGGAATTCCGTGGAAAGGAAATTACTCGTCTTGGTTGGATCAAAAAGCGAAGCGCTTAGAACAAGAAGAGAAAACAGCTTCTAAACGTCGAAAAACTTTAGAACGCGAGTTAGACTGGGTTCGTCAAGGGGCTAAAGGTCGTCAAACCAAACAAAAAGCGAGGTTACAGAACTACGATAAGTTACTAAATGAAGACCAAAAACAACTGGAAGAGAAATTGGAAATCTACATTCCAAATGGGCCTCGTTTAGGAACAAATGTCATTGAAGCAAAAGGAGTTGCCAAAGCATTTGGGGATAAGTTATTGTATGACAACTTAAACTTTACGTTGCCTCAAGCGGGGATTGTGGGTATTATTGGACCGAATGGTGCAGGTAAATCGACGATTTTCCGCATGATTATGGGCGAACAAACCCCAGACGCGGGTACATTCAGTATCGGAGATACCGTAAAAATCGCGTATGTCGATCAGTCGCACTCTAATATTGACCCAGAGAAATCAATTTGGGAGAACTTCTGTGATGGTCAAGAGTTGATCATGATGGGCGGACGTCAAGTAAATTCTAGAGCGTATTTAAGTCGTTTTAACTTTGGAGGATCGGATCAAAATAAGAAAGTAGCTACTTTGTCAGGAGGGGAGCGAAATCGCTTACACTTAGCCATGACGTTGAAAGAAGAAGGAAACGTGCTGTTGCTGGATGAGCCTACGAACGACTTAGACGTTAATACACTGCGTGCCTTAGAAGAAGGGTTGGATAATTTTGCTGGATGTGCAGTAGTGATTTCCCACGACCGTTGGTTCTTAGACCGTATTTGTACGCATATCTTAGCGTTTGAAGGTGACTCTCAAGTATATTTCTTTGAGGGATCTTTCTCTGAATACGAAGAAAACCGTAAGAAACGCTTAGGTGATGTTGCACCAACACGATTGAAATACAAGAAATTAGTTCGATAAACATAGGAGTGGAGGGAGATGAATGAAGGATGTAATTTTCGATACAACGATAAAATAAGGGGCTGTCTTTTTAGATAGCCTCTTTTTTTATCCCTCACTTTTGATAGGGATAGTTAGGTAATAGTATAATAACAATTTCTCTATTTTTTAGTAAAATAAAAAAAAAGGATTAGATGGTTTTAAGTATTAGATTTAAATAAAAGAAGAAAATCTATGGAAGTCCTGTATATTGTTATTGCGTTACATGCCGAGAATAAACAAGCGTTTACGGCCGAATTATGTGCTTTGTTTCCTTTTGCTTTCCTCGATTTTGTCGAGGATAAAGAAGAACCTTTACTCCTTTTATCCATGGGAATAGATGAGATTTGCTGGACGAATTTCAACGGTTCTGTTTTTTTCTTAGAAGAGAATATTGCGCTGTTTAGTCGCAAACACCCCTATTTGAAAATTGGTGTACTCAATAAAATAGGGCAAATGCAAACGTGCTTTTATGAAGGCTATATCATGAAAAATAGGCAAATTATATTTGAATATGCAGGATTACAGCAAGGATATCAACCCTTGTTGAAGCAATTGTTAAAACAGTATGACGAAGCGCAAGCATCTATTTTTGCTACGCTTTTTTCGAGTGTTTAAGGGCAATTTCCCTCGGTGAATCTCTTGTTGAAAGGTTAAAAAAGAATGATTTCTTAGTTAAATCCGTACCTTTGTAAGATTGTATACAATCAAAAAAATATACCTATGCTATCATTTGATAATGAGACCAAGCAACTGATTATTCAGGATAATTACAAAGGAAGATTGCAATCTTCTCGTTTGATGTCTGCTGTGATATTAGGGATGTCCCTGGTGCGCTTGTTTATGGCGGATTGGCAACGTCCCAAAGAAATGGATTACGTCTTTTGCATTATTGCAGCCGTTTTTTTATTTTTAGTGTATAAGAATTTTCTGACCAAGACCGCTGTAGACCGTTTGGATAAAGTAGCAATTAAGTATGTGAAGATGCCGAAAGGATTGGCTACCAAAGCAGTCGTTAAATTGAATAACGGCAAAGTAAGAGAAATCTTTCATTTAAAAACGAAGGAACAGCAAGCCGCAGTAAAAAAGGTATTGACCAATGCAAAAATTACGATGAAGTAAAACAATCATCGAATGGATACGTAAATAAAGAAGGGATGTATCCCTTTTTTATATTTAGTAGCATAGGGATTTGGCAAAAACCAACAGAACATTTACTTTTAATGCAACAAGTCTTCGGACCACTAAGAAAACAAATTCATGAATGAATCACTTGACTTGAGAAGTGTAATGGTTACACGTTATGTGACTCCTTTACGCGAAGGAGGCTCTTTGCCGGCGCTAGCAGATGCAGATGATGGCTTTAAATACGTGATTAAGTTTAGGGGAGCAGGCCATGGGGTAAAGGCTTTAATTGCTGAATTACTTGGTGGATTATTGGCTAAAACCTTAGGATTGCCTGTTCCGGAACTCGTTTTTGCAACCTTAGATGAAGCTTTTGGCCGAACAGAGGCAGATGAGGAAATTCAAGATCTACTCAAGTTTAGTCAAGGGTTGAATTTAGGGTTACACTTTTTGTCTGGAGCCTTAACTTTTGATCCTCAGGCGTATGAAGTAGACGAAACTTTAGCTTCTCAAGTGGTTTGGCTAGATGCGTTTATCACCAATGTTGATCGTACGTTTCGCAATACGAATATGTTAGTATGGCATAAAGAGTTGTGGTTAATTGATCATGGAGCGTCATTCTACTTTCATCATTCCTTTACCAATTGGGAAAAGAGCGCCTTAACGCCTTTTTCTTTGATTAAAGATCATGTTTTACTAGCAAAGGCAAGTCAGCTAGAGGAAGTAAATCAAACATTTACCCGTATTTTAACGGATGAGGTCTTGTTGGAAATCGTACAGCAAATTCCTGTGGACTGGTTGACTTGGGAAGAGTCGGAATTGAATGCAGCGGAAATTAGAGCCGTTTATTACCAGTTTTTACAACGAAGACGGGATCATGCAGTGCTATTTGTTAATGAAGCAAAAAAATTACGTGATGCTGGTATATGAGTATGCAGTAATTCGATTCGTGCCTCGTGTGGAGCGCGGCGAATTTATAAATATTGGACTTTTGCTTTTTTGTAAACAAAAGCGAACGCTGTATGGGCAGTATTTTTTAAACCGCGAAAAATTAGCTTGTTTTGCAACAGAAATTGATTTAGCTGTTTTAGAGAAGCATATTCAAGCCTTTATCGCTATTGCAAAAGCAGAAGCCCAAGCAAGTCCTATTACAGGGTTTGATGCAGCGGAGCGATTTCGATGGTTGGCGGCAACCAAAAGCTCTTGCTTGCAAGTTTCCCCAACACATTGTGGTTTAACAGCAGATGCAGCGCAAACCTTTACCCACCTTTTTGAAGAACTAGTCTTGTAGCTATGCCATTATTTTACGTTAAAGAGGTCGTTTTAAATAAAATTAAGTACTTTTTAGTTCGCTTGCCGTTCCTGCTTAGTTTTATCTCTTTGTTTGTTCTAATCTTTGATTTAGGATTCAATACGCTAAACGACTATCACAACCATTTACATCATCTATACAATGTGTGCTTGACCTTTGGGATGGTGATTATTGCCTATCGGTACTACAGTGCTTTTCGACAAAATAAGTTTCCTAGTTTAGGGGTTAAAATATTTGATGCATTTAGTGTACTGCTGTTTTTAACTCTAGTTGTGGTGCGTTGGCAACCCGAACATACCAATCGATTTTTCGATAGTAATGCGGTTATTTTCTTTGCCGTTTTTATTATGCTTGTGCGGGAATTTTCCATGCTGCAGCTCAATTTGAAAAAAACAAAGCTCACCCCTCCTCAACTGTTTATCGTCAGTTTTTTACTGATTATCTTTATTGGAGCGTTTGTACTTTCTTTTCCTAAAGCAACAGTAACACCTGGAAGTATGCGCTATATTGATGCGTTATTTACCGCTACAAGTGCAGTCTGTGTAACGGGCTTATCTACGGTAGATATTGGCAGTCAATTTACGCTTTTCGGAAAAACAGTGATGATTTTCTTGATGGAGTGCGGAGGGTTGGGAATTATGACTATTGCAAGTTATTTTAGCTATTTCTTCAGAGGTAAAGCCTCTTATGGCAATCAGTTGGTGCTCAAAGATGTTTCGTCTGTCAATAAATTAAGTGATGTATTTAGCACGCTAAAACGCATTATGATTATCTCGGGTATTATCCAATTCATTGGGATGATTGCTATCTTTATCAGCATTCGACATCAAGCATTTGATTCGCTCTATGAACGCCTTTTCTTTGCTATATTTCATGGAGTTTCTGCCTTTTGTAATGCAGGATTCTCCACCTTGCCAGAGAATTTATATACATTAGAATATCGATTCAATTATCCGTTGCAATTGATTATTGCTGGTTTGTTTATCATGGGCGGGTTAGGGTTTCCTATTGTTTATAACGTGTATAAGTATATCAAACACTTGATAGTTAATCGATTGTTGCCTTTTAGTTTAAAAGAGGCCAGTGTGTATGTACCACGTGTGATTAACTTAAGTACAAAAATTATTTTACTCACCACAGCAGGGTTGATTGTAGGAGGAACGATTTTAGTTTATTGTTTAGAATACAATAATACCCTATCGGAACACCACGGTATCGGGAAAGTAGTTGTCGCTTTTTTTACAGCCACTTCGCCGCGTACTGCTGGATTTGCTTCGGTAGATAATAACTTGTTTACGGTGCCTACTTTTTTGATACTGATGTTGTTGATGTGGATTGGAGCTTCTCCAATATCAACAGGAGGAGGGATTAAAACCACGACATTTGCTATTGCATTACTGAATATATGGACGTTAATGAAAGGAAAAACAAGAATAGAAATCAACCGAAGAGAAGTTGATGAATCAGCTGTAAGACGTGCTTTTGCTATTATCTTTTTATCTTTGTTTGTCATTGGAATCGCCTTATTTGCTTTAACCTTTTTTGAACCCAATATTGATATTATCCGTTTGTCTTATGAAGCCTTTTCAGCCTATAGTACAGCCGGATTAAGTACAGGTATTACAGCAAGGTTGACTGATCCGAGTAAAGTGACACTGATTATGTTGATGTTTGTAGGACGGGTAAGTATTTTGACACTTTTAATTGCAATTAGTAAAAAAGAAACGGTAACCAATTACAGGTATCCGACGGAAGAAATTTTGATTAACTAAGAAGAAACACAGGATGAAATACATCATTATAGGTTTAGGAAATTTTGGTGCTTCCTTGGCACAAAAATTAACCGAACAAGGAAACGAAGTTATCGGAGTAGATAAGAATATGGCTCGTGTCGATGCCAATAAAGATAAAGTCTCTCATACGATTTGCTTGGACTCTACGGATCAATATTTAGTGGCTGAATTGCCGCTAGCAAATACAGATATTGTGATTGTCGCTATTGGAGAAGATCAAGGAGCAAATATCATGACCACAGCGGTATTGAAAAATCTAAATGTCAAACGCTTAATTAGTCGGGCAATTACTCCTTTACATGAAAATGTATTACAAGCCATTGGCGTGGATGAAATTGTACATCCAGAAGAAGAAACTGCAGAGCGTTGGGCGAAAAAATTGTGTATCAAAGGTGTCGTGGATTCATATGAAATCAATGGGCGTTATAGTATTGTCGAAATTACGATATCCGACCGTTTTGCCAATAAAACGCTAGGTGAAATAGGGTTTAGAACAAATTATAATTTAGTGGTGCTCACAACGCTAAAGGTGAGGGAGGAGCGCAATTTTTTTGGTGCACAACGAAAAATTCACGAAGTACAAGGAATTGCATCCTATGATACGGTTTTACACAAAGGGGATATTATGGTCATTTATGGTGATAACAAAGATATTAAGCGTATTTTGAATGATTAAATGAAATGGGGGAGGATGGCTCTTTGTTCGGTTACCTGGTTTAGGATTTACTCATCCTTCGTCAAGGAAAATTTTATAATAAAAAAAGGTTCGATTGTCTACAAACAATCGAACCTTTTTTGTGTGGTTTGTTGTGTGAAAAAAACATATTATTTTTTATCAAGTGGCATTATCGCTTAAAGTGTATACGTTCAGAAGCAAAGCTAGAACTTGGTTTTGAAAGTTTACCATGCTCCAATACCCCTTACAGTTCTACATTCCCAACCGGATAATCTCCTAAATAATGAGATAAATCGATTGTTTTGTAGGTTAATTTAGAATATTTATTCGAAAAGAGGATGATACATGCATTAGAATCTGCCAAGCGAATATAGGAAGAGGTATTCCCTCTCCACCAACCGTTGTGGTAGGTATAGTTTTTGTTGTTTTTCATCTTGATTAAGCGCAAACCTAAACCGTAGTTGCGCGTTCCTTTACTCTCAAAACTATAGCCCTCGGTCATTTGCATTTTTAAATCCGCGCTTAAAAAATCATCCGAGTACATCGCAGTATCTAATTTGAGCATATCCCTTGGCGTGGTGTAAATATTCTTATCTCCATAGGTTCCATCCATATAATCCCAATGCATTTCGCGGTAGTTTGAATTATAGGATTGCGTCACTTCATTTTTATGTGTAATATCATCAAAAACAAAGCTGTGGTTCATTTCTAATGGGTCAAAGATGAAGTCACGAACGACTTGTTTAAACTTTTTCCCAGTCACTTTTTCAGCAATAGAAGCCAAGACAACGTAATTGGTATTGCTGTAGGTAAAACGCGTATTGGGTTTAAAATCCAATGCAACGGTTTTACTTTTAATCATTTCTATCACTTGGTCATTGGTGATTACGTTTTGGCTGGTCCATTTATTAGGATAGTACCCGTAGTATTTCAAACCACTGCGGTGACTTAACAAGGTACGTACCGTGATGTCTTCATAGGGAAAACCTTCGATAATTTCTGAAACGGGCTGATCTAAACCTACTAAGTTTTCTTGTACTAAACGCAAAATGGTCACAGCTGTAATTACTTTACCCACTGAAGCTACGTGAATAGGCGTGGTTTCTGTAATGGCTTCATTTTGTCTCTTATTGGCATAGCCTGAGTAGCTTTCGTATAAAACCTTGCCGTTCTGTGCCACTAAAAAGCTTCCAGTATAACCGCTTTTTTTGATATATTGATTGTAAAAATCTTCGATTTGCTGTCCTTTTTCAAGGATATATTCTGGCTTTAGTTCTTGAAAAGAGGTCTCATATGGTTTGTCAATAAACACATTGTGTTCTTTGATAATTGGCATATTCAAGGCTAAATCCATTGTCGCCTCCTGTTGTTTACAAGAAGCGAAAGCTAATAAGCTAACTAAAGAGATTGCGAGTTTGGTATTCATTAGTCTTACTGTCTTTGTAGGGATTTTTTTAAAGAAAAAACCAAATTAGTAAAAGTTATCGAATATCAAAGGAAATTAGGGCTAAACTTTCAATATACAAATGAAAAAAATACAAAGTACGCAGACTATCTTCTTTTTTGAAACGAAATACGCAACGCTTGCGATTTAATTTTGATTCTTTGTATGTATAGAGCGATGTGTAGGATTCTCTCTTTCTTTGTTTAGATATGATGTAAAAAAATAGTAATTTTACTCACAAATAGTAAAAGATATGAGTAAGATAGAATGGAAAACGGCAATTGAGTTTGAAGATATCACCTATAAAAAGTGTGATGGAGTTGCTCGTATTGCGTTTAATCGACCAGAAGTTCGAAATGCTTTTAGACCGAAGACAACAAGTGAGTTGTATCGTGCATTTTATGATGCACAAGAAGACACGTCTATTGGGGTAGTTTTACTTTCTGCAGAAGGACCTTCTCCAAAAGATGGGGTGTATTCTTTTTGTAGCGGTGGAGACCAAAAGGCAAGAGGACATCAAGGGTATGTAGGAGATGACGGTATGCATCGCTTGAACATATTAGAGGTACAGCGTTTAATTCGCTTTATGCCGAAAGTAGTGATTGCTGTAGTTCCAGGATGGGCTGTTGGTGGTGGACATAGTTTACATGTGGTGTGTGATATGACTTTAGCGAGTAAAGAACACGCTATTTTCAAACAAACCGATGCAGATGTAACGAGTTTTGATGGAGGATATGGATCTGCTTACCTTGCTAAAATGGTTGGTCAGAAAAAAGCAAGAGAGATTTTCTTCTTAGGAAGGAACTATTCGGCTCAAGAAGCTTTTGAAATGGGGATGGTTAATGCGGTAATTCCACACGCTGAACTAGAAGATACCGCTTACGAATGGGCACAAGAAGTTTTGGCTAAATCACCGACGTCAATTAAAATGTTGAAGTTTGCCATGAACTTAACCGATGACGGTATGGTAGGACAACAAGTATTTGCGGGTGAAGCCACGCGTTTAGCCTATATGACGGATGAAGCTATTGAAGGACGCAATGCCTTTTTAGAAAAGCGCAAACCGAATTTCCCGAAAAAATGGATTCCATAGTAGATAAAAAATAAAATAGAAAAGGGTAAATCACTTGAAGAGAGATTTATCCTTTTTTTGTTTAAAAAATAAAGACATAAATAGTATTTCAATCACAGAGAAAGCCGTACTTTTGCTCTCTAATGCAGATCGCCTTATCGCTGGTTTAGCAATAAACGAGAGGAAAGTCTGGACACCATAGAGCAGTATAGTGGGTAACACCCATCCGCGAAGTAATTCGTGAGGACAAGTGCAACAGAAAGGATGTACAGGTAAGGCTGTAGTGAAATCAGGTAAACTCTATACGGTGAAATGTCATGTATATTTAGCGTTCGAGGGCTGCTCGCCCGATGCTTTAGGGGTAGGCAGATAGAGCCATTGAGTAATTGATGGCCTGGATAAATGATAAGGGTGCACTTCGGTGCATACAGAATCCGGCTTATAGATCTGCATTTTTTTTAAATCAATTTTGAATGAAATAAAAAGAGCGTGTTTATCCAACACGCTCTTTTTATTTCTCTTCAGTATCTTCCTCCTCATCAAATGTATATTCAAAAAAGGTAAAGACAGATCCTCCGTAGTTCTTTTCAAAAGAAAAATGAGGGAGATGCTCTAGTTTAGTAAATTTTGAATGCTCCACCACCAACATCCCCTCTTCGTCTAAGATATTGTTTTCAAGAATATCCGTGACAATTTTTTCAAATTGCTCTTGCGTAAAGTCATACGGGGGATCAGCGAAAATAATATCATACGTACCCTGGTGTTTTTCAATGAATTTGAATACATCTGATTTATAGGGAACGATATTTAATTCGAAATCCTTGGCTGTTTTTTTTATAAAATTGACACAACCGTAGTCGGCATCAATGCTGACAATATTTTCTACGCCTCTTGAAGCAAACTCATAGCTAATACTACCTGTGCCTGCAAATAAATCTAAGACTTGTAGTTCAGAGAAATTGAAGTGGTTGTTCAAAATATTAAACAAGGCTTCTTTACTCATATCTGTGGTAGGGCGAACAGGTAAGTTTTTAGGCGGACTTAGTTTTCTTCCTTTTAATTTTCCGGAAATAATTCTCATAGATGGAATAAAATATAATGTTGTTTGGGTACTTGATGATGTAGGAGGAGGCTCGGTGCTATAGTAGCCTTTTCCTCTAAGATTTCTACCTCTCTGATATAGGTATAAGCCTGTTCAAATAAAGCATCCTCTTTTTCAATGCGACTCAACAGTTTTAGTGGTGTCGTTTCTGGATCAAGTTTGAGTTGCTCGTATACAAATAAAAGGTAGTAGATGAAATCCTGTGCTGTGTTGTATAAGAAGGAATTGAATAAAATCAATTTTCCTTCTTGGATTACAATCAGCTCAAAATGATCTTTTTGTACATACGCATAAACTTCTATTGCTGTGCTGTGGGCAGATAAATCTACGATATGTTGTACTAAAGGCGTATTGATATGTTGATAGGTAAACTCACCTAGTTTATCCAATAATACATTGTTGATTTGTACGTAAGGGATATACACATTGTTCATTTTTTTGCCTGGCAATTCATCAAAGGCAAAAAAGTCTGTTGAAAATACTTTGGTGTTGTACTGTAAGTACGAACCCAAGGCTTGTTCATCGAATAACTCCGTTGGAACAAATGTATTTAGATTGCTGTCGTGTAAAACTAGAATATCTTCAAAGGAAGAAGAGAGAACTTCATGTTTCGCAAAGAGACTATGCAGCTGATCTTCTATGGTTCGGTTTTGGTTGAATCCTTCGGAAGCAAAATGACAAATTTGTTTCGATTCAATTTCTTGAATGATAAAGGTGAATTTCTGAAGGGAAACTTGAATAATCAGTTTGTGTAAGCTTTGCTCCATAAGTTGATTTAGCACTAATATTGAACAGCGAATGCAAAAGACAAATTTAAACAATTTTAGGGGAGTATATTAGTCTTGGGCTAAAAAGCTTAGTATCTTTGATGTTTTAGGTGTATTTAGGAGAAGTATAGCATGAGAGGAACTGAATTTTACAAGGTATTACGACATCAATTTCCATATGAACTGACGTTAAAGCAGGATATTTTTTTACAGAAGATTGCGGAATTTATTACCGCTGATCAGCAAGATGAGTTATTTGTCTTAAAAGGATATGCAGGAACAGGAAAGACAACGTTACTATCAGTCGTGGTAAATCAGTTGCGAGCGATTCAGAAATACGCGGTTATGTTAGCCCCAACTGGGCGTGCAGCAAAGGTGATTAGCAGCTATGCGCAGCGTCCTGCCTTTACGATTCACAAGTATATCTACTACCCAAAACCGTTGAAAAACGGAGCGGGAATGCAGTATACGATGCGTCAGAACAAGCATAAAAATACTGTTTTTATCGTAGATGAGGCCTCGATGATTGGAGATGGTTCAGCTGGAGATAGCAGCATGTATCCACACGGATCTTTACTTGATGATTTGATTTACTATGTGTATAGTGGACAAAATTGCAAGCTCATCCTCATTGGGGATGTCGCTCAGCTTCCGCCTATTAATATGACCGTTAGTCCTGCTCTTGATACCGATCAGTTGAGCCTCCACTACAATATGCCGATTCAGCATATTGAATTGGATGAGGTGATGCGTCAAGAAGAAGATTCTGGAATTCTCTATAATGCGACCAAATTACGCCTGCTGTTGGATTCACACTTCATGGATACGTTTCAATTCAACTTATATGGATTTAAAGATATTATTCGTCTAACGGATAGCTACGATATTCAAGATGCTATTTTTTCGTCCTATTCTAACGCAGGACCAGAAGAAACCATGTTTATTGTGCGATCAAATAAACGCGCCAATGCGTATAATCAGCAGATTCGCATGCGCATTCTCGATCGCGAAAGTGAAGTATCCGCTGGAGATTTATTGATGGTGGTAAAAAATAATTACTACTGGTTGAAAGATTCTACAGTAACTGATTTCTTGGCGAATGGTGATATTATCGAAATCTTACAGATATACAGGACAGTGGAGCTCTATGGTTTCCGATTTGCTTCCGTACGCATTCGCATGATTGACTACGAGCAAATGGCGCCTTTTGATACGGTGATTTTATTGGATACCTTAACGAGTGAATCGCCTGCGTTGACGTATGAAGAGAGCAATCGCTTGTACCAAGAGGTATTGTTGGATTATGAGGATGAAATTTCCAAGTACAAGAAGAATCAAAAAGTAAAAGAAAACGAGTATTTCAATGCGCTACAGGTAAAGTTTTCCTATGCGGTGACCTGTCATAAATCCCAAGGAGGACAATGGGATACCGTTTTCATTGAACAACCCTATTTACCAGAAGGAATCAATCAAGATTATGTGCGTTGGCTCTACACAGCTCTAACACGAGCGAAGAGTAAATTGTACTTGATTGGTTTTCAGGAAGAGTATTTCGAGGAGTGTTTATCGGAATAATAAAAATAATAGATGCAACTAGCTTTATTTCAAATCGTATACATTGAGGATTTTCAAAAGTTCATTGACTTTTGGAGTGCTTTGTATAGTTATCCTCAAGAGGAGGAATATGAATGCTTGATTCAAAAAAAGACTTTTGTTGAAGCTGATTTAATCTGTTTGTTTACTTGGAAAAACGGAATGAAATTGAGTACTAAAAAGCGCCAAACACTACAAGAGAAAATATTATGTAAATTGAGTCTTATTCAACAGTTCAAAGGGGAGGGATTTGATATAGAGGATTTTAAAATAGCGTTTGGTAGTTTATCTGCTGTATGGCAATTGTTTTTATTACACTGCATCAATCCTGTTGAATATCCAATGTATGACCAGCATATTCATCGAGCTTTTTGTAAGATTCACAAACAAGCCTATCACCATATAACAGATAGGATAAGTGAAAAAAGCAAACTAGCGTTCTATTATAAAGAATATCTGGGTTTTGTTAAGGAGCATAAAGAGTTTGATTTACGTAAGATAGACAAGGCTTTATTTACTTATGGAAGATTTTTAAAAACGAATTTAGCAACAAAAGGATACGTTTGATTCTCTAAGAGAAATAGGCTAGTATCATTTGAAATCCCGTATCTTTGATTGAAAATAAGACAACCCATATGAAAGTAATTGCGGTAATTCCGGCTCGTTATGCCTCTACGCGTTTTCCTGCTAAATTGATGCAAGAATTAGGAGGAAAAACCATTATTCGAAGAACCTACGAGGCTACTGTATCTACAGGGCTTTTTGACGATGTATTTGTTGTAACGGATTCTCCTTTGATTTATGATGAGATTGAGCAGTATGGTGGTAAGGTAGTTCGCAGTATAAAAGAACACGAAAGTGGGAGTGATCGCATTGCAGAAGTTGTAGCAGAAATCGAAGCGGATATTGTTATCAACGTACAAGGAGATGAACCTTTCGTCAACAAAGACAACCTCGAACAGTTAATTGCAATTTTTAAAGAAGATCACCACAAACAAATTGATTTAGCCTCTTTGATGACACCAATTGATGATTGGTCGATGATTGAAAATCCAAATAATGTGAAAGTAGTGGTCGATGAGAATAATGTAGCCTTGTATTTTTCTCGCTCGGTTATTCCGTACCCACGAGACAAAGAAGCAGCGGTACAATACTATCAGCATATTGGAGTTTATGCTTTTCGAAGAGAAGCTTTACTGGCATTTACTACTTGGCCGATGAAGTTTCTAGAAGCAACAGAAAAATTAGAACAGTTGCGTTATTTGGAGTACGGAAAACGCATTAAAATGGCGATTACTCATCATATAGGAGTGGGAATCGATACACCAGAAGATTTAGAAAAAGCTAAAGCTTTATTGGCTAGTGGATTATAACAAAAAAAGAGAATCACAAGATTCTCTTTTTTTTGTTATTCTTTGTTTTCCTCTTGTCCAGTTGTGATGGTCTGAGGTGTAGGTGCGTGATCTTCTTTTGGAACACCAAGATAAGCACGCGTATAAGGGCGTTTGATGCTGTCATAACTTGGTGTTGCTTGCTGATTCTTCGTTACGGGAATTAAAATCGTCGTTTTCCATGCTGCAGGCAAACGATTATCGAAAGAGGATTGATTCAATTCAATTATCATTTTTCCCGTTGGAGTATTGGTAAATATTTCCGATTTACTGATTAACGGTCTAATTTCTCTTAGTGCTTTGGGTAGGTGAGAATAATACCCAGACACTGTACTTTCAAAATAAGAATTTGGCTCTATTGTGGCAGTTTTAAATACTTCTTCCTCATTTAAGAAAATGGAATCGTGTAATTTAAACCCATATTGGAAGGATAAATTTTGAGTTAAAGCTGTATTGTCAAAAATTAGTAAAGGTATAGTGTCTACTTTGATTTGATTGGTTTTGCAGAATGCCTTTAATTTAGCGTGGAGTACCTCAATGGATGGCTTGATATCCGTATAATCTGAGGTTCCATTAAGGTAAATATAGCGTAAGGCGGTTTTATTGGTTAGGCCTGTAGTAGTTAAATCGTATTCTTTGTATTGCTTGATAAAAAAGACAATTAGGGTATTGATGCTGTTATCGATTGCTTCTCCAACTACTTTATTGGGCGATCCAGAAAAGAAAGTAAGAATCTTTGTTTTGAGATCAATAGAACCTTCAAAAGAGAAATCAACTTTTGTTTTTTGCCCTTGTGTACTAAAACGCCAAATGATGTTAGACAATTTATTGTCATACAAAATATCTTGAGAGATACTATCGTTGGGTTTATCGTACTCTTTTCGGATTTGATAGGTGCCTATATTGGGAAGGTCAATGGTGTATACGTCATTGGGTAATTTCTCTGTCGCAATCCAGTCATTCCAATTGTTTAAATCGTGAATGTATTGATAAACAATAGGTTGAGGAGCGTCTAATTCAAAGGATTTCGTTATTTTGAATTGACCACTTTGGGTTAATACAAAAACAATAAGCGAAACGCATAGTAACGTAATAAGCAGTAGGAAATACTTGAGAATTTTCATAGTAAGTCGTCAACACCTAGGGTTAGAAATTATTTAAGCACATTCTTTAAGATGAATAGCGAACCAATAAAGGCAAGAAACGCGAGTAGAATCCACAATCTGTTTTTATAATATTTTCGATGAAGATTAAGATCCTTGCGATACATGATGATTAGTATAATCGTAAACGCAACAATAAAGAAAAGCGCGAATTGAATTTGCCCAGGTGTAAACATAATAAAGATTTTAGCAAAAATAAGTAAAAACCTTGAATATAGCGCATAAAAAAACGGCAGGAAGCCTGCCGTTTTGAAAAATGTATCCCAAAGGGATCCTTATACTTTTTCTGTCCAGTTGAAAGTATCTTCAATTGCTTTTTGTTGAATTCCTTGTAGGTTTGTTTTCAACATAATAGCGTAAGAATCTTCATCTTTCACATTTGGTAATTCGTAGTATTTTTGTTGGTAAGCAAAACCTTCGATTTGTCCGATTGTTACTGCAGTTCCAGCACCGAAGATTTCTAATAATTCACCTTTAGCGTGTGCATCCAATAACTCTTGAACAACAATTGAACGAACTTCAACATTGATTCCTTTGCTTTTTGCGATGTCAATTAAACTTTTTCTTGTTACACCATCTAAGATACGCTCACTTGTAGGAGCTGTAATTAAAGTATCTCCAATGCGGAAAAATACGTTCATTGTACCAGCTTCTTCTAATTTTGTATGCGTAGCATCATCCGTCCAGATAATTTGTTGGTATCCTTCTTGTTGAGCTAATTGAGTAGGGTAGAACTGTCCACCGTAGTTACCAGAACATTTCGTGTAACCTACACCTCCATTAGCTGCACGGCTATAGTGCTCAGCAACTTGTACTTTTACTTTACCTGAGTAGTACGTACGAGCAGGAGAACAAATTACACAGAACATAAATTCGCTAGAAGGTCCCGCAACCACACCTTCATGTGTTCCAACCATAAATGGACGTAAGTATAAAGAGTTTCCTTCTCCTTTTCTTACCCATTCTCTATCTAAATCTAAAAGTGCTTTTAATCCATCAATAAATCGCTCTTCATCAATGTGTGGCATAGCCATACGTTCTGCAGATTTATTAAAACGAGCCCAGTTCTCGCGTGGACGGAATAACCAAACGTCATCATTGTTGTCTTTGTAGGCTTTCATTCCTTCAAAAATAGCTTGTCCATAGTGGAAAACATTAATTGAAGGTGCGAAACTCATCGGTCCATAAGGTTTGATTTCCACTTTTCCCCATTTTCCATCTTTATAGTGACAAACCAACATATGATCCGTGAAAATAGATCCAAATTTTACATTCTCGAAATCAATTGAATCGACTCTAGACTTTTCTATTTTGTCAATAGAAAGTTCAAATTTTGTTTCTAAACTCATTTTATAGTGTTTTTTTAAAAGTTGTTGTTGTATTAAATAAAATCTTTCAGCAGCTTTTTTTATTCAACTGCCTTACAAAAATAGCAAAAAAAGTCGCTATTTCTCAATTTAATTTAAAGAATATTTATGTAGCTGAAGAAAATATTATATTATCAAAAAAAAACTTGAAAAAATTTAGTATACTTTGAATTTGTTTGTGTAAACGCTTTGTTTTTAGTTTATTTTTTTGATTTACTTAGACCTTATTCAGCCATCCTTCAAAAAGGAACCCTTTATTATTACTAAATCCTTAAAGGGAGATGTAAACACTTCTTTTTTTGTGAGTAAAGAAAAAACAGAAGAAGAAAATCCATTGGTCTAGTCTGAAGAATAGACCGATGATCTTTTGATTTTCATTTTATTTTTTAACTATCTTTGAGCCAATTATACTTTAATAAAATCACATGAAATATTTTGTAGTGACCTTAGGATTACTTGCTTTGGCAACGACTAGTTGCGGAAAAAAACAAGAACAACAAGCAGAACCAGAGGTAGCAACAGCGCCAGCAAAAGAGTATGAGAATTTTGGACAAGCGTTGGATGCAACACAGGCTGTGCTATCGAAAGAAGAAATGGCAAATAAATTTAACCTTTTAAAAGAAGGTGATACCTTACAAGTGGCATTTACTTCTACAATTAAAGAAGTGTGTCAGAAAAAAGGATGTTGGATGCAAGTAGATTTGGATCAAGAGAAAAGCGGTTTTGTTCGTTTTAAGGATTATGGATTTTTTGCACCAATGAATGCGGCTGGACATGAGGTAGTTATGCAAGGAAAAGCCTTTGTATCAGTGGTGTCAGTAGATGAACTAAAACACTATGCGAAAGACGCAGGGAAAAGCGAGGTTGAAATTGCAGCAATTACAGAACCAAAGGTGACTTACGCATTTGAAGCAGATGGTATTGCAATTGCTAAATAAAAAAGGAATGATGCGACTAGGCGTTGTTTTGGCTGTTCTTTTGTGTTGTGTTCGTTGTAAAGAACACAAACAGATTGAAGCGACGGAACTACCACAAAAGGAAAATACATTTCAACTGTATGAAATGTCAGAAATGGCTGCTTTAATGGAACAGATGTATGTGGACAATCAACGCATTCGTCAGCGTATTATCGAGGAATTACCTATTGAAAGTGATATGCCAAGTCTACATCAGCGTTTGTTTACTGCAACAATGACGGATCCTTCTGATAGAGATTTGTTTTTTGAAACGCAAGCGCGTGCCTTCATTCAAATGGAAGAAGCTTTTTATGCGGATCCAAATCAACAAACTAAAGAAAAGTTCAATGCCATTGTGCAAGCTTGTTTAAGCTGTCATCAAAAGAAATGTGGTGGCCCAATACCGAGAATTAAAAAACTATTGATTCCTAACTAGACGAATGAAGAGAAAAATTATTGTTACTTCCGATGGCTCTCATTCCTTAGAAGTAGAAGAATGGGGAGAAACCTATCACTCTATTCACGGAGCGATACAAGAATCTAACCATGTCTATATTGAACAAGGATTGATGAAATGTATCGGTCGAGAAGAAATAAAAATACTAGAGTTTGGCTTTGGAACTGGGTTGAATGCTTTTTTAACACTAGCGACTCTAGTACCCAAACAAAAAAAAGTAATCTATCACACCATTGAGGCGTTTCCTTTGACAGCAGCAGAATATACTGTGCTAACTTTTCCGACGTTATTGCCCGAGTTTGCAGAAGGGGAGGACTTGTTTCGAGCTTTGCATCAAGCACCTTGGAATGTTGAGGTGCCTGTGCATTCGCATATGAGGCTGTGTAAATTGCATACTACTTTTGAAACGGTACAACCTGTAAGACAGGATTTTGATTTGGTGTATTTTGACGTATTTGGGTATCAGTTTCAACCTCATTTATGGTCAGAGGCAATTTTTAAAACGGCCTATGACAGTTTGAAAGTGGGAGGAATATTAGTGACTTATGCTTGTCGAAACCCTATTAAAAGGAATATGAAAGCTGCGGGATTTGAAATTGAAATTGTACCCGGACCTCCAGGAAAAAGAGAAATGCTACTCGCTTATAAAAAGTAATGAATGTCACGATATAAAAACCACTAGCTAACCTTGTTGTTTCTGGTGGTTTTTTTTGATTTATCTCACCCAATCTCACCCCACCTCACCCAATCTCATCCAATTTCACCCCACCTCATTGGTATATGTTTGATTAAAATTAGCTTTAGGTAAAAATAGTGTAAATAAAAGAGCGATAAACTTCTCGGATGTACATAATCACTTTCTTATTTTGATTTTACTTTAAAAAAATGTAAAAAAACGTATCAAGTTTGTTTTTTATTTGTTAATAGGTTATTTTTGGTTGTTGTTTAATGTGAAAAAGAGGTAAATAAAATGGAAAACAGATTAATGTTTGACTATACGAAGAGAATATTAGAAAATGTAAGTTTTGATTCAGAATTGTTTGTAAAGGAATTCAATAAAGCGCTACTGCAAATGGTACCTTATGATGTGGATCGATTAGAACAATGGGTAGAAAACTATGTGGCAGATAAACCCACACTTCATCAAAAGTTAAGTCAAGTAGAAATGCACGAAGTATAGGAAGTTAATAGTATTCATACAAGAGTAGGTTTTGGTTAACAGTTAACGGTTAACAGTTGACCAAAAAAAGAGGCTGTCTAAAAAGCCTAAAAAACAAAAACCCCGTCTAAAAAAGGCGGGGTTTTTTCATTGTTTGTCCTCAAAAATAATTATCTTCAAGGTGCACCCAAACAATAAGAAAGACAAATATAA
>NZ_JBKFDO010000015.1:0-31110 GCF_046557355.1 Myroides sp. DW712
CCCATTTCGAACAGAGAAGTTAAGCCCGCTAGCGCAGATGGTACTGCCACATGGTGGGAGAGTATGTCGTCGCCCTTCTTTTAAAAGCCTGATTACGCAAGTAGTCAGGCTTTTTTTGTTTACAGTTGACAGTGAACGGTTTACGCTAGAGAAGGGAAATGGGAGATGAGTGTTTTCCTCACCCAATCCTCACCCAATCCTCACCCAATCCTCACCCAATCCTCACCCAATCTCACCCAATCTCACCCAATCCTCACAAAGAACAAAAACCAAACAACAAATACCAAGAACAAAACATCGCAAATAGTAAACTCTTACAAAAAAAAATGTATTTTTTTCAGCAGTTTGTATTTACTATTAGTAGTATTAGTATAGAATGTATTTTATATTATGATATTTGTTGTGTTAGCTTGTTTTTTTTAACTTATTTTTTAACATTATTGTTTATTATAGAATAATCGACGCTTTTTTTATCTAAATAATGTCGAAAATGTACTATCTTTGGTAAAAAAGAAGAATTATCCATTTATATTGCTATGATTGAGCGTTTGAAAAGTAGGTTAAAGAGAGATATTCCTAGGGGAATTATATTCGTTATAGATATCTTTATTATTCTTTTTACCTATTTTATTTCCTTACTTTTTTTAAGTAATTTTTACGGTACGTATGATATTGAGCTATTCTATTCTAAGCTACCAATTGTTTTAGTAGCCTATATACTTAGTTTTTGGATAGTAAAGCCTTATCGTAGTTTGATTCGTCAGACGTCGATTAAAGACATTGAATTAGTGTTTATTACTTGTTTATTTGCAAGTGTTCTAATTACTATTCCAGCTGCTTTACAACGCAATGGAATTATTGCAGGAGAACAATTAGATGATTTTGTTAGACAGTCCTATTCTTTTATTGTGATGCACATGCTCTTGTCTGTGGCTATTTTGGTGTGTGCTCGTTTGTTTTATAGCCAATTTTACCGTAGCTATATTTTAGAGGTTCGCAATGAAAAAAGAGTGCTAATTTATGGTGCAGGTGACTCGGGTTTAATTACGTTAAATGCTCTAGCAGCTGATACGAAAGTACGTACACAAATTGTCGGTTTTATTGATGATAATGACCGTAAAGTTGGCCAGCGTATTGCCGGTTATCGCATTTATGGAAGTAAAGAAATTAACAGTGACTTTGTGAAGCAATACCGCATTGATGATATTATTATTTCTATTCAGAATATTCAACGGGAGCGTTTAAATGAAATTGCAGAGTATTTAGTAGAACTTCCTGTTAAGATTAAGATTATTCCACCTGCTACAGACTGGTTGAATGGAAAGTATACGAATAGACAGATTAAGGAATTGCGAATTGATGATCTTTTAGGTCGTAAAGCAATTAATTTAGAAAATCCAATTATAGGCAATGAATTAAAAGGGAAAGTAGTCATGATTACTGGGGCTGCGGGGTCCATAGGTAGTGAAATAGCTAGACAAGTAGCTTTGTTTGATTTCAAGCAGTTAATTTTAATTGACCATGCAGAATCTCCTCTTTATGACGTTCAACAGTCTATGGTGTCTTCATTTAAAGATCGTATAGTGTATGTGGTGGGAAATATTCGGGAAGAGGCAAATATGAGGGCAATTTTTGAGCAGTATAGACCCGAGTTGGTATATCATGCAGCAGCCTATAAACATGTTCCATTAATGGAGTCTTATCCGTATGAAGCAATCTATACAAATATAAAGGGAACAAAGCATATTGCAGATTTATCTGTTGCATTTGGCGTACATAAGTTTGTCATGGTTTCTACTGATAAAGCCGTCAATCCAACCAATGTAATGGGGGCTACGAAACGTGCAGCTGAAATTTATGTGTCTAGTTTAAAAGACAAAGGAACTACCAACTTTATTGTAACGCGTTTTGGAAATGTATTAGGATCTAATGGTTCTGTTATTCCTCTTTTTAAACGTCAGCTCGATGCTGGAGGTCCACTAACAGTTACGCATCCTGATATTACACGTTATTTTATGACAATTCCCGAAGCATGTCAGTTGGTTTTAGAAGCTTCAATTATGGGAAATGGAGGAGAAATTTTTGTTTTCGATATGGGGAAATCTATGAAAATTATAGATTTAGCTAAACGTATGATTCAATTAAGTGGATTGGTTTATCCGGATGATATTGATATTAAAATTACAGGATTACGTCCAGGAGAAAAGATTTTTGAAGAACTCCTTGCCAATGAAGAGAATACTGTAAAAACGCATCATGAAAAGATTATGATTGCGCAAGTAAGAGAGCAGAATCTTTCGGAGGCTAAGCAGGCGATTGAACAGCTTTGTTTAAGCGTTTTAAGTGAGGATAAAAAAGAAGATATGATGTATTTAGTAACAACATTAAAACAGATTGTTCCTGAGTTTAAATCTCAGAACTCGGTTTATTCTTCCCTGGATCATCAAGTAGAAGCATAGTAGAAAGGCTATCCTCTGACAGCCTCTCTTTTTTATTTTTGCCAAAGCTCAATGCTTTGAAATTTTATCTCTTTGATGGTATTTCCTTGTGTATCTCCAATAGGTTTTTCAAAAACAACCCAATACATCATACGTTTTTTACTCGTTGGATTGGTGTATACGCAACTAAGTAAAGGAGAGCTTGGATTATTTCCACTGCCGTTTTTGTATTTCATCGGTGTAGTGCAGTATGGACTAAGTTCGTCATAGTTCGTATTGTAGGCATAGTCCTTATTTTTATACTGGATTTGTTTTTTACTATCTAAGGTGTATTCGCTGTGGAGTAAAAATTGAGCACCAAAATAGAGTTGGTTTCCTTGTTTTAATTGCTCTACCGTAAATCGACTTTCTTCTGCTGTAGTAAAGGGAATATAATACATTTTGTCTCCGTCAAATCCATCAAAAATACTATAGGATAGATTTCCTATTTTGACGTCTTTGTTATCAATATCAAATGTTTGTAAGAGTTGTTGAATGCTTTCTGTATTCGGTTGATCCAAGGTCATCTCATACATGAGGTCACCAATTCTTTCCCCAAAAGTTTTGGTTTGCGCCTCCGTGGTTACTGAAAAAAACAGAAGAGAAATAACAACTAGGAATGCGTGTAAATTATATTTTTTCATAGAATTTATGTTTAAACTTAAAAATACAATTTTTATGCCAAACAGCGCCTGCTTTTTACTTGTTTTCGTTCCAATAGTAACTATCAGGGTAAATTCGCTCACCAAAGATGGCGGTTCCTACGCGAACAATCGTCGCTCCTTCAGCAATAGCAATTTCTAGATCTCCACTCATTCCCATGGATAATTCTTTCATTTCTACTCCTGGTATATTCAGTTCTAATGCTTGTTGTTGTATGTTTTTAAGGAGCTTAAAACAGGGGCGTATTTGAGCTTCATCTGCGCTAAATAAACCAATGGTCATAAGACCTTTTATGCGTAGTGTGTCCAATTGAGCAACTTCTTGGATAAGTGTTAAGGCGTGTTCAGGAGCAATGCCAAATTTACTTTCTTCTTGAGAAGTGTTTACCTGAATCAATACCTCCATAGTCTTGTTTTCGAGTGTTAAGCGTTGGTGTAGTTTATTCGCTAAGTCCAATCGGTCAATGGAGTGAATACAAGTTACGTCGTATTTTAAGATGTCTTTGATTTTATTCGTTTGCAGATGACCAATAAAGTGATTGGTCGGTTTTAAATCAAGTAAATCGTGGTATTTTTCTTTTATTTCTTGTATTTTGTTTTCGCCTAATAGCGTTTGACCGGCAGCTATAGCCAGGCGAATTCGATCAGCAGGAACAGTTTTCGTAGCTAGGAGTAATTGAACCTCTCGTGGGTCTCTGTTGTTGGCTATACAGGCCTTTTCCATGCGCTTTAAAATGTACTGTATGTTTTCTTGAATGTGTAACATAGGATATAAATTAAGAGAATAACAAAATTGGCGAAGCCGAAACTCCGCCAACAAACTAGACTTATTTCCACCAATTATAGTAGTTATGCACTCCATCGTATTGAAAATCACATTTCGGATAGAGATTATTACCAATGATGTTCGTTTTTTCTGTTTCGAGCATAAGTCCACAGGCATCTGTTTCTTCACACCATAATTTGCTACGGTCAATTAAGGCAACAGACAATCCTTTTCCTCTGTGGTCTGGGTGTACGAATAAGTCGCTTAATAACCATTGTTTTTTTAGCTTAATGTAGTGAAATAACTTGTACAATTGCACGAAACCCACCGCTTTATTATCTATCATAGCCAAAAAAATATCCGACTCCCCTTGAAGTAAGCGTTCTTTAATAAAAGCACTACTTCCTTGTAAATCCGATTCTTGGCGATAAAAAATTCGGTATAAATTAAATAATTCAGACGCTTCTTTTACATCTTCTAAACTCGCTTTTTTAATCGTGTAATTCATCGTTTTTTTTTATTTTATGGGACAAAAGTAGAGGAGATTAGGACTATCTTTGTGGTCCAGTTAAGTTATAATTAGTAGTCCAATATGCTGCCATTTGAGAGAATCATCACAATCGATAGAACAAGTAAGATACCGATTTACAGACAGATTGCTATTTCGTTTATCAATGCAATTAGTCAAGGGGTTATCAAAGCAAATACGCATTTGCCTAGTACACGAGATTTAGCGAAGTTACTTGCTGTACATCGCAAAACGATAGTAGCTGCCTATGAAGAGCTAGAGGCACAGGATTGGGTGATATCCGTCCCGCGTAAGTATGTAGCCGTTTCTGCTAAGATTCCGAATTTAAAACCAAAAAAATGGACAGAAGAAGAGGAGAATACGTCCTCTTATGCTACTCTATTTGATTTGGCATTCAAGCAGATAACTCCTCCTAAACAAAAAACAAGTCCTTCTTTGCCTTCTGTCATCATTGATGATGGATTTCCTGATGTACGACTTTCACCTATAGATGATTTGCTGAAGATTTATCGTTCGTATACCTCGAAGAAGCACAGCATTCGCAATGCTACATTTGGCAGTGCACAGGGAAGTTTGAAGTTGCGTGAAGTTTTAGCTGATTATTTATCGGAAACAAGAGGATTAAATATTGAAAAGGAACATATTTTAATCACTCATGGCGCACAAATGAGTATTTATTTAGCAGCACAACTGTTGTTAACTCAAGGAGATATTGTTGTGGTAGGGAGGCCGAATTATGGTAAGGCTACTCAAGTGTTTGAACAAACAGGTGCAAGAATAGTAGAAGTTGGGGTGGATGATAATGGCATCATCGTTGAAGAAGTTCAAGCCATTTGTGAGCAACAGCCTATTAAAGCAATTTATGTGATTCCACATCATCATTATCCTACTACGGTCACGCTGAGTATTGATCGTCGGATTGCTTTACTTAAATTATCCCAACAGTATAGGTTTGCGATTATTGAAGATGATTATGACTATGATTATCATTATGCTTCTTCACCTTATTTACCCTTAGCTAGTAGTCAACACAATGGGACTACCCTTTATATCGGGTCATTTTCAAAGCTATTGGATCCTTCTATTCGCATTGGATTTATGGTTGCCCCATTTAATTTTATTGAACAAGGGGTGGCTTTGCGTAAGCTCATTGATGTTGGGGTGGACGGATATATGCAAAATGCCTTGGCGGAGTTAATTAGGCAAGGGGAGTTAAAACGACATATTAAAAAAGCAAAAAAGTGCTATTTTACTCGCAGGGATTATCTAGACCAACTCTTACAGGACCATTTGAGTGCACATATCACCTATACTTTACCTTCTGGAGGAATGGCTATTTGGGTGGTATTGAACCCTTCTCATCAGCTTGCTAACCTATGTAAGCATCCTCAAGTAGCCATTAAGCAATCCGTGGTTGAATTAAATGCGTTTCGCTTTGGTTTTGCTTCAATGAATGAACAGGAATTAGAACAAGCTGTTTTGTTGTTGAAGGAGATTATTGAAAGGGAAAATGAGGGGGCGTAATTCGTAATTTGTGATGGGTGAGAATTTGGGTGAGGGTTGTTTAGTCTCTTCGTTTGTAAGAAAATTGCGCTTTGTACGGGATAAACCTTATCCAATAACAAACAACAAAAAGCAAACAACAAATAACGAATAACCTAGAAGTTCATATCCAGTTTAAATCATTTGAAAAGCCTATCCAGAACATGTCTTTTGTTTGTGTAAATTGTTACCTAGTAGATGTATAAAAAAATTCTACTTGGTTTTTAACCCAAGTAGAATTTTATATTTATATGTTTTTTTGTGCAGTAAAGAGTTATCAGTTAACGTCTTATGTATTGTGAATTTATCTTCATATCAGTTAAACCCACTGATTTAGAAAATTCACTTAGTTCTTATTTCTACTATTCACCAAAAACTATCGATTAATATCAATCAATATTTTTACTTCAGAAGGATTTTTAATTAGCGCTTCAAAGCCTTGATTGACGATTTCGTCTAAACTGATTTTATTGGTAATTAACTTTTCTACAGGCATTTGACCACTGCTGATTAATTTCATTGTTTGTGGAAATATATTGCGATAAGCGATAACTCCTTTTACGGTAATTTCGCGTAAGACTTGTTGAAGTGCATCGTGTTGAATAGGTTGACCAAATAGGGCTACAAGTACAACGGTGCCTCCATTTCTCACTACGTTAAACCCCGTATCGTACGAGGCTTGTACACCAGCACAATCTAGAAAAACATGAGGACCTAACTGGTCGGTTACATTTTTTATTTTTTGGTTTAGATCTGGATCCATAGCATTAAACACGTGAGTAGCACCAATTTCTTTGGCTTTTTCTAGGCGTTTTTCAGCGACATCCGTGACAATAACCGTACTTGCTCCTGCTGCTAAAGCTGCTTGTACACATAGAAGTCCAATAGGACCTGCTCCAGAAATAAAAGCAGTTTCTCCAAGTTGGAGGTTACTTTGCATGACAGCATATACTGCCACAGCTGCTGGTTCTACCATGGCGCCTTGTTCAAAGGACATGGATTCAGGCATTTTATGTACCATATAATCTTCAACCACGACGTAGTTTGCAAACCCACCATCTCCAGCTAATCCAATAAAACCGAGGTGCTCTCCTAAGTTATATTGACCTGCAGTAGTGAAAGGACTGTCAAAATTTTTATAGATGGGCTCGATTACCACACGATCTCCTTTTTTTAGATGAGCGACTCCAGCGCCTACTTCTTCAATAATTCCTGAGAATTCATGACCCAACGTGGTTACTCCTTGATGACCATTTAATGGATAGGGAGCGTCCATGGGAATTAGTTGTGGGCCGTGGTTGTATTCGTGTAAATCCGAACCACAAATGCCTGCGAATTGAACGGCAATTTTGACTTGATTGGTTTTAGGTTGTGGTATGTTGACTTCCTCCACGCGAATGTCTTTTGCTGCGTACCAACGTGCTGCTTTCATTGTTTTCATTAAACTTTTTTTAGGTGTTTCCATCAAAGTTAGGGAAAAGGAAAGATATAATGGTTTATTTAGTAGTTTTGCGTATGGAAATTAACGTGATTTAAGAAAATATACGGGTTGTCTCCCTTTTTTTGCATGGTAAGGTGGGAGATGCCTTAAAGAGATAAAGAATGATTTGCGATAAGAGTTAGCAAGATTTAAAGCAAATAATTGGGCATTTTTTCTTATTTTTGTTTGAATAAAAAAAGCAAGGTATGGCAACAGTTACATTAAAAAATAATCCATTTCACACGGTAGGTGAGTTACCTAGTGTAGGTTCAGTAGCCCCTAATTTCGAATTAGTTGGGGTAGATTTAACAACAAAAGCATCGGCAGATTTTGCAGGTAAAAAAGTGGTGTTGAATATCTTCCCTAGTGTGGATACTCCAACATGCGCGATGTCTGTTCGCACGTTCAATCAAAAGGCGAGTCAATTCGATAATACGATAGTATTGTGCATTTCTAAAGATTTGCCTTTTGCACAAAATCGTTTTTGTGGAGCAGAAGGAATTGACAATGTGGTTATGTTGTCTGATTTTAGAACAGGTGCATTTGGGAAATCATATGGAGTGACGTTTGAAGATGGACCTTTAGCAGGTTTATTATCGCGTTCAATCGTTGTAATTAATGAAGAAGGAAAGGTAGTTTATACCGAGCAAGTAGCGGAAACAGCGGATGAACCAAATTATGAATTGGCTTTAGCTGCCTTATAAACGGGCACAAATAAAACGAATGTAAAAGATATTTTTAAAGAAAGTTGTTCATTTGCAAAGTAAAGCAAAACACATTTTTTTAAAGATATCTTTTACTTTATTATATTCGCTAGTAACCTGTCAACGCCTATCTTATCAATTGCAAGGTATAAATGGAAAGAGAAAATAAATCAACAAAGAAAAAAGTCAGTCCGCTAGAGCAGAAAAAATACGACACATCTATTTTAAAGAATTCGCGTTTTTTGTTTTCTATATTGCTGATTATTATAGGAATATCGCTTATTTTGAGCTTTATTTCTTATTTTATATCAGGAATAGAGGACCAAAGTAATTTAGTCGATGTAGGGAATCGAGAATTGGAAGTAAACAACTGGTTGGGAAAATTAGGTGCCTATTTAGGTCATGTTTTTATTTACCAAGGGTTTGGAGTAGCTTCTTTTTTCTTTGCTAAATTACTTGTACATACAGGCGTGTATGCCTTTTTTGGTATTGCTGCTAAGCGAATTAAAAAAGTGATTTTTTGGGATCTAACTTCGATGGTATTACTGGGAGGATTTCTTGGATTTTTCTGGCAATCTAACCCACTTTTAGGCGGAACGGTAGGCTATGAAATCAATTTGTATTTAACAGATTACCTTGGAACAGCAGGTGCCATTTTACTTCTTAGCTTTATTACGCTTGCGTTCTTTTTATTTCGCTATAAATTATCTCCAACCAAAATCAGAGATTTTATTGCGACTCTTCCTCATAAATTTTCGAAATTATCTCCTGTTACGAAGTTGGATGATGCTTCTTTTGATAAAGAGGTTGTATCGACTTCCGCAAAAGATGAAACGGTAAACGCAGCAACTCTTTCGGAGGAAAAAGAAGTAAGTCCAGCAGCAGATAAAAGAAACAATACACTACAGTCTGAAGGTGAAATTCGAGTAAAAGAGGCACAAACTTCCGCTTTTTCTATTGATCATAAGAGTATTAAACCTACGATAGGACATAGTTCTGAATTGAATCTTCCGTTAAAGAAAGAGGAGATTGAACCTGTAATAGAAAAGGAAGTAAAGCCAGTTTCTACAGAAGAATTTGTTATTGAAACTGGTCAAGAAGAAGGAACGGTAGAGGAAAATTTAGCCGCTCAATTGGTACAGGATTTTGGAGAATTTGATCCAACGTTGGAATTGTCGAACTATCAATTCCCCGCCATTGATTTACTCAAGGATTATGGAACGGGAAGTATAACCATTAATCAAGAAGAATTAGAAGAAAATAAAAATAATATCGTAGAGACCCTGCGCAATTACAAGATTGATATTGCACAAATTAAAGCGACGGTAGGACCTACTGTTACTTTATATGAAATTGTACCTGAAGCAGGTGTTCGTATTTCTAAAATTAAGAACTTAGAAGATGATATTGCGTTGTCTTTGGCGGCTTTAGGAATCCGTATTATAGCACCAATCCCCGGAAAAGGAACCATTGGTATTGAGGTGCCGAATACGACTCCGTCTATTGTTTCGATGCGCAGTGTTATAGGTTCACCAAAGTTTCAAAGTGCAGAAATGGAGTTGCCTGTGGCTTTAGGGAAAACGATTTCGAATGAAACCTTTGTTGTAGATTTAGCGAAGATGCCCCATTTATTGATGGCTGGTGCAACTGGACAAGGAAAATCGGTGGGATTAAATGCTTTACTTACTTCGTTGTTGTATAAAAAACATCCAGCAGAGGTGAAATTTGTATTAGTCGATCCCAAGAAAGTAGAGTTGACTTTATTCAATAAAATTGAACGCCATTATTTGGCTAAACTACCCGATTCTGAAGAGGCAATTATTACAGATAATACGAAGGTAATCAATACATTGAATTCTCTTTGTATTGAGATGGATAACCGGTATAGCTTGTTGAAAGATGCGATGGTTCGCAATATCAAGGAGTACAATGAGAAGTTTAAACAACGCCGTTTGAACCCAGAAAATGGACATCGATTTTTGCCTTATATTGTTTTGGTTATTGATGAGTTTGCGGATTTAATTATGACTGCGGGTAAAGATGTAGAAACGCCTATTGCGCGTTTGGCTCAGCTCGCTCGTGCCATCGGGATTCATTTGATTGTGGCCACTCAACGTCCATCCGTAAACGTAATTACCGGGATTATTAAAGCAAACTTCCCTGCGCGTATTGCCTTTCGCGTAACGTCTAAGATTGACTCTCGTACCATTCTTGATCAACAAGGAGCAGATCAATTAATTGGTCGTGGAGATTTACTTTATACCCAAGGAAATGATTTAGTACGTGTACAATGTGCGTTTGTTGATACGCCAGAAGTCGATCGAATTACGGAATTTATTGGTGGACAAAAGGCTTATCCAGATGCGTATTTGTTGCCAGAATACGTAGGTGAGGAAGGTAGTGGTTCAGCTCTAGATTTAGATATTAGTGAACGCGATTCGCTGTTTAGAGAGGCAGCGGAAATTATTGTTACGGCTCAGCAAGGATCTGCGTCCTTGTTGCAACGCAAATTGAAGCTAGGATATAATCGAGCTGGAAGGATTATTGATCAGTTGGAAGCAGCACATATTGTGGGGCCTTTTGAAGGTAGTAAGGCACGTAGTGTATTAATTCCTGATTTAGTAGCTTTGGATCAATTCTTCCAAGAAGAACAAAACGACTTATTTAACTAAGAAAACGAAGAGTAAACATGAAAAAAATAGCCTTTCTTTTAGTACTGTGTACTACTGTACTAAGTTATGGACAAAGTAGCCAACGTGCTAGAAACTATTTAGATGAAGTTAATAAGAAAATAGCTAGTTATTCCACTATTTCTATTGATTTTCACTATGCTCAAATTGATGGAAAATCTGGCGATGTCAACCAAGAAACAGATGGGCATATTGATTTGAAAGAGAATCTATATCGCTTGTCTTTTATGGATATGACACGTATTTTCGATGGGAAAAAGATTTATACAATTAGCGATGAGGATAAAGAAGTAACGGTATCTAAATATGACCCTAAGAAGATTGACAATGCCTTGCCTTTACAAATATTGACGTTTTACAAGGAAGGATATGACTTACAGTGGGATATTTCACAAACGGTAAAAGGCAAAGAGATTCAATACATTAAACTGATTCCACTGGATAAAAAATCGGGTATTAAAGAAGTATTAGTGGGAGTTGATCATGCCACCAAGCAGATTTATACTAAAATTCAAGTCAATAAAAATGGTTCAAAGTCGGTCTTGACGGTTAAATCTTTTCAAACTAACCAAAGTATGTCGAAAAATCACTTTACCTTTACAAACGCAGATTATTCAAATTATTACATCAATAACATAGATTAATTCGACTTCGTGAAAATACTTGATCGCTATATACTAACCTCCTTTGTATCGACACTGTTTACAGTGTTTATCATTCTTTACTTTATCTTTATTTTGCAGGGTATTTGGTTGTTTATCACTGAATTAGCAGGGAAGGATTTAGACTTCTTCATTATTGTGCAGTTTTTACTGTTCTATTCCCCTAAGATGATTCCGTTGGTATTGCCTTTATCAGTGCTATTGGCGTCGATTATGACGTTTGGTAATTTTGCGGAGCACTATGAATTTGCTGCGATGAAAGCATCGGGAATTTCATTAAAAAGAGCGATGCAACCGTTGTCTATTTTTATTGCCATACTCGCTTCTATTTCATTTTGGTTTGCCAATGATGTGATTCCCAAAGCAGAGTATCGTTTTATCAATATGCGCAAGGAAATTTTGCAGACTAAACCTGCCATGGCTATTGCAGCGGGACAATTTAATGATGTAGGTACGATTAATATCAAAGTAGATAAAAAAACGGGCGAAAAGGGACAGTATTTGGAAAATGTAACGATGCATATTAAGTCTGCGTCAGGCTATGATAATAAAGCGGTTATTCGCTCGGTGGATGGAGAGTTGGAATCGGATAATACGTCGAGTATTTTACAATTGCACTTGTTCGATGGGAATTATTATGAAGATGTTATACCTAAATCTACTTCACAAATGCGCAAGAAGCCCTTTACAAAAGTGGCTTTTGAAAAGTATACCATGAATATTGATTTAGGAGCTTTACAAGATAATACAGCAGAACGAGAAGAGATTAAGAACACCTATCATATGTTGAATATTAAGGAATTAACCTATACAATTGATTCCTTAGAAACTACACTACAAAGCGATAGAAAATCAAACATGGAAAATATGCTGTTGCGCTATAACAGTATTTACAGCCCCTATTTTCACAATCGAACGATCAGTACAACTAGCGTAACGCAGGAAGTAAAGAAAGATTCAATAGCTAAGAAAGTTGTGGATTTCAACGAACAGCCACTAGCTTCTTTTTCAAAGGAAATGCAAGCAAGGATTCTACAATCGTCTATTGATTATACCAATAATATTGTGTTTAATACAGAATCAAATGATGTAGCGGCTTCGAGTCAGATTAAAAAATTAAACGACCATTATTTGGCCTTGTATGAAAAATTTGTCATTGCCTATTCGTGCTTTTTGATGTATTTCATTGGAGCACCTTTGGGAGCTATTATCCGAAAAGGTGGACTAGGACTGCCAATCGTATTTGCGGTTATTATTTTTATTTTATATCACTTTGTCAATACATTTGGTAAGAAATTGGCACAAGAGGATGGGATACAACCGATTTTAGGGGCTTGGGCAGGTGCTTTGATACTTACTCCTTTGGCTGTCTTCTTGACCTTAAAAGCAACGCGAGATAATGGAGAGGTGAACTTCTTGGGGTTCTTTTCGACAATTGGAGATTTCTTTACGGGATTATTTACCAGAAAACAAGCAGTAAAAGAAGAAAAACAAACATTAGAATAACACACAACAAAAACTATATTTATTATGTCAACGAATCATATTCAGTTAAATACGATAGAAGAAGCTATAGAAGATATAAGAGCAGGAAAGGTAATTATTGTCGTGGATGATGAAGATCGTGAGAATGAAGGAGATTTTATAGCTGCAGCGGAAATGGTTACCCCTGAAATGATTAATTTTATGGCTACCCATGGACGTGGATTGATTTGTGCACCCTTAAATGAGAAACGCTGTAAGGAATTAGATTTGAAACCAATGGTTTTGAATAATACCGTATTACACCAAACGGCCTTTACGGTTTCTATTGATTTAATTGGTCAGGGGTGTACGACAGGAATTTCCGTTCAAGATCGAGCGAAAACTATTTTGTCTTTGGTGGATGAAGCTACAAAGCCTGAGGACCTAGGACGTCCTGGGCATATTTTCCCTTTGATTGCCAAACAAGGAGGTGTTTTACGCCGTACAGGGCATACGGAAGCAGCGGTGGACTTAGCTCGTTTAGCAGGGTTTAAATCTGCAGGGATTTTGGTTGAAATTTTAAATGAAGATGGTACTATGGCTCGCCTTCCTCAATTGGTAGAAGTAGCGAAGAAATGGGACCTGAAAATCATCTCTATCGAAGCTTTGGTTGCCTATCGTATGAAACACGATAGTTTGATTGATAAGAAAGAAGATTTCGAAATTGAAACACGTTTTGGTAAGTTCCGTCTACGTGCGTATCAACAAATTACCAATAAACAAATTCACGTAGCCTTGACTAGAGGGGAGTGGAAGGAAGATGAAGCGGTATTAACCCGTATCAATTCCATGATTGGAAGTAATGATATTCTTGATGCATTAAGTGGAAAACTAGATGTGCGTATTGAATCGGCATTTAATACCATTAATAAAGAAGGAAAAGGAGCTATTTTGTTTATCAACCAAGATGCACAAAATATTAGCTTGTTAAGACGATTAAGCTTTATTAAAGATCAATTGGGCGGTAAATTGGATATGGAAACCCCGAAATTACCAGGAGATGAAAAAGATTTTGGTATTGGTGCTCAAATTTTACATGATTTAGGGATTACCAATATTCGCCTGATGACGAATTCAGAACCAGAAAAACGAGTAGGAATGATTGGTTATGGTTTGGAAATCACAGATTACGTTACGTATTAACGAACAATATACAAGGGTGTTAGGAATATAGTACGATTTTTTTATTTAAAAATTAATTTTCTTTTTTGCATAATTAAAAAAACGCGCTATATTTGCACTCGCAATACAGAAGTAGGGCAGACTACTGGAGAAATGGCAGAGTGGTCGATTGCGGCAGTCTTGAAAACTGTTGACTGTAACAGGTCCGGGGGTTCGAATCCCTCTTTCTCCGCAAAGAAAACCGATAACGAGAGTTATCGGTTTTTTTATTTCCAAAAAGTACCCAAAGCTCGCTTTGTGGGTACCTTTTGGAAATAAAAAAAGCACAAGACCGAATGCAATGAGGTATTGGTTTTTCTTTGTGTCTATATCCCCCTGTCTGGGATATCTAATCCCTTTATTTAGAGATGGGAAATGGGTAAAATTATCTAAACAAAAAAGCACAAAACCTATGATTCACTATGAGTTATAGGTTTTTTCTTTTTTAGAGGTATCGCATCTTATTCAAAAGTGCACCTAAAAAGATTCGGGATTCGGTGCACAAAAAAAACATCTAAGAGATGTGCACCTTTCAATTTGGCAAACTCCGATCGCGCGGATTTGCAATCCGTGCGGTAGATTACACCCGCTGCTTTGGCTGAACCGAATGAAGTTAAGTCCTTGTTATTGAATAGGAATTGATTTATTCTAATTTTTTTTATAAAAGAGAAGCTAAATTATATTCATCAAAATCTGGTAAAGGAAAAAGTTGTTCCAAATGCAGAAGATTATTATTTCAGTTCAGCTCGTAATTATGCAGGTTTAGCTTATGAGATTGAAGTTGAAGTATTGTTTATGGGATAGATGAAGGCACGGATTACAAATCCGCGCCATCGGACGCGCGGATTTGTAATCCGTGCGCTAAATCGTAAAAGAAAAGGTTGTTGTAAATACCTAATTACTATTTCAGATTGGTATGTAATTATTCAGATTTAAATAATAATCTTGAGGCTGTGTTTAAAGGATAGATACAGATACAGATTGCACTCATAGCTTTAGCTAAATTAAACGAAGTTAAACCTGATTGTGTGGACTTGTAGCCTGTGTGTATAAATAATGGCACGGATTGCAAATCCGCGCCATCGAGATTGGTCTGATAATTATAGGTTATGCAATTTTATCAACGGATTAAAGAAATAAAAGAAAACAGGAACTAAAATCAAAATTTCAATCGCGCGGATTTGCAATCCGTGCGGTAGATTACACCCGCTGCTTTGGCTGAACCGAATGAAGTTAAGTCCTTGTTATTGAATAGAAATCGATTTATTCTAATTTTTTTTTATAAAAGAGAAGCTAAATTATATTCATCAAAATCTGGTAAAGGAAAAAGTTATTCCAAATGCAGAAGATTATTATTTCAGTTCAGCTCGTAATTATGCAGGTTTAGCTTATGAGATCGAAGTTGAAGTATTGTTTATGGGATAGATGAAGGCACGGATTGCAAATCAGCGCCATCTTGTTTTTTCTATTGGAGTGAATATTAGCTTATTATTTTTCAGGCTATCGAAAATATAATTTTGGCAGAAATAACAGAAATATACCAAACTTATATAAACCTATCTGAATGTCAATCTTTTCGTTTCCATCTCTCATTTAAATTATCAGTTCACTAAATAATTATGTAAGCAAAAATGTTTATATTTGTATTGTGATTAGGCAATTTGATAAATATAAAGGAATACATCCAGGGATTGTACTTGATAGAGAATTAAAAAAACGTTCTATCAAGCAGCGTCCTTTTGCTTTATCTTTAGAAGAACATCCTCAGACGTTTAATGCTATCATCAAAGGCAAAAGAGGGATTAGCACCGCACTGGCATTGAAGATTGAAAGAGAACTTGGGTTGGAAGAAGGTACATTAGTGATATTGCAGGCCTATTATGATATCCAAAAAATCAAAGAAAAAGAAAGCAAAAGTACTCCTAATCTGCATATCCTGAGTAAAGCTTTGTTTTGGGATACGGATATTCAACACATAGATTGGGAACGACAATACAGAGCTGTCATTCAACGTGTTTTTGAGCGAGGAAATGAGAATGATAAAAACGAAATAATTCGCTTTTATGGTGCTGAAAAAGTAAGTCAAGCTTTGCAGAAGTCCAATATCAGAAATCCATATACTATATACAGATCCGATAAAACTACAGACTAATTATGATGTATTATAACACCGTCAATGATCTTTTAAAAAACACATTGATTACGCTAATGGAGTCTTCTGTGTTTGAGTCTTTTCGTTTGGTGGGCGGTACAGCATTAAGTCTTCAAGTAGGACATCGTTTGTCTGTAGATATAGATTTATTTAGTGATGCCCCATATGGTTCTATTGATTTTAAAGCTATTGATGAATTCATAGAGAAAACATTTCCTTACCACCATCATTTTTCAAATCTTGATCCAGCAATGGGTAAATCTTATAGTGTGGGTACAGATAAGGACAATGTGGTAAAATTAGATGTGTTTTATACAGATACTTTTATACACTCTCCTTTGATTGTGGATAAAATTAGAATGGCTACTACCAAAGAAATCATTGCTATGAAAATAGATGTAGTACAACGTATAGGTCGCAAGAAAGATTTTTGGGATTTGCATGAATTACTACAGAAATACAGCCTTTCTACCATGCTTTCTCTACATCAAGAACGTTATCCCTATACACATGATGAAGAACTCATAATGAACAACCTCATTAATTTTGAGTTAGCCGATGATGACTTCGACCCAATCTGTTTAAGAGGGAAATATTGGGAATTTATCAAGGAGGATATTGTTGATGCACTCAATGAGTATAAATCCTAATCTTCATTTCTTTCAAAATATTCTCGAATAACTATCCGAGTAAGATGGTATAAAAATTCCATAATTAATTCTGCTTCTTCTTGAGTAACCTTCATTCTCTCTTTCTTTTCATGTTTGTAGAGCGAATTACCATTCACCTCTATATGTTTATCCCGTAAATAAGAAAATCTTCCCAATAATCACGCTGAGGCGACGAAGGGTCGCAGCTTTTACTGACACCAGGCTGTGGAATGACTGGTTGGTAAAATAAAAAAAGCCAAATGATGCGCACTTTTCAACTGAGCAAATCTGGATTTTTTTGTACAAATTAGTAAAAAAGATTTGGTGTAAACTGTGAGATTAGAGATAAGATGCTAAGGAGATAGTAAAGGGATAGTAAGGGGTAACATTGGTAAAATGGGCTAAAACCCTTGTTGGTATTAACTTGCCCCTTACAAACCCTTTACATGCTCTCTATTGTTTGGTTGTAAGATGTTTAATTTCAGGTGTTTGTGATTTTTTAATTCGGAAAATAAAGGAAAAACACTCCTTTTTTATCCTTTTAGTGGAAGAGAACGGAAGGGGGGGATTGCCCTTGTTTTTCTACTTTTTTAGTTTTGTATCGAGCGCCATAGTAAAGCTAGCTACTAGGCGTGACGCATAAAAAAGTACAAATCATGTAAAAAGGCAAAATTATGGGAAAAATGAATAATGGATTAACAGGAGGTTTTAGCGGTAAAGTAGGAACACTTGTGGGATCAAATGTAAAGGGGCAAAATATCGTTCGCAATGCACCTAAAAAAAGTAGTAAAAAACCAACAGCTGGACAGCTGAGTCATCGTCAAAAATTTAAATTAGTGTCCAATTTTTTACGACCATTAAATGGCTTAATTAAACGCTATTTTGGTTCGGCTCAAGAATTAAAGTCTAATGTAAATGTAGCTTTAGGGTATCACCTTCAAGAAGCAGTAAATCAAGTAGAAGAAGGGTTTGTTGTAAACTTGAGTAAGGTTGTAATAAGCAAGGGAATTTTGCAAACGATCTTTGTGGATACTGTAACGATTGTAAACAAAGAGCTTACCATAACTTGGAGTGCAGATTTAGTTTTTGGTTCTGTAAATAAAGCAGATGTACTTACGGTGGTCATCTATCAAAAGGCAACGCAATCTATGTTTATTTTGGAGCAGGTAGCAGCACGTGGCGCGGGTGAATGTAAGGTTCAACTTCCGGCTAGTTTTGAAGATACGGGCTATGGTATTTGGGTTTTCTTGACAGATGTTGACCAAGTAGAATGTAGTACAAGTGTGTTTTTAGGGGAATTTTAATAAAAATAAAGCATCGCATCTATTTTTCATTGCATAGTTGATGAAAAAGCAGGCGATGCTTTTTTCAAATGAACGGTTTACTGCAAGTCGAAAGCCTGTTCTTTTAATTTGTGAAAATAGATTCTATGGTATTTATTGTTAATTTAGCAAACTAAATTAGCTTTTTAAACGTTTGGTTACATTGAAATACATTGCTTCAATTAATCGTGACGTTCCAAAGCAGGAAAGTAGGTACAACAGTTTAAAACAAACAAATATAACATGAAGAATTTTAATTTATTGGGGCTCTCTTTTATCCTTCTTTTTTTAACCTCTTGTGGATCACATTTGATATCTGTAAGCAATGAAAAACAAATTGATAAAAGATTAGTGGGGACATGGACAGGATCTGAAAAAGATGATCAAATTGAGGGAGTAGAAAAAAAATGGGAAATGCAACGAAATGAAGATGGTACCTTTGCATTAGATTTTAGCTACAAGCAAAGGGGAAATACCTATAATCATATTGAAAAGGGGAATTGGTGGATTGAAAATGGTAAATTTTATGAGTTTCATGAAGACTCTGGAAAAACGGATTTATATCGCTATGAGATTCTAGACAAAAATCGAATCAAGTTCACTGCTGAAAGTATCAGTATCGAAATGGCTACGGAGAATTATTCCTTTATCGATACTAGAAAAAAAACGAACGTAAAAGATGGCTTGTCTTTTGACACAGCAATCAAAGTAAATAGTGTACGAGAAGAATACCAATATATAGAAGCAAACTGTAAGGATTGTAAACTTATTGGTCAATCTTTATCTGAATACAAAGGGAATATGTACGATTTAATCAAAGTGGAGAAGTCAGATGGTTCAACTAGCCTGTATTACTTTGATATAAAATCTTTCTTTGGGAAGTTCTAAATACCTTTTGCTCCTAGGAGTGAGTGGTTACAATTCCAACTTAAAAACTAAAGTATCAACCTCGTTTAAGCCTTTTAAACGAGGTTTTTTTGTGTCTAGTTGCTGGGCGGAATTTGTAATGCGATCGCGCGGATTTGCAATCTGTGCGGTAGATTTCACCCGCCGCTTTGGCTGAACCGAATGAAGTTAAGTCCTTGTTATTGAATAGGAATCGATTTATTCTAATTTTTTTTATAAAAGAGGAGCTAAATTATATTCATCAAAATCCGGTAAAGGAAAAAGTTGTTCCAAATGTAGAAGATTATTATTTCAGTTCAGCTCGTAATTATGCAGGTTTAGCGTATGAGATCGAAGTTGAAATATTGTTTATGGGATAGATGAAGGCACGGATTGCAAATCCGCGCCATCGGATAACTATAAAAAGTTAATCTCTGGCCCTGTAGAAAAATAATTAGATTATAAAAGATGTACTTGCTCGGGGGCATACGTTCTTATGCCTCTGATGGATACAATAGACAGTTTTTTTAGTTCTTTTGTTTGTCCAGCAATTTTTTAGTCAATTGTCAATTGACTCCTTTTCCGATGTACCAAATAAAACACAGCTGCACCACTAAAGTAAAGCATACAATCGATCCAATCACCTGTATAACGCGAATTGTGCTGAGGTAAATACCATTCAAAGTAAATACAATAAAAGAGGCTAACGCCTAGAATCAAAGGAAGAGAAAGCTGTAGGTTGGGATTATCTTTTATTTTTCGAACCACAAATAAACAAAGCCCCAAGACTAGAGGCAAGAAGAGAAAGTCATTGACGTAGTTATTAATCCAGCTGGGAATAGAAAGATGAATCTGTTGGCAAATGTAGATGGTCAGAGCAATGGCAAAAGCTAGAAAAAAGAGGATTCTTCGCATAACTAGAAGGATAAATGTAGGGGGAGTAATATTAGGCTGCAATCATTCCCACCAGATAAGCAATTCCGGCAGCAATTGTAGCAACAACTAACCACACGGTGTGCACAATAAAAAAGAGAATCCGCACAAGTGGATTGGAATGATTGCGTAGTTTCTGTGCTACCTTTTCTAGTGGAGTAGGTGCAGTTTGACGTTCTTTTTCTATGCGTTCTTCTTTTATGCGCTGTTGCTCTAATTGGCGTTCCAATACAATATTAATTAGGGCTCCACAATGGGTACAATAATCGGTGTTAAGATTTTCAGTTTGACAGTGTTTACACGTGATATAATGTTTACTCATGAGGCATTTTTAAGTGAAAGCTCCTGGTATAGAAGCAAGTCATTGGCAAAATTGGTATAAATAGTGTATGTAAATAAGAACTACTTACCACTAAAATCCCCCTAAAAGTACACCTTTTTTTCTAGTACTGCAGCAATTAGTGAGTAAGCCTAGTTTAGTCTGATTCGATGGCCTAGTGGAGAAAAGAAAATATCACACGATACAAGGAAGAAATCAAATGACTTAGGCCATGGTTCTCCATGCAACTAAGTTTTGTTTGTAGGTATTTTCCTTCCATCGGTACAGAATCTAATAGGGAGGTATTCAATGCTTTTATGCGATTTAGCGCTTTTTTTATTCCATTAAAAATTAACAAAATACAAACCTTATCTGTTTAATTCGTTTAATTCTACTAGTAGTTGATAGGTTTTACTACCGATAAAAGCCTAAATTACATAAATAATTCTTTCTTGTTTTTAATTAGATTTAATATAAATAGATTTGTTGATAAAATTTTAAATACATAAAACATGAATCATTTATACCCAAAATCGGAGTTTAAACCGCTGTTTTGTCCCAATCAATTTTATTTCTACCAACCTAAAGGATGCCCTGTTGGGTTTGTTTTAGGTATGAATTAAAAGAGAAAAAGAAGTAATTTTTTTTCCGCGTAATTAACTAAATCAAGACAGCATTACATACCATGTATAACTATACAACAAAAAAAATAGGAATTCTTTTAGGGCTCTGTATCTTAGGGAGTGGAACGAGTCAAGCTTTACAAGCGGAGGACTATCACGCGAATACAACCGTAAAAGAACAAAAGGCAACCATACAATCACAATATCCTTTCGACATAGACCATGCTTCTCTAGGTGTGGAGGAGCTACATCAACCTGCTTTGTTTAATGATCTTCCAGATTATTGTGATGTTACAATAGGGTATGGGGTGAACCCAATCACGCTGGTACAATTTGCAGATTTGAATCACAGCACGGATATTGAACCCAATCCGTCAGAACCAGCAAAACCGTATGAGGATTTTACAGCATTAATTGCGCATGTGCAACGAGGGGAAACTTATACCTTGACGGTAAAAGGAAATACAGATGGAGAATTCCAACACCTTATTCACGTGTTTATTGATTGGAATAATGATCATGTATTCGATGTACATACGGAGTTTTACCGAGCGTTACTTCAACCCTCCACGGGACAAGATGACGTGAACGTAACCTTTCAAATTCGCGTCCCAGAGGATGCCGTGTTAGGTACTACACGTATGCGTATTATCAAAGACAATTGGTTCATTTATGAAGATGGAGATTTTGATGCCTGTACCGATCCAGAATATGGTCAGATTGAGGATTATTCCATTGAAATTAGTGATGCTGGCATAGCAAATGACTATTGTCAACCTGAGATTTCAGATGTAGCGCGTAGCCTCCCAATCTATGAAGTTACATTTGGAGAGACGACAAAAGCGAGTGGAGATCAAACCGCATTTGAACCGTTATATGAGGATTTTACAGATTTGCTAATACCTGTAGTAAAAGGAGAAACATATCCCCTTGAAGTAAAAGGAAAAACCGATGGACAGGATATGTTACTAGTAAAGGTCTATATAGATTACAATCACGATTTTACTTTTTCTGAAGAAGAAGCCAGTACGATTGGCTTTTTGAACAATATAGGAGGAGAACGTGGAGAAGTATCTGGAGTTATTCAAATACCAACGGATGCGTTAAATGGATCAACGCGAATGCGTATAGTGAGCATGTATCACAATCCAGAAACCACTTGGGTACACTTGGAGAACGTACCTTGTCCAGTAGATTATTATTTGGGACAAGTAGAAGATTATACGTTGGATATCGCAGCGGCGGCAGTCGCTATTACAGGAGTAGAAGTGACGACTGAGAACAATGTTGCAGCGGAGATAACCACAGAACATGGTACCTTGCAGTTGCTTGCCTATGTGCTACCAGTAGAGGCAAATCAAGCAGTGACTTGGTCTATCGTTCAAGGTGCTGATTTGGCGTCTATCGATCAAGCGGGGCGTCTGACAGCCATTGAAAATGGAATCGTTAAAGTGAAAGCAACCTCCGTGCGCGATACTACAAAATCAGCTGAAATTGAAGTTACTATTTCTATTGAAGCCTTGCGCTGTCCACCAATTACTGAAATAAAAGTAGAAGATATTGGCGAAGAAACGGCAAGTATTCACCTAGTATCTACGGCCACTGTATTTGAAATAGAGTATGGCCCAGCAGGATTTGTACAAGGAGAAGGAACACGCATAGCACAAGCTTCTTCAATCCAGCAAATTCAAGGATTAGCTGCAGAAGTTACGTATGATGTATATGTACGTGTGGATGCGGATTGTTCGACTTGGAAGAAAATTAGCTTCACCACAATTAAGGTGAAAGAACAGGTGATTGCAGTGGACGATGTACAGAAAGTGTATGGAGATTTACCTTTTCAATCGGGACAGTCAACAAGTCAATTGCCTTTAATCTATTCGGTAGTGGATTCGTCAGTTGCTGTGGTTGAAAATGATACTCTTGTCATCAAAGGAGCGGGAGAAACAGAAATTCGCGTGAATCAACCGGGAAATAATGAGTATTTACCTGCTGCAGAAGCACGTTTTACCTTGTATGTCGCTCAAGCACCTTTAGTTGTTAAACCAATCGATCAAACCAAAGTATATGACGGAAATACACACAACACTTGGGAGGTAACACATCAAGGTTGGGTTTACGAAGAAGATTCAAGCATCTTAACGGGAACTTTAGAGTATGGAGGTGCTGCGCTTCAAGCCGTTCAGGCAGGAACGTACCCTATTGAAGTAAGTGGATATGAAGCCCAAAATTACGCGATACAATACCAAGCGGGAACACTAACAATTACAAAAGCAACCTTGGAAGATATTCGATTGGAAGATGCTGTCTTTTTGTATGATGGGACTCCCAAATCAATTGAGCTGACACAAGAACTTCCAGCTGGAGTAACGGTAACCTACGAAGGAAATGAACGAATAGCTGTGGGAGATTATGTTGTTAAGGCGATACTGCATGGTGGAATTAATTATGAGGATAAAACAATAGAAGCAAATTTAAAAATTCGCCAAGCGTTGCCGAGCTTAGTGTTTGAAGATGCGAGTTTTATTTACGATGGTGAAGCGAAGCATCTTGCGGTAGTAGATGCTCCTCAAGACCTAACGATTACCTATGAAGGAAATGGACAAACAGAAGCGGGAACTTATACGGTAACGGCTGTAGTTGATGGAGGAAATCAATATGAAAGCGGCACGTTGACAGCAACGTTAACTATTGAAAAGGCCGAATTGACTACTATCAGCTTAGAAAATCAAAGCTTTGGATACGATGGACAGGCGAAGGCGTTGGAAGTTGAGGGTACAATTCCAAACGGCGTACAAGTTCGCTATACAGGAAATAACCAGGTTGAGGTTGGGGTGTATTCCGTTCAAGCCTATCTGGATGGTGGAAATAATTATCACGATAAGGAGCTTCGTGCAAGTCTTTCTATCACAAAAGGTGATTTGGATTTTATTGTTTTTGAAGATCAAACCCTACCTTATGATGGAGCACCCAAATCCATTTATATTTCAGGGACACTACCGGAAGGAATACAAGTGGTTTATACTAATAATGGACAAGTGGAACGAGGAAGTTATATCGTTGAAGCAACCATTGATGGAGGACGTAATTACAATAACCTTGTTCGTACTGCTACTTTAACGGTGGGTCAGAGAGTTATTACAGGAATTACGTTGGGAAGCAGATCATTTGTTTATGATGGTGAGGTGAAATCCCTGCGTATAGCTGGAGAATTACCGCAAGAATTTACGGTGCGTTATACCAACAATGAGCAGACTGCAGCGGGTACTTATGTTGTTACAGCAATTATTTCAGGCGGTGAGGCGTATGATGATTTAGTGTTGACTGCAACGATGACCATTACCAAAGCGCCGCTAGCGGATATCCTGTTTGAAAGTCAAACTTTTACGTATGATGGGACAGCGAAGTATATTTTTGTTTCTGGGACTTTACCAGAAGGAGTGACGGTAGAGCACCTCAATAACGGAAAAATTGACGTCGGAAGTTATGAGGTACAAGCAAAAATAAATGGAGGCAACAATTATCAAGATCGAGAATTAACTGCCACGTTAAAAATAGAAAAAGCAACTCAATCGATTGTTTTTGAGGAATTAACCACCCTGATTTTAGCGGAGAGTGAAGATTTCCAACTGCAAGCAACGACAACTTCAGGTCTGGATTTAGCCTATACAGTTGACTATTCAGGAGCTCAACCAGCGGCTGAGGTTAGTGCAACAGGTTGGGTTACGCTTAAAAAAGTCGGTGAAATAACCATTACAGTAACTCAAGCAGGAGATCGAAATTATCATCCAGCAACCCCTATCAGCCGTGTATTGCGTATTGTTAACAACGATGCTACGATTCACGATATTTGGATAGGTAAAGAGCAGTATATCACACCTCAAAATGAAATTCATCACTTGATGAGTTGTGAAGATTTAAGTAAGGAGATAGCGGTAAAAATTACACTAGATGAAGGTGCTACAATTGAACCAGGGACCATTTTTGTACTTCCTGTTCCTAAACCAGGTATTTACAAACAAACGGTTACAGTTGTTTCCCAGAATGGGAAAGTAAAAAAAGACTATGTAATCATCGTTGAAAAGCCGTTTGCTTTTGATCAAATTGCTGTACAAAAATTCAATAATACGTTGTTGATAAACAAAAATCCACAAACCAATGGAGGGTATAATTTAGTCGGGTTTCAGTGGTTTAAAAATGGAGAACTGGTTTCTAATGAACAAGTGTATTCAGCAGGAGCAATGGCTATTTTAAACAGCAAAGATGTATATCATGCGATTGTGAAAACTGCGGAAGGAGACGAAATTCACGTTTGTCCAATGCAAGAAACAGCTGTTGTAGCGTCTGGGGTTAAGTTGTATCCAAACCCTGTTGTTCTTGGACAAAAGACTACGTTAGAGGTGAATGTTACAGGAATGCAATTGAAGGGAATTCCCGTTCAAGTATTCAATTTAAACGGTCAATTGGTGCACACGTTCACGATGGAAGGCGAGCATACGACTGTCTATTTACCACAAACAATCCCAGGAGGAATGTACGTAGCTATTTTTGAATTAAATGGAAAAAGAGAGTCAATCAAATTTGCAGTAAAAAAATAAGATGAAGACAATAAAAATAATGGGATTGGCGATAAGTATGTTTCTAGGACTACAGACCGCTACGATGAGGGGACAAGAAATTGAGGTGTCTGTTTTAGGAGGACTAACAGGGGGGAGACAACCCAGTATTCCCCTGTCAAAAGGATCAACCCTAGGTTTATCTGCCCTGTATAAGCAATCCATACACACCAACTTTTCCTTAGGTGTCGGACTAGAATTTGGAGCCTATCAGTTGACAAAACAAATGTCGAATTACAACGGTACTACACCCGCTGTGGATGGCCAAGGAGCCGCTTTTGAATATCGTTATGCGCTGGCAAAATTTAAAGAGGAACTTCGAGGGAATTATATCGCAATTCCCATACAAGTACAGTATCTAGGGCCTTATTTAGGAAATGAGAAACTACGCCTTTATGCTGCCGCTGGAATTAAATATCAGCTCTTTACAAAAGTCAAATCAACACAGACGCTAGAAGAGATAAAAACAAGTGGATATTATGACCAATGGCAAGCCGAATTACATAATCCTGTCTATGCAGGCTTTGGTAATTTAGGGAATAAAGAAGAAGAACATAAACTAAAATTAAATAATGGTTTTTTTGTTCTCGGAGAGCTAGGGGTAAAATATGATTTATCCAAAGAACAAGCGCTTTATGTTGGACTATATGGCGATTTCGATTTAGGATCCAAGGGGCAAGAAAGCGCAATATTGACCTATAATGAGAAAGAACAATTGAATAGTATTTTGCCCGCTGAAAGTAATCGCTATAAGTTGAGAATGTTCACCTTGGGAATTAAACTAAAATACAGTTTCGGGATTTAATTAACAGTTGACCTGTTGATCATACAAAACAAGCTTGGGTATATACTCAAGCTTGTTTTTTTGTACTTACACTTCTCATTTAATCTCTCTTAAAACTACTTCGCTTTTAACTCTGTTGCTACGCCGATTCTGTTCCACGCATTAATTGTTACCATGCACATCAAGAGTTGAGCTAGATAGGTAGGATCAAATAACTGTTCTGCTCTCAGGTATAGTTCATCGCTGATTCCTCCTTCGTGAATAAAGGTAACTGCTTCTGTTAGAGCGAGGATAACTTGCTCTTCTACAGTGAAGAGTTCTGTTTCTCTCCAACCCGCTAACACCAGTAAGCGTCGACTAGATTCGCCATTTGCTAAAGCATCTTGGGTGTGAATATCCAGGCAATACCCGCAGCCATTTAATTGAGAAGCTCTAATTTTAATGAGTTCTTTATGCGTTGCAGTAAGTGAAGATTTAGTTAGGTATTCTTCTAGTTTTAGCATCCCTTCATAGGCTTTGGGGGCTGCGGTGTAAATTGATGTTCTGTTGGACATGATACTTTGTTTTATATCACCAAAAGTACCAAGTCAACGGGAGAAAAAACTTCAACCCGTTTAAGAAAAGCGTTTTTTCTTAATTTCGCTTAAATATTCAGGACTAAATCCTAAGTAAGAAGCCAATAAGTATTGCGGAATACGTTGTACAAAGGCGGGAAATTGAGCTTCGAAGTGAAAGTACAATTCTTCCCGACTGTATTTATATAAAAATTTTAATCGGTGTTGAGCTGCTCCATAAGCACGTTGAAAAATAATTCTAAAATACTGATCCATGATTGGGTATTTTATTAATAATAGATTGAAGTTGACAGGATTAATGCACAGGATGTCTGATTTTTCAACCGTTTGAATATAGAGGTCGCTTGTCGTTTGTGTACTAAAGGCAAGATGATCCGTTAGCCACCATTGTTCAATGCCAAAATCTAAGGTTTGTTCTAAACCATTTTCTTTGAGGTAATAGCTCCTCAAACAACCACGTAATACAAAACAGAGTATCCCACAGGAGATACCCCCTTCTTGAATATGTGTCTTTTTCTCTAAAGCGTGAAAAGTGAAAAAGGAGAGAATCCCTTCTTGCTCTGCTGCATTGAGTTTACGAGTAAAGCGCTCAATATGTTCAATAAAAAGGGTTTTATCTTTCATAAAATACAAGAGTTAACCTTCCGTATAGGAGTACAATACACTGTTAAATGGCTAATTTACTATAATTAAATTATACAATCAATGACGTAGGGAATTAGGAGAAGACGAAGGAAGAGCGATTTTAATTGCCCACTACACCCTTTTTTTGTGAATTATTTTTTACGATAGAACGTTAATGTATGTATCATACAATAGTATTTGATGATTTAATAATGTATTGATACTTTTTTTAACGTATCTCTTGTTTAGTTTTGGGTATTGATCATTATTTGTGATTTTCTTAGTTAATGGTGTAGATGGTTGTACTACGTATAATCTATGATAGAAACGGTAGAAACAAAAACCAAAATACCATCCATTCCAAAAAAGAAAGAGAATACGATATGACTGGCATGCAAGCCTGTTTTCTTACTCGACCCCCTTACCGCTAAGGAGTAAGAATCTACAGTATTCCCTAGTCAATAGTTCCCCTTATTATTGCAAATCTTTTTTTGTCTTTCAGCAAGATACAGCAACATTTGAGTTGGAATGTTGAGGAAATAGAACTATTGATTGGAATAAAAGTGACACTTTTTGTTTGATAAAAATATGTTTATTATGCCATTACAAAATTTATTTCTCCTTTTATTAGTACCTATCGTTTTGTATGAAACGATTACGGCCTATAAAAGAAGAATCTCCCATTCAAAATTAACGACCTATAAAGCTACAACGTGGTTTAGTTTCTTTGTGGTTTTTCAGCTGATACTCTTAGTTTATGAGCCGATATTAGTGAAGGAAGTATTTCAATTTTCGATTTGGATACTCCTGTTTTTGTTTTATGGTCCTTTTTTAAATCTAGTAGCTTCAAGTAAACAAAAGGAGAATCAAGAAGAGCATCAAGAGAGCACTAACGATTATCATTTTAGTGAATTTTACTATATGATTTATGTGTTTATTTTTGGGTTATTTTTTTCTTTACTAAAGAATAAATGGGCCTATGTAGAAATGAGTATGACGGTTTTATTAGGTATTGCCTTGTTGTATTACATTATTGTGTTGAGAAAAAAAATAAGAGGCATGGTGTGTAAACCCAACGTAGATACAAGTAATCAGTATCCTATAAGGTGGAAATTTCTACATTTTGGACTAGGAATCCTACTGGTTTTATTTTTCTTTGCCCTGTTTAATGATGTTAAATTATCCGTTTTTTTATTGCTTTTATTGGTTTATGTCTATTTAACTTTCTTGAGAAAAAGGATGGAGGTAGAGCCATTTCTAGCTGAAAAAGAAATCGTGCATTGGGAGGAACAACTAACCGGTGAATGGAATGGAGTAACGCATAGGGAAATGATTGAAAAACAAAGAAAGGAGCTAAAAAGTGGACAGGGAAATGGACTAGGGAAGAAGTATGAAGCTTCGAATTTAAAATATGGACAAACGAAATTAAATGATGTGGTATTACAGCGATGTAAGAGTAAAGTAAACCAAATTATCATTGAAGATAAAGCTTATTTAGACGCCAATTTTAAAATGACAGATTTAGCCGCAAAAACAAAAATATCCCGTTACTATTTAGCTCAATATTTTAATGTGATTTATCGGATGAATTTTCGGGAATACATCAATAAGTTGAGAATTGAACACGTGGTTGAATACATTAATAATCACCAGGCAAAAGAAGAATTGAGTGTACACGATTTGTTCTTGGAGAGTGCATTTAATTCGAAAACTTCTTTTTTTAAAAGCTTTAAGCATGTATTAGGTTGTACGCCTTTTGAGTATTTGAAAAAATGCCACAGTTAAACGTCATTTTTAGCAATAGAATAAAAAAAATAGATTCAAACCAAGAATCTATTTTTTTTTTGGAGTTAGCTGAATGCTGGTACACAATCCAAAGAAAGATTGCCTCTGTTCTATAAAAATAACGCTTCGGGGTACCTAGCGGTTTGAGTATAGCATGTGCTACGTCCCAGAAAGGAAAATCTGCTAAGTGTTGCTGGTTTCTGTTTGATTTTTAACAAGGTTGAGGTAAACAACTTGAATTTTTCCCTACATGAATGTAATTGTATCATCAAATCAAAGGGAAAAGACAGCAAACTAGAGGTATAAATGTTAAAAACAACGTAAGGATGCTTTTATTTTGTCTTTGAGTAGGGATATAAATAGACCAAACAAAAAAAGACGAGAAGAGATGGTAGGACCTATTGGTTTGTTGTAGGGGTAAACATCATTGAACTCCACAAGGTTTTTTTATTAAAGTGTTTTTTATGCTTTTTTGAATAATAGTTAAAATACGTTTCATTGTGTTTTAGTTTGTTATTTTATGTTTTTATGATTCTTTTTTTAACTTTTTGATTATTTATGTTTGTTTAATGTTAATTATGATTGTTTTTGTGATAATTATAATAATTGATGTAGGCTGTTTTTTTAGATGGTAAAGTGAATGTAAAAAGAAATTACTACCACTATATAGCCTGATGGAAGAAGTGAAAAAAAATAAATTGATAAATATGAAAAGAAAATTACTGTCAATCGCTTTGTTGCTTTTAGCTTCTGCAGTTCATGCACAAGTTGGAATTGGAACAGCAGTGCCTAACAAATCTGCGGAATTAACCTTATGGTCAAAAGATAAGGGACTACTAATTCCTAACGTTCCTTTAGAAAGTACAACAGACCAAACCACTATTGTTAATGGAAATGTAGAAAGTCTATTAGTTTATGCTACGATAAAACAAGGAGATATTGAACCTGGGTTTTACTATTGGAACCAAGCGAAATGGTCTCGTGTCATAGCGGATCATGATGTTGCGACATTCGTTATTACTAATTTTCATGAAATCATTACCAATGAATATGTACAGCAAGAAATCAAAAATATTTATATGCAAAATGGTGGAAATGTGTACTACGATGGGACGAAATTTGAGTATCTCGATGAGCAAGGAGTGAAGCATGAAATTAATATGTCAGATTTAGTTCACGCTTACGAGACCTTGACTGTTTTGGATTACAATGCCACAACAGGAATGTTAACCTATCAAGATGAACATGGAGATAGGGTAACAGTAGATATTAAAGGAGCCATTCAGTCTTTTGAAACAGTTACCAGTGTCATCAGTGATACCACAACAGGAACGATCACCTTTAAAGATGAACAAGGTGTTGAAACCGTTTTGAATGTGAGTCAATTGGTTCAATTGCACGAGACCTTGACTGTTTTGGATTACAATGCCACAACAGGAATGTTAACCTATCAAGATGAACATGGAGATAGGGTAACAGTAGATATCAAAGGAGCCATTCAGTCTTTTGAAACAGTTACCAGTGTCACCAGTGATACCACAACAGGAACGATCACCTTTAAAGATGAACAAGGTGTTGAAACCGTTTTGAATGTGAGTCAATTGGTTCAATTGCACGAGACCTTGACTGTTTTGGATTACAATGC
>NZ_JBKFDO010000016.1:0-76343 GCF_046557355.1 Myroides sp. DW712
CCAGTGTCACCAGTGATACCACAACAGGAACGATCACCTTTAAAGATGAACAAGGTGTTGAAACCGTTTTGAATGTGAGTCAATTGGTTCAATTGCACGAGACCTTGACTGTTTTGGATTACAATGCTACAACAGGAATATTAACCTATCAAGATGAACATGGAGATAGGGTAACAGTAGATATCAAAGGAGCCATTCAGTCTTTTGAAACAGTTACCAGTGTCACCAGTGATACCACAACAGGAACGATCACCTTTAAAGATGAACAAGGTGTTGAAACCGTTTTGAATGTGAGTCAATTGGTTCAATTGCACGAGACCTTGACTGTTTTGGATTACAATGCTACAACAGGAATATTAACCTATCAAGATGAAAAGGGCGATGTGGTAACAGTAGATATTAAAGGAGCCATTCAATCGTATGAGACTTTAACTGTTTTAGGGTATAGTGAAACAACCGGTTTATTGACCTATCAGGATGAAGAAGGAAGTACCACAACAGTCAATTTGAAAACGGCAATTAAAGCCAATGAAACAGTGACTAAATTGGTGCGTAATCAAGATGGAACGATGACCTACTATAATGAAAAAGAAATCGATGCCGAAGGTGAACCTATAGCGAACACAGGAACTACGTTTGCCATACCCGTAACTAAAACGTATGAGTTGACCAATAAAATAACAACAGATAACTCCACTTTTTACGCTAGTGATTGGACCATTGAACAAATGATTAGAAATTGGGATTACCCCAATTATTTTTCCACTACAGGAGAGGAACCACAGGTTGTATTAAGAAGTTTTTTTGATACGGATGGAAATCAGGAGGGATCGAAGTATATGAATTTTGATTTTTTCGTGAAATGTAATACACATACCCTAGGAGACGTCAGCCCTATTGGAAAGATAGAAGCAGAGTTACAAGTCGAAATTTATATTAATGATATATTAATTAAAGAATTCTTTCCCTTGCGTTATACGTTTGGACGAGCGGAAGGGTATGACGGTTTTGATGTGAAGCACTATGGTGGAATCGTCACCTATGCAAATGATTTAAGCTTACAAAGAACCAATAATAGATTGGAGATTCGAATTGCTCCAATTAGAAGTACGTTCAAAAATAATATTGGTGTGAATAATGGCTCTTTTGCGGTGGGGGCAAAAGCCTTTTCTATTGAAATATTAGATGTTGCTTTCCACATATTTGAAAAACTTTAAGCTATGAAAAAGTACGTTCAAGTATTTGTGTGTTTTTTGGTTGGAGTCTTGCCCATTCTTGGGCAGGCTCCGTTCCAAAACACCATGGTCAATCAGGGTCTATTAATTATTACACCGGAGGCCTTAATTAGTACAAGTTATGATTTTAACAATACAGATACAGGTATCGTTAAGAATGATGGAACGACCTATTATTACCGTGATTTCAACAATGATAATTTGTATTATCACAGTAATCAGACCAAGGCGCAAGCTATTTTTACGCCTTTAGATGCGCAGCAAGGGCATCAACTTATTTCAGGTTCTAGACCTTCAGATTTTTACGATGTAGTTTTAAACAATCCTACAGCAATTCGGGGATTTGATCTTAAAAATGAACTGAATGTCAAGGGAAGTATGGAGTTTCAGGAAGGGATTATCAAAGTAGATGCGTTGGAAGGCATGTTGACCTTTCATCAAGGGGCACAAGCTATAAATCCCAACGATCGTAGCCATGCAGAAGGCTATGTTGAAAAAATAGGTAAAGAAGCATTTACTTTTCCGATTGGCGATAAAGGCTGGTATCGCTATGCGAGTATTTCAGCACCAGAACATGAAAAAGAAGCCTATAAAAGCATGTATGTGACTATGGATCCGCTATTTTATGACACGCATAATAAGAGACAAGAAGGAATTGAATTCCTCAATATGAATGAATATTGGAGGGTTGATAAAGTTACGGCAGATCAAGGTGAAATCATGCTGACGCTCAGTTGGGATGAACGCACAACTCCTCCTGAACTAGTACCAAATATTCACCAGGAACTAACTATTGTTCGATGGAATAAACAAACACAGCAGTGGGAAAGTCAAGGAGGTATTGTAAATGTGGAACAGAAAGAAATAATGGCACCCACAATAGTCGAAGGAGAGGGGTATTTTACCTTGGCTACTGTAGGAAATGCTCAGGAATCCGGAGAGAATGGAGAAGGGTTTGTTATCTATAATCTGGTAACCCCTAATGCGGATGGTAAAAATGACTACTTCTATATTGAAAATATCTATACCATACCGAATAATCGAGTAGAGATTTACAATCGTTGGGGGGGCAAAGTTTATGAAACAACACACTATGATACAGTAGATAATGTGTTCCGAGGATATTCTGAAGGTCGAGTGACTATAAACAAAAACGAACTTCTTCCTACAGGAACATATTACTATATCCTAACGTATGAAGCAAAAGAAAATAATACTAGCAGTGTGAAGAAATGCTCGGGTTATCTTCATTTAGAAACAAATTAATAAAAGAAAAGTAGTGAAAAATAGAAGAATATACTGCAGACTGATTTTAGTAATACTAGGAGGTCTGCCTGGCTTGGTGTATGGACAGCAAGATCCTCAATATACCCATTATATGTATAATCACTCTGCAATCAATCCTGCTTATGCGGGTAGTCAACAGGGAATTGAGTTATTTGGACTGTATCGCACGCAATGGATCGGGCTAGATGGTGCTCCAAAAACAGCAACCTTGGCTATGAGTACACCATTGGGAAATAGCGGACTGGGTTTAGGAGTGAATTTTACCAATGATCACTTAGGAGTAATGGATGAGAATCGATTAGCAATTGATTTATCCTATACGATTGACTTGAATTACCAATACAAATTGGCCTTTGGAGTAAAAGGAACAGGAAGTTTGTTGGATGTAACTTACAGTGAATTAACTATCTATGATGGAACGGATCCTGTGGCTAGTCACGATATTAAAAATTCGTTTACTCCCAATTTAGGTGCTGGTTTATTTCTGTATTCTAACAAGGCCTATGTGGGGGTATCAGCTCCCAATTTGTTTACACAATCTAGGTATGATGACAATGAACTGACAACACTTCGTCAGAAATTACACCTCTATGTTACGGGAGGATACGTATTTGATTTGAATGATAATTTAAAATTTAAACCAGCGGCTATGGTGAAAATGGTTGAAGGAGCGCCGCTCCAGGTAGATGTTAGTGCGAATTTTATGTGGATGGAAAAATTTACCCTCGGAGCGGCTTACCGCTGGGATGCAGCAGTAAGTGGTCTAGTTGGTTTTCAAGCAACAGACGCGATTATGATTGGTTATAGTTATGATGCAGATACAACCAAATTAGCCCATTATGGGTCTGGTTCCCATGAGATTTTTATGCGTTTTAATTTGTTTAATGGTTTTAAGCGCCTCACTGCACCGAGGTTCTTTTAATAGGGAATAATTATGATAAGAGAACTAAATATAGGGTTGCTAAGTCTAATGTTGTGCTTGGGAACTACAGGATATAGCCAGATTAAAAAGGAAAAACGTGCCGATGAGCATTTTGATCATATGGCTTATGCTAATGCGATTGAACTTTATGAAACCTTGGCAAATAAAGGATACATAAATACTTCTATCCTTCAGAAATTAGGGGATTCCTACTATTTTAACGGGAAACTACAACAAGCTAATCCGTGGTATGCCCTGCTTTTTGATGCCTCTTACAAAGATAAAGAAGTGTCAGAGTTGCCTTCGGAATACTATTATCGATATGCACAAACATTAAAAAGTGTAGAAGACTATAAAAAGTCTCAAGAATTGATGGATCAATTTGCAGCAAAAGAACAAGGAGATTCACGTGCGTTATTATACACGAAAAATCGGGATTATTTGTCGCATATTGAGCAGCAATCCGAAGTGTATGAGCTAAAATTGTTATCCCTTAATTCCCCTTACTCTGATTATGGGGGAAGTATCCTGGGGAGTGAGTTTGTCTTTACTTCAGCGAGAGAAACACCAACGGCTAAGGAAAGTGATATTCACACTTGGACGAATGAAAGTTATACAAGTTTGTATCGCGCTCAAGTCGATGCACATGGATTGAGTGAACCCAAACGCTTGATTGTAGGAGTCGATACGGATGTAAATGATGCAACCGCTGTTTTTACTCAGGATGGAACTACCATGTATTTTACGCGAAACAATGCCAAAAAAAATGGCAAAAGCAAACAAAATAAGCAACATACGTCCATGTTGAAAATTTATAAGGCAATAAAGCAAGGGGATGGGCAATGGGGACAGGTAGAGGAGTTATCCATCAACTCGGATAATTACAATACCGCCCATCCCGCTTTAACGCCAGATGATAAATGGTTGTACTTTGTTTCGGATCGCCCAGAAAGCTTAGGCGAATCGGATTTATACCGCATGTCTTTGTATGCCAATGGGGAGTATGGTTCAGTTGAAAATTTAGGCGCTACAATTAATACTGCAGGACGAGAGTCTTTTCCGTTCATCACTTCCGATTATCAGCTGTATTTTTCTTCAAATGGTCATCCTGGATTAGGCGGTTTGGACGTATTTGTTGCCAAACTATATCCCGATGGAAATCTAGGCCCTGTTGTGAATATGGGAAAACCCATCAACAGCCCCATGGATGATTTTGGTTTCTACTTTGATCCCAAACAAAAGAAAGGTTTTGTAAGCTCCAATCGTATAGAAGGCCAAGGATCAGATAATATTTATTTAGTTGCAGAAAAACCTTGTAATCAAATGATTGAAGGTAAAGTTTACGATAAGAATACCCAAAAAGTGTTGACAGATATTACTCTTACTCTTTCCGACGCACAGTATCAACGTCTAGATACACTGCGTATTAATAATCAAGGCTATTACACGAGTTCGCCGTTAAATTGTGGAAGTAAGTATCGAATCAAGGTTGAGTCACCTTCGTATAGTACAGTTGAAGTAGTGGTACAAACAGATAACACAGGTGGAGTAAAAACAATGAATATCGGACTAGAACCACAGGAAATTCCTATAGAAGTGAATGATGATTTATTTAAAACCTTGTCTTTAGAACCAATTCACTTCGATTTCGATAGTAATTTCATCCGTTATGATGCGGCTATAGAATTGATGAAAGTAGTGGAGCTCATGAAAAAATATCCGAAGTTAAAGATTGATATTCATGCACATACAGATAGCAAAGGAAATGGAGCGTACAACTTGAATTTATCTAATCGTCGGGTAGAAGCCACTATCGGATGGATGATTGATCATGGTATTGAAGCAAATCGTTTAAGTGGTCGCGGATATGGAGCAACCCGTTTGTTGAACAAATGTAAAAAAGGAGTGCGTTGCACCAATGCGGAACATCAACAAAATAGACGTTGTGAGTTTATTGTACTAGAGAAATAAGAAATTAATGAAAGCTATTTTTTAGGTTATCCCGCTGTAGGATGTAAAACAAACAGCTGGAGTATAGAATGCTCCGCATAGCGGAGCTTTCTTTTCCATAGAAACCACAGCAATAGTGAGGTTGAGTTGTGCTTCGTTCTTTGAATGATTGTATAGATGGTATAGGATGAGAGAATCGTTTAGAATTACCCAAGGAAAAAACGTGCATATGGAAACTAAAATTGATAAAAATACAAGCTGATAAGTTGAAAATGAATCCTGATGTAAGAAGGGAAACGTAAAAATAAATTGATTTTTATAGCTATCGGTTCAATTGCAAGAGGAAGAAGATGGGGCGGCCTAGAGGAATTGGAAAGGAAGAAGGAAATAGTCTGGTTAGTTGTCTGCTTAACCAATTAATCAATTGGAATGTAGTTTTATTAATTTACAAGTCTTCTGCTTTTTTATTTACACTTTAGTACCCTTTTTTTTTGCTGTTTCTTGAATTTTGTTTCGTGAAAAATAAAGAATATCACTTATTCACTAGGCTATTCTTTAGTTGTTTAGCATCAAAGATGCTGTTTTGGTCGAAAGTAAAAAGTCTTCGGGGTTCGGTATGCATGTATCTTACCTGAAGAAGGAAAAGCTTGCCATGATTTATGTTGTTAGGATCAAAAGAAAATCCAAAAAAAACTAAAAAAGAGTAGTGAAAAGGGAATCTGTTGTTTCCAAGAAGTATGGCCCATTTATGGGCATACTTCTCTTTATTGTGGAAGAGAAAAGTCAATCCCCGCAAGGAAAATAGAACCGATGAGACGTAGGACGCAACAACTGCGAGTGGTATCAGGAGGCATCTTTACGCTATCCAAGGGGTATATAAGAACAAATTAATATAAAAAATCGTGAGAAAACGAATGAGTAAACTAGGTGTATCCCTTTTAATCTTAGGGGGATATTCGTCGCTTTATGCGCAACAGTATCCCTTGTACACACAATATATGTATAATCCTACGGTGATTAATCCCGCCTATGCAGCAAGTAAAGAATACATGAGTTTTTTTGGTTTATATCGGAACCAATGGATGGGGATTGATGGAGCGCCAAAAACAGCTAATATTGGTTTTACCACTCCCTTAAATCAAACGAATTTGGGATTGGGGATAAATTTTGTCAATGACCATATTGGGGCAATGGACGAAAATAGTCTAGCCATTGATTTGGCCTATACACTGGATTTAGATGGACAATACAAATTAGCAGTCGGATTAAAGGGAACTGCGAATTTGTGGAGCATGGCCTATTCGAAATTGAATATATACGATCAAACGAATCCCTTTGCATATGAAGATGTAAAAAATAAATTTACTCCTAATATTGGTGCCGGTGCCTATTTATTTTCTGACATCGCTTACTTAGGGCTATCTGTACCTAAAGTGTTCAAAGTGGACTATTATGATGATATCAAACGAACCACTATGCGCCAAAAACCCTTATTCTATATGACTGGGGGGTATGTAGTGGATTTAGCGCCAAATTGGTTGTTCAAACCTACCTTTCTCTCAAAGATCGGAAGTGGTAAACCTTCCATAGAATTAACCGCAAATTTTATGTTTCAAGAAAAATTCACCCTTGGGACAGCCTATCGTTGGAATGCTTCTATTAGTGCTTTGCTCGGTTTTAAACTGGATGAGAATTGGTTTATCGGTTATACTTATGATATAGATACGACCAAATTGAATCCCTATAATGCAGGATCCCATGAGCTATTTATGCGTTTTGATTGGATGGGGAGTTTTGCGGCAAGAAACCAAAGTAAAAGTCGATTCTTCTAAAAGAAAAGATAAAGTAAGTTAGAAGCGAAGTAGTAAAAGTAAAGCATTTGTTTGCTGCCATTGCACGAAGACCAACAGTATAGGATAACGTAAAAAAGCCTAGTAAAGCCCAAGAGAATAAAAACGCAAGAGTAAAAAGGGAAGCGATAGAACAAAAATAATCAGACTACTATGTTGAGCATCTGTTCATTTGAGTTTAAAAGCGATAAAATACAAATTCTTACACCTTAAATCAAAAAATGCAATGAAAGAAGAAATGAAACAAAACAAAGAAGGGATACTCTCTTCTACAGAGATTTTAACGAGATTAAAAATCTTATTAGGGGTACGGTCAGCGAAAGAATTAGCCCACTTTTTTAACCTAAAACCCAATACAATTTCCTCTTGGAAAAAGAGAAATACATTGTCCTATTCCAAGATTATAGAACTTTGTAGCCAACATGAAATTGATCTTAATGCGCTATTTTATACGGCCTATCAAAATATTGCCATCAACAAGAGTTATGTACAAGTTCCTATTGTTTATCTAGATGATTATTTGGAATACTACTTGAATTTGCACACGAAGAATAAAAAGATAAAGCAGATTTACTTTCCCAAAAGTGTCAATTTTAATTTTGTTATTCAGATGTATTCCAATTCATTGGAACGCATGCAAAGTGAATTGATGTATGTCTTTTGTAAAAAAGTAGAGCTAGCTCAGGTGGGAATCGGTAAAGAGTATGTTTTTCTGATAAAAAATAAAGGATTTCAAAAGTATATCGTACTTATTAATGAAGTAGAACAACACCGACTGCGACTAGAACGAGCGCAAGAGGAAACTATTTGGATTAATACAAAAGAAGTTTCTGAGTGTTTTCAATGTATCAATGTGATGTCCTGTTAAAACAAAAGTAAGAAAAGGGGAAAGAAATTGATGTTGTGGTTTGATTGGACAGGATTGAAACTTTTTAATTGATGCAAATCTAACTTTTATCACTAAAAAAGGCTGTCTTCATTTGACAGCCTTTTTTGTAACCCGACTGTTTCAAGTGAAAATGAAGGCACTTGTGAAAAAAAGTAACTCCTTATAATTTTTACTGCTCTTCATCTGCTGAATTTCTGCTAATGGCTAGGTACCACAGGAGAAAAATGCCCTTCAAACGATATTCTTTATGCCCTTGCGTTTGAAAAAACTAGCACAGCTGATCGAATAAGGCATGCGTTGCTAAAGATTAAGCTAAAACGAGAGAAATAGAGTACGAAAATGAGGTAAATGATCCATTTTTATCTATTTAACGGTTCATTTTTTTTTAAAATAAATTGATTTGACTTATTTAACTAAAGTAAAAAAGAATACTACTAAAGGGAATAGTGTTTTTTATTTCATTGAAAATGAATGAATTGTTGCGGCTTTGTTGTGGAAAGGGATATTTTTTACAAAAGCAAATACATATATTCAAATTTACTTTGATGTTTTTACACTTTGTTCAATTTTTTTTGAATTGTGGTGATTTCTTTGTCCCATAAAATAATAAAAGACAAATGAAAAGAATAGCAGGATTGATACTTTGCTTATTTACTTCTACAATGGGGGCACAAGTATTAGGGGTTAATACACCAACCCCCTTAAGTACATTAACAGTAGACGGATCTTATTCTGGAAGAAGTAGAGAAGTGTATGTGGCGAATTATACGCTTACAAATGAGGATTACACTCTATTTTATGTCAATAGAAGTTCTGATGGAACTTTTTTATTACCTAAAGTAGAAGATATTTCAGATCAGAATACAGGTAGGGTGTACCACATTAAAAACCTTTCTCCAACACGATCAGTAAGGGTTAGATCCATAGCTGGACAAGGGTTTAGCTCAGGAGTAAATTTAGATAATAATCAAGGAGTATTTGAACTTTTCCCTGGTGATTACTTAGCTGTGATTAGTAACAACAATGGAACATGGAGTGTACTGCAGTATGAACCGCAGCGTTTTGCGACTATGGCGATAGATTGGTCTGGTAGTGTTCCTTCGAATGAATTGCATTTTCGCAATTTGAATATTAGAGCAATAGATGGAATAGTAGCCTCACAAAATAATGCAGCTTATTTGCAATTTAAACTAGATGGACGTGTTCATGATGTTGCTTATGTGCGGTTTAGCAAAGCGGGGAAAGCCAAACCTTATAATGTGACGAGTACGTTTAAGGAGATAAGTACACTCAATAGCGAATGGTATTATATGTACTCAGCTACAGGTGCAATGGCTATATCGGACTGTATATATAGGAATTCTATAGAAATGGCAGATATCACCCTGGGACAAGGGTCTACGAATCAGATATTTAGAATTAAAGCTTTTGTCGTGGATATAGATAGCAGAATACCCGTTGGGAAGAAGTTAATAGTATCAGTAGAATTAATGAATTAAAAATAAAAATAGAAATTTAAATAAATGAAGAAAATTGTATTTTTTGCCTTTTTAATAGGCGCAAATTTTGTAGGAAAAGCACAGGTAGGTATTGGTACTCCAACACCAGCAAATGCAGCTATGTTAGATGTGGAAGCTGCGGATAAAGGAATTCTAATTCCCAGAGTACAACTAAAAACAATAGGTGATTTCGCTCCAATTGAGGGAGAAAAAGTAGAAAGTTTATTGGTTTACAATAACGGAACGCTAGTGCCCAAAGGATTTTATTTTTGGAGCAACAGCATGTGGAACCAAATTATTGACCAAGCCAATCTAGAAGTTTCCATTAATACCATTATTAATGGAGGAAATGGTAGCGATTTAGGAGAGTTGAAAAGAGTAGTGGATTTCTTGGTACCGACGAACCCTAAAAGCGGTGATAAAAGCTTAAGTCAAGCCGCTCTTATTATTGATCCAACGGATAATAAAATTTACAGCGTTAGCTATGACGTAACAACAGATGCATATATCCGTACTGAAGTGCAACTACAAGAGAGTATCAAGGCATTTGAAACACGCACTTACTTTAAAAAGGGAATGATCCAAGTTGATGGACAAGAACCTAATTTTGAACTTACCAATACAGCACCTGATTTCTCAGTAACGAAAAAAGGAGATGTTTTTTATCAATATTTAGGAGAGGATGACCGCATCGATTATTTAAACCTTACGGCTGATATTACCAATATTATCGAGAATAATGAACACATTAAAAACGAAATTACAAACATCATTAATCAAGGAGGTAACGTTTATTTTACCAAGGATGCTATTGAGGATATTCCCGCAAATAGTATGTACTACGTAGACACAGAGACAGGAGAGAAAACGGTTGTGGATATCTCTGAAACTATCATTAATACCATAACAGAAAGTATAGAAACTATAATAACACAAGTAGGGAGTAAAATTACAACAAATGAAGTGGTTAAAACAGGTAATTCAGTAGATGGGGATACCGTATTTATCTATAAAACAACAACCGAATTTACGGGGGCTAAGGCAAGACGCGTAGAATTAGATCAAAAATTACTTGAAGGAGGAAAACACATTAACCGTATTCTTAGTATTCAAGTATTTAAAGACAAGAAATTCATTACTAATTTGGTGACAGATGTAGAAATATTTGCTACACAAACAAAGGTGGATTTTAATTTGGGAAATGGCAAGATGTATATGCCTGTAGAAAGTGGAACGTATGAGGTAATACTCGAGTTTACAGCAAATTAGATTGTATGATATTCAGGTGAGATGAAACTCACCTGAATACTTTTACCCATTGAGTCTCGATATATCCTTTTGAATAAAAAGAACTACAATTGATACACACAGAACTACAATGAACAATAATTCCTTACTACCACAAGTCAGAATTAATTCCTCAAAGGAAGTCTTGACAAAATTAAAAATTTTATTAGGGGTGAAATCGGCAAAAGAATTGGCTGGTATTTTACATCTAAAACCCAATACTATTTCCTCATGGAAAAAGAGAAACACGCTGTGTTATACCAAGTTAATTGAAGTGTGTAAGCAACACAATATTGATTTAAATGAATTATTCTTGGCAGATTATTCCAAAAAACCCATCGATAAAAACTATATCGGGATTCCAATTATTTACATCGATGATTATTTGGAATACTATTTGAGTATAGAGGGAAAACACCAAAAGCTCAAGAAAATTTACTATCCTAAACAAGTTTGTTTTGATATTATTATTCAGCTATACGGTACTAGTGAGGAGCAAAAGGACTCCCGTCTACTATATGCATGCTGTAAAAAAGTTGATCTTTCAGCGGTGGAAGTAGCGTATAGTTATGCTTTTTTACTTGTTCAAAAAGGATTTCAACGCTATAAACTTATTAAAATAGACCAAGAAAAAAAGAGGTTATATGTACAAAAAGATAGCGATGAAATTACCGAGCTTAACACAGATGAAATCATTGAAATTTTTCAGTGTATAAAATATTTTCCCTGTTAATACAACAATCGAATACCAACTAAATAAAGGTGTTTTTATTCGTAGTAATACTAAGTTCAACAACAACAGGAATCAGATATAAAATTAGAACAGTAAAAGAAAAGTATGGAACTATTGAAGTACATTTTAATTTCCGTTCCTATGATTTCATCAATGACATGTGGAATTATTCTAATGGTTGTTTTTTATAAAAATCTTTCGGCAACGGAAATACCCATTCTCAGAACATTAGGAGGGTATTATTTTGCATTAATTGCCTTGTGGATTACAGATAATCTCACACAAAAATTATGGGGAAGTCGCATTTTTTTACTCCCTGTATTGTCGTTGTGGATTATGTTGTCTCAGGTGTGTTTTTATCATTTTATCTGCTTTATCATTCCTGCAAAAAAGAAATTCAATTACTTGCAATACTTTTTCATCTTTGTTGTGCTGGTTTTGTCGTATGTGTTTATTCATGAGCTCAAACAAACCCTGGGGTATCAATACTTGGATTTTAATGCCTTTTGCTCTAAATACTTATATCGGTTTATTGCTTTAAATACAAGTATTTATACGGTTTTGTGTTGGATGAGAGTGTATCGTTATCACCAAGAAAAGAATAAGCGAAAGATTCAAATTAAACGGTTGAATTGGATTCATCTCGTGTTGGTGTTTAAAACTATATTCACCCTCTTTTTTAGCTTGAATAATCCAAGTATTAAGATGCAAAGTATAATCATTTTTGTTTTATCTGCTCAACATATTGTATTGACCTTTAATATGCTATTGGAGAAAAATAGAGTGAAAATTCCTGTAGCATACAAAACAAATGTATTACTGTCCTCTGGACAAATTGTTTCCGTGGATCAAACGGGAACTCTAATCAATGACGGATTAGCATCAACCTTTGTAAACTCCAATGCTCGAATTGAAAACCTCTTAACTCAAAAAGATCTCGTACGGTACTTTAAAAAGGAAAAACCTTATACAAAAAATGATTTTCGATTGGATACACTCGTCAACCATTTTGGCGTGAATCGAACCTATATCTCAAAGTTTATCAATGTAACCTATAACTGTAATGTCAGTCAGTTTATCAATTGCTGGCGCCTAAAAGAAGTAGAAGAGCTACAACGCTCAAACAAAGAAAGTAGCATAGAAGAATTAGTAACTAAAGCCGGTTTTTCCGATTATCGGCATTATTTACGAGCCATGAATAACGCAGAAAAACGTCAACAAATTTAATTCGTATGGATTATCAATACCTTTTTTTAGGAGTTTCCTTTTCTTCCTCAATATTTTCAGCCCTCTTTTGTCTGGCTTTGTTAGGGTTGAAATTAGTCGACGATACTACAGATCCTATCGTGAGAAAAGCTACTATTGTGTTAATCTTGTTCTATATTGTCTGTATTTTTTGCTATAGTACAACCTTTTTTGACGTCTTTCAATTGCTGCCCTTGCCGTGTTTTAAAGGGGTGAACTTCTTAACTACTTTGTTGATACCCACCTTGTTTTATCACCTTATTTTTATCTTGACCCGATTGAAGAAAGAAGAAAAGTTTCAGTATTTCCACTATGGGATTAGTGTATTCTTGAGCCTTGCATTTTATTTTTATCATCATACCAAAATCGAAGAGGTAGTGGAGGCCTATTTCTTACAAACAACAAAAATTACCTTCTTGTTATTCAATGAAGATAGTGTGATGGCAACGCTCTTTAACTTGATTTATTTGTTGTTATCCTTTTTTCGCCTCTTGCGGTATCGCAAAAATATAACGCATTACTCCTCCAATGAAGAACAAGATTTTCTCTTTTGGCTCTACCCTATTTTTGTAATCGGATTCTTGCTTTTCCCAGGGTCTATTGTGCTGTACCTGCTTCCTCAGCTTCATAACAATATCCTCCTAGGACAATTAATTCCTAACTTTTTGATTATGTTTTTTAATATTAGTCTTTGCTATAATTTGTTTTGTGAAAATTTTGCTCAGGTAACCGAAGACATTGTTGAAGAAGTAAAAAACAACAACCTGGATGAAGAAAAAAAGGAAAAAGAAGGAACAATTGCCAAAGAAAGATTTGAAAAATATATACAAGAAACAAAGCCTTTCTTAAACCCACAGCTGAAAATTACGGATCTATTGAGTGATTTGATGACCAATAGAAGCTATTTATCTCAATTTATAAATACAACCTATAAGAAGAATTTTTCACAATTTATCAATCAATGCAGATATAAGGAATACCTCAGACTCAAAGAAACCTCCAATTTAGAACAAACAACGGAAACCGATCTCATTCTCATGAGTGGATTTCGAAGCTATGAAAGCTTTAAAAGAACGGAAGATGCAGTGTGTAAAGAAAAAAATAAAACACAGTTGTAAAATCCCTTCATATAAGATACCAATAGGAGTTGGAAATAGTGTTTGACCGTTAACATGGGATAAATTTCACCACTTTCTGTAGGGAGATGATGTCCTACAGCGTAAGATTAATTAATGATAATATGATAAAAGAAAATCGTTTGCCTCGTTTTGTACTCATTAGCCTAATGCTTAGTACGACAATATCATTGGCCCAAAATAATGTTTTTTATAATAAAGGAATACTAAAAATTAAGAGTAAAACTATTCTGAGCTCCTATTCTAATTTTACCAATCAAGATCAAGGAAATCTTACCAATGATGGATTATTATATTCTTTTGGAGATTTTACCAATGATGGAAAATTTACCTATACGAAGACGTTAAGTACAGGGGAGGTTTATTTTTTGAGCACCCAGGAACAACAGAAGCGTATTGCGGGAAATGAAGTAGTCAACCTCAATAAAGTTACCTTTGATAACCATAAGACAAAAGGGTATTTTGATTTGAAAGCTAACCTCGATATTTGGGGAGAAGTGGATTTTAAAGATGGAATAATTAAAGTGGATGACCAAATTAATACAGCAACCAAACAACCGATGGGATTAATTAGTTTTATGCCAGAATCCCAACACAAGAATAGTAGTACAACTAGTTTTGTTGACGGAGTAGTAGAAAAAGTTGGAGCAGACCCCTTTATTTTTCCCGTGGGCAATAAGCAACATTATCGACCTGCGCATATCAGTGCGCCTCCAAGTACGAAAGATGTGGTGCTTTGTAACTATGTCCTAGAAGATCCAATGTTCTTTGCCACGCATCAAGAACAAGCGCCAGAAATTAAACAAGTAAATACACAGGAGTATTGGACGCTTGAAAAAGCAAAAAATAGAGCTACACCTTGTCTACTAACTTTGAGTTGGGACGAAAAAACAACACCAGCGGACTTGTTGCTAAATCCCGAACACGAGTTGCATATTGTCTATTGGAATACCAGCAGTAATCAATGGGAAGATCTTGGTGGAATTGTGGATGTAGAGAATAAGACCATTACAACCCCAGCGAATATTACGAATTTTGGTTATTTTACTTTGGCGACAATACATCCTGTTTCCCCAGAAGAGGACGATGTAATTATCTATAATTACGTCAATACCACTGGGGGAGATGAGAATGACCACTTTATTATTAAAAACATCACAAACTATCCTGTCAATGCAGTGCAAATATTCAATCGTTGGGGAGCCAAAGTCTATGAAACTAAAAATTACGATAGCCATGGAAATGTGTTTAAAGGCTACCAAACTAAAGGGGGAAAATTGCCTGCGGGAACTTATTACTACTTTATAACCTATAAAAAAGAAACTAAAAATAGGACTTATACCGTGAAGAAAACGGGATATCTTCACTTAGATGCCAAGTAAAAAGTAGAATAATTTTACTGTGAATAAAAAAAATTGCTTAGGCGCTCCCAAAAGGAGCGTCTTTTTTGTGTTCTCTAAGAAAGTTGCGGTTTACTCGGAGTAACACACAAAAAATAGCAAGCACAAAAAAACAGCAAATGATATTCCCAATAAAAAGGGAGGTATACCCAAACATGAGATAGACTTTCTTTATGTGGATATAAGTTATTTCTTTATAAAAGTGCTTTGAAAAGCACGGAAAAAGGGTATTTTTGTTTCTACAATTATTAAAAAGAGTATTATGTCAACAATAGAAAGAACAAAGTGTTTAATTATTGGGTCAGGACCTGCAGGATATACAGCAGCAATTTATGCCGCAAGAGCAAATATGGCACCTGTATTATACCAAGGATTGCAACCAGGAGGTCAATTAACAACGACAAATGAGGTAGAAAACTTCCCTGGATATCCCGATGGTGTAACAGGACCTGAAATGATGCTACAACTCGAGGCTCAGGCTAAACGCTTTGGAACAGATGTAAGGGATGGATGGGTTACTAAGGTTGATTTAAGTGGAGCAATTAAAAAAGTTTGGGTAAACGAAACTACAGAAGTGCACGCAGATACTGTAATTATTTCTACTGGTGCTACAGCAAAATACTTGGGATTACCGTCTGAACAACACTACCTTAACCTTGGGGGAGGAGTATCCGCTTGTGCGGTTTGTGATGGATTCTTCTACAGAAATCAAGAAGTGGTTATCGTTGGAGCTGGGGACTCTGCTTGTGAAGAAGCTCATTACTTATCTAAACTTTGTAAAAAAGTAACCATGTTAGTGCGCAGCGATACGTTTAGAGCATCTAAAATTATGGAAGATCGCGTGCGCAATACAGAAAATATTGAAATTTTATTGAATACCAGTACAGTTGAGGTACTTGGAGATGGTAACGTGGTGACAGGAGTCAAAGTGAAAAATAATGAAACAGGAGTAGAAACAGAGATTCCTGCAACTGGATTCTTCGTGGCGATTGGACATAAACCCAATACGGATATCTTCCAAGGACAATTAACCATGGATGAAACAGGCTATCTAATTACAGCAGGTAAAACAAGTAAAACGAATATTGATGGAGTTTTTGCTTGTGGAGATGTACAAGATAAAGACTACAGACAAGCTATTACGGCTGCTGGGTCAGGATGTATTGCCGCGCTAGATGCAGAACGTTATTTAGCCGCTCAAGATTAATACGAAATGCAATAAGAAATAGGGCTATTTGCCTTGTTTATCATCAAGAAACAAAATATAATAAATTAGGGATAAGGCTGTTGCGTCTTATCCCTTTTTTTACTTTATTATTTTTATGCCTTTAGTAGAATTTTATAGAGTCCATCCTTAGATATTTTTATCTTTGTACTTTAAAATCTCGACATGCTTTTATTAAAAAATATATCGTTTAGTTATACCGCCAATAATATCGTTATAGACGCCATTGATTTAGTGATTGAAAAAGGAAAACACGTGGCTTTGCTCGGTGAGAGTGGATGTGGAAAAAGTACGCTACTCAAACTGATTTATGGACTCCACGACCTCGATCAAGGGGAAATATTCTGGAAAGATAACCAAGTACTCGGACCGGCCTATAATCTGGTTCCTGGTATGGATAATATGCGTTATTTGGCTCAAGATTTTGATTTGATGCCACATACCAGTGTAGCAGAAAATATTGGTAAGTATCTTTCTAACTTTAATTTAGAAAAAAAGAAAGCAAAAATAGATGAATTATTAGCGCTTATCGAAATGACAGCATTTGCCGATGTGAAAGTAAAACTGCTCAGTGGTGGACAACAACAACGCGTTGCCCTAGCTAGAGCCTTAGCTGTCGCTCCTGAAGTATTGCTCTTAGACGAACCCTTTAGCCATATCGATTATGCGCGTAGAAGTGTATTGCGCCGCAAGATATTTGCCTATCTAAAAGAAAATAATATTACCTGTATTGTCGCTACGCATGATAGCATGGATGTGCTGAGCTTCGCAGATGAAACTATCGTGCTCAAAGACGGTAAAGTGGTCGATTATGGCGATACCCAAGACCTATATGAGTATCCATCGGATAAATATGTGGCAACGCTCTTCGGAGAAGTCAATGAATTGTATATCTCCGACTTTAACCCCGATACCAAAGAAGATGAAGTATTGCTTATCTATCCTCATCAATTGATGATCTCTAAACAAAAGGGAGTCTTAGAGGTAGAAGTACAACAAGCATATTTTAATGGTGATGGTTATCTTATCGAGGCCGATTTTAAAAATAATAGAACCCTGTATTTTAACCATCCAGTTGAGGTACAAGTGGGAACTAACGTTAAATTAGCTTTGAAAAAATACCAATAAGAGTTAACGGTTTACGGTTGACAGTTAACGGTTCACGGTATAGTTCACAGTTAGCTGTAAATAAACTGTCAACTATTCTTATTTCTGGATTAAATCTAAAATTTTTACTCCTAAAACTACACCGTGACTTGTTTTTCTATTGGAAAAAGAAGTGAAATAGTCAATTCGAAAAGGCCTGAATTTCTTAAATCCAAAGTTGTTTAACCCCACGCTAAATTCTTTATACGTGGGTTGATCTGGCGTTTGTAACAAGTGAAACCCGACAATAAACGAATATCGTGTTTTGTTTAATAGCGGAATTTTATTGATTAAATACCCTCGAAAATCGTGTTCTAGATGAAATTCAACATAGGATTTATTCGTACTATAGGAATAGTAAGGAAGTAAGTTAAATTGTTTATTGTAGATTGTACTAGAACCAATAAAGGTTTGGTTGCCGTTGAAATGTTTGTAATCCGTAAACGGAATTTGATTTTGTTCAAAGAATTGCCCGAGGGAAATACCCGTGTACAATTCCCCAATATTGCCAATATTATTCTGATATTTCGTTCCAATAGAACCAAATGTATAGCTAAAGTTACGATCCGTCGTATTCAAGGCTTTTTCTAAAAGAATCTCAAGAATCGGGTATTTCGATTGCTGGATATATTGTTTTTTATTGGGATAACTAATCGTTTTTTGATCAAACACCACTTGTACATTGACTTGGAGTTTGGCCACTCCATTAGGTTTGAAGGTTGGAGTTTCAAAATCAGAAGGGTTCAACGGATTATTCGACGTGAAGTCTAAAGTGGGTACAAAAGGTGGATTTTGAATATGGTTGTTTAGATGATTTCGATACGCATACTCAAATCTCGCTTTTACATTAAAATTCGTTCCAACATATTGGCTGTACTGTAAAGCGATGAACTTTTTTTGAAAATACTTGGCGTAGTTTTTTCCAAACCAAGAAGAGGCAAAAGAGTTAATCGGCTTTTTAATTGGATCATCTTGATTGAACTGTTCGATTGTTTCCCCTCCCTCTAATCGAAGGGTGCGATAGTCCTGTTGATTGAAAACATGAGAAGCATAACCAGAAAAGCGAAATTTATTCTCACTAAACCCATAGCTGACATTTACCCCATAAGACGTCGCGCCAAGATCCGATCGCAATTTGGTGTAATCAATCCCTGAAGTAATATTAAACCCTTGTACGGCATTAAAAGCAAAGGTTGAAAGTAATCCATGGTAGTTATAGGTTGTGTTTTTGTAGGAGTTGACGTATTTGTATCCTTTAATTAGCTTAAATAGCGTAAAGTTATTGGTGCGTTTATCAATAGAATCTAAAATTGCTTTGGTGTTATCGGCTAAAAGAATCGATTTTTGTTCGAAGTATTTCTTTTCACTGTCTAGTAAGTGAAAAGGGCGAACTACGGCTAATTTTTTCTCCTCATCGACGTTGTAGTTTTTGGTAAAAGTCAGGTATTCATTGGTTTTATTTTCCATTAAATCTGCTGGTTTTTCTGTATAGTGTGAAAAACTACTTTCAAATTTTCCAATGAAATCAAAAACAATAAATCGACCATCAAAAACCAAGGTTTGCGCAGCTTTTACATGAGCGTCCAAAGACGGAGAATAGGTATAGGTCTGTTTAATTTGCAAGTTGTTGATATTCTTCACGCCTACATTCATACCCTGCATTTTCGCATAAAAAGACAATACTTGCCACTGGTTACTGGTAAATTCAATATAGCCCTCCATAATAGGTTCTCGATCGCGTTTCGGTGTGAAATACACTCGATAAACGGTATCTTCTCCTACTTGTTCCTCAGAAATAATGTCAAAGTAGTAGTAGGAATTGGCATAAGGAAGTAGAGGAGATACAACAGTAATCCGCTTGGAAACCTCCGCACTAAAAATATTGAAATCATTATCCGTTCCCGTTAGAAAGAGTAAATCCTTCGAATTTCCTCTTTCTTGTAGTGCCTGAACAGTTTCTTTACTCAACATCTTATTGCGGTAGTCGAGATCCGAACTAATTTCACTGAGGTATATAAAATTACCTGTTTGTTCACTGTCAATATCCAAAGCAGGATCCAAATCTTTGCGTTTTTGCCCTAAATAGGAAGAACGCTGGGTGTTGAGTTGTAAATCTCCTTTGGCGTAATACGTCGCCTGGTAGTTGTTAGTGCGTTGTTTAAAATGCGTGTAAACTAAGGAGAGTAAGTAGGACGCATACAAATCTTGTTGCTCGCTGTAGAGCAGGGTGCGTTTGTCCAAAGCAGTTAATACAACAGCTATGGAGTCTGTTTGATTCTTGTACTTGATGCGTTCATGTTCAAAACCTTCCTTTTGAATAAAAATCGGCTGTTTGGAGTCCCAATTAATCGTAAAATAACCAGCCTCATCTGTACGAGTATGGTGAACCGTTCCCGGAATAAAAACCAAACCACCAGCTAGGGGTAGTTGTTTCTCGGTGAGTAATCGCCCAGTAAGGTTTTGCCCATACCCCATTTTTCCCCATAGAAAAACCAGGAGGAAAAGCAAAGAAAAAGAAAAGGTTACACGGTATTTATTCATTAATTCTCAAAAGCATGAAGCGCTAAGGCATAACTTTTTAAACCAAACCCCAAAATAACCCCGCGACAATGAGCCGCTAATTTGGAAATTTTACGGAAATCTTCACGAGCATGTGTATTGGAAATATGGACCTCAATAACGGGGGTTTCTATGGCTGCAATTGCATCACCCAAGGCAACAGAGGTATGGGTATATCCACCCGCATTAAAGACAATACCCGCATAACTAAAACCAACTTCATGTAATTTATCAATTAAAATACCTTCACTGTTCGATTGAAAATACTCCAATTCGATAGTGGGAAATTCACGTTGTAGTTGTTCAAAGTAAGTCTCAAAACTAGTATCTCCATAAATAGTAGGCTCTCTTTTTCCTAGTAAATTAAGGTTGGGGCCATTGAGTAGTAGAATTTTCATAGGTGTAAGTTTCTAGAACAGTAAAACAAAGATATTTAATATTCAGGTTGATTAGGCATGCAAATACGAATATTTAACCCAGAGATAGAATTAGTTTCCGTTCATTTTGAAGGGGTTACTTCTTTTAACTGTTTTTAAAATATGGTTTTCTTTGTAATTAACTAAATATTAACTATTTGTATCAATGTAATAACTGATTGATTTACAATATGATGTTAATTTTTTATATTTATCAGGTTTATTTAATGTTATATATTTATTAAATAAACGCTGTCTTGTGTAGAGTTGCCTTAATTTCGTACTCAGTTAATAAAAAAAAATGAATGAATATGAAAAAATTAGTACTATCGTTAGCAGCCGTTGCTGCATTTGGATTCACAGCTAACGCTCAAGAAAAAGAAAAACCAACCTTTGGATTCCAAGAAGGAAACTTCATGATTGAAGGGAGCTTTCAAATTTCTGACAAAGTAGATAAAAATTCAACATCAGGGAACAAAGACAAAACCACTAAGTATAAAGTTAATCCTAAAGTAGGGTACTTTTTATCAGATAAAGTTGCTGTTGGAGCATCGTTAGCTTTTGGTAAAGATGAGCAAGAAGCATTTAATGATAAAGTAGCTACAAACTTATATGCAGGTTTATATGCACGTTACTACTTTTTAGAATTAGGTAATCGTTTCAAAACGTTTGCTGAAGTAGGTGTTGGATATGATCAAAAAGAATTATCTGCAGCGAAAGAAAAAATGACAGGTATTCAAGCTGGCCTAGACTTAGGATTCAACTATTTCGTAACAGAAAAATTAGCTGTTGCTTTCACATTAGGTAATGTATTCTCTTATGGAAACCACGACCACAAAATTGATGGTAACAAGAAAAAAACTATTTCTGAAACAGAAGCGAACGTAAACGTTTTCAATAACTTCTTTGACAACGCTACCTTCGGATTAGTATACAAATTCTAATCGAAAAATCGGTAAATAATAGAATACAGAAAGAGCTTCAGCAATGAAGCTCTTTTTTTTATCTTTGAAGGAACTGAATGAAGTAAAATGAGAAGTAAAATCTGGCAAAATGCCCTGCAATCCTATGTCCATTATTTGAAGTTAGAACGTGGATTAGCCGAAAATTCTATTGAAAGTTATGAGCTGGATTTGATGAAGTTTGTTCAGTTTCTTAATCATAGCGAAGTAGAAGTAACTCCTCAGGAAGTAACTCCTGAGCATGTCAATGAATTTGTCTATCAATTGTCAACGGTTTTAGCGCCTACTTCACAAGCGAGAATTATATCGGGATTGAAGAGTTTTTTTACGTTTTTAATTGTCGATGGGCAAATAGAAAAAGCGCCTACGGATTTATTGGAAATCCCTAAACTTGGCCGTAAACTCCCTGAAGTATTGGCGATGGAGGAAATAGATGCGCTAATTGCTACGCTCGATCTTTCCACTAATGAAGGATATCGCAATAAGGTCATGTTAGAGCTTTTATACAGCTGTGGATTACGCGTAAGTGAGTTGGTCAATCTGAGATTGAGTGATCTCTTTTTTGAAGAAGGATTTATTCGCGTAATAGGGAAGGGGAGCAAGCACCGATTTGTACCGATTGACCCCGATACGATGCAACTTATTACGCTGTACAAACAAACGATTCGCAATCACACGCAGGTAAAGAAGCAGGATAGTGATATTGTGTTTCTCAATCGAAGAGGAGGTCGTTTAACCCGAGCCATGATTTTTACCATTGTCAAACAAGCGGCTCAGGCCGCCAATATTCAAAAGAATATTAGTCCTCATAGTTTTAGACATTCCTTTGCAACGTATTTGTTGGAAAATGGCGCTGACATTCGAATGATTCAATTGATGTTGGGGCATGAATCGATTCTAACGACAGAAATCTATACCCATATCAGCAGAGAAAAACTAAAAGGCGTGATGGATAAATACCATCCGAGAAGTAAAAAGAGTGAGGATTGATACGTAGAACTCGTCCCTTTTGCTTGTGTTATTGATGGGGCAATCCCGCTCTGAATATAAAATAGAACAAGCATAAAAAAAAGGCATTATAGTTGAACTATAACGCCTTTTTTTATGCTTGTTTCCTTTCTCTATTTCGCAATATTAATCGCTCTAGTTTCACGGATTACTGTAATTTTTACTTGACCTGGGTACGTCATTTCCGTCTGAATTTTTTGCGAAATATCAAATGATAGCGTTGCAGCCATTTCATCAGATACTTTTTCACTTTCAACAATCACACGTAATTCTCTACCTGCCTGAATCGCATACGAGTTTTTCACTCCTCCAAATTCATTAGCAATACCTTCTAGGTCTTTTAGACGCTGAATATATGAATCTAAGACTTGTCTTCGTGCACCTGGTCTTGCACCAGAAATAGCATCACAAACTTGAATAATTGGCGCAATTAAAGTGGTCATTTCAATTTCGTCGTGGTGAGCTCCAATGGCATTACAAACCTCTGGTTTTTCACCAAATTTCTCAGCCCATTGCATCCCTAAAATAGCGTGTGGTAATTCGCTCTCTGTTTCAGGAACCTTACCAATATCGTGTAGTAATCCTGCACGCTTCGCTAATTTTACGTTTAATCCTAATTCTGCAGCCATTAAACCACATAATTTTGCAACTTCACGCGAGTGTTGTAGTAAGTTTTGACCGTAAGACGATCTGTATTTCATACGACCAACGATTTTAATCAATTCAGGGTGTAACCCGTGAATTCCTAAATCAATAACCGTTCTTTTTCCAATTTCAATAATCTCCTCTTCGATTTGTTTGGTTGTTTTGGCAACCACTTCTTCGATACGAGCAGGGTGAATACGTCCGTCTGTAACCAAACGGTGCAAAGATAAACGCGCAATTTCGCGTCTTACAGGATCAAAACAAGAAAGAATAATTGCCTCTGGCGTATCATCTACAATGATTTCAACACCTGTTGCCGCTTCAATTGCACGAATGTTTCGTCCTTCACGACCAATAATTCTACCTTTTACATCATCGGATTCAATGTTAAACACAGAAACACAGTTTTCTACAGCCTCTTCTGTACCTACACGTTGAATGGTATTGATGATAATTTTTTTCGCCTCTTGTTGAGCCGTTAATTTCGCTTCTTCAATGGTATCTTGAATGTACGACATTGCATCTGCTTTTGCTTCAGTTCGTAAGCTCTCAATGATTTGATTCTTCGCTTCTTCCGCTGTTAAACCAGAAATAATCTCTAATTGCTCGACCTGCGTGCGGTGTAAGCGCTCAACTTCTTCCTGTTTTTTCTCTATATGCTCAAGCTTAACCTCGTAGTCTTTAATGATTTTTTCGCTTTCTTCTGCTGCTTTCTTGGCTTTAGACAACTCATTAGAAATTTGAGATTCCTTATCTCTCGTTCTTTTTTCTGCCTCTGCCATCTTCTTGTCACGCGCTAAAATTACTTGCTCATGCTCCGCTTTTAGCTCAATAAATTTTTCTTTTGCTTGAAGTATTTTCTCCTTTTTAATCGATTCTCCTTCTGTCTTTGCGTCGCGTATTAGTGTCTTTGCTTCATTATTAGCGTTTTGCAAAACAGATGAAGCGTGGTTCTTTTCTAGGTATTTCGCTATGGCAAAACCGATGCTTCCACCGACCAAAACTCCTCCAACAATAAATAGTATATCCATATGTGTTTTATAATTATATAAAAAAAAGCCCACATCAGTAGAGTTGCATAAACTCTGATTTAAACAAGTTTTGGGTTAGCTTGCTGTTCAAGGATCTGCATAAATGCAGCATGCTTTAGTAGCAATGATTCACCCATTTTAATTTGTTAGTGTTGAGTTTATCAAAACGGTTTACTAATGTGAGCAGTATCTTTTTAGTTTTTCCTTTAAATAAGAACGTGTTATTTCGAAAGAATACGATCCAAAGCTTCATCTAATCGAATTAATCGATCAACCGCTTTGTTGTAATTTTCAGACTTGTCAATCGTCTTCTGTTCCGTCTGTGAGGCCAATTGCAAGGCACACATCGCCAGAACATCTTGCTTATCTCGTACCGCATAGCTCTCCTCAAACTGTGTAATCATAATATCAATCTTCTTCGATGCCGAACGCAAAGCCTCCTCCTGTGCATATGTCACCGTTAAGGGATATACGCGATCAGCTATCGATATTTTGATTTTTAATTGTTCATTTTGACTCATCGCTCGCTTTATTTACTGAGTTGAGTGATACAGGTGTCAATCTCTCGTATCAGTGAATTTATCTTGAGTTTCGTATCTTTTCTTCCTTCGTCACTGCCCAATAGTGAATTGGCTAATTGAAGGGACTCATACTTTTTGTAGATGTCTTCCAATTGATGTTCATTTTGCTGAATCTCCTCTCGTGCCTCAATCAAATCCTGCTTTAGGTTATTGTTTTCCGCTTCCAATTGATCTAATCGCTGTACAAGTTTGGCAAACTTTACTTCCAATGCATTAATTATGTCCGTTAGTTCACTCATGTCGCAAAATAAATATTCACTATTCTTTTACAAAGTTACAATTAGTATTTAGATTTTAAAATATTTTGTGTGAAAAGTTCGTCTGAATGCGGAGGAAATTGTTTAATAGCTAACTAAATAGAAGAATACCTGTTTTTTACCTGATTCTCACTAGAATGTCTGTCCTCTTCCACAAGGATTTATAGAAAAGGGTTCGCAGTTTTTAGATTATTCTTTATTTTAGCAATAAATTATAAAATTATGAAAAAGAGTTTAACTGGATTATTTGTTTGCTCTGCCTTGTTTGCTTTTGGACAAACTCCTGCTATCGAATTTGCGAATCCCTTAAATATCCCTATTAACGCCTCTGGTAATTTTGGTGAATTGAGAGGAAGTCACTTTCATTCTGGGTTAGATATTAAAACACAACAACGCATTGGTCTTCCTATTTATGCGCCCGCAGATGGGTATGTGTCGCGTATCAAAGTATCAACGTGGGGGTATGGGAAAGCACTCTATATTGATCATCCCAATGGGATGACCACTGTATATGGACACTTAAACGCCTATGAAGGTGAAATTGCAAAACGGGTGTTCGATACGCATTATAGACAACGCGTGTTTGAAATTGAAATTTTTCCAAAACGCAATGAAATCCCAGTTAAAAAAGGAGATATTATCGCTTACACAGGAAATACAGGGGGTTCAGGTGGCCCTCATTTACATTATGAATTTCGCGATACCAAAACACAAGCCATCATCAATCCGCTGAGTAAGGGAATGAAGGATATGCTCGTGGATACGGAAGCGCCTACGGTAAATGCTGTTTATGCGTATCCTATTTCTTTGGATGCAACCATTAATAAGAATAGTAGTCCCTTTCAACTGTCTTATAAAATGCGCAACGGTGTTCTGATGGCAGATCCAATTACAGCCAAAGGAAAAATTAGCTTTGGTATTGATATGTATGATACGGCTAATAATAATGCAAATAAAAATGGCGTTTATAAATTGGAAACGTTTATTAATGGAACCCCGAGTTTTAGCTATCAGTTTGATACCTTTACCTTTAGTGAAACGGGCTTTGTCAACGCCTTAGTGGATTATGGACGGGTAAAACGAACCAAGGCCAAGGTGCAAAAAATGTTCGTTGAAACCCCATACCCACTGTCGGTACTAAAAGTTAATCAGGCGAATCAGGGAATCTTAACCGTGCAGCCAGGAGAGAGTTATACCTATAAAATTGTGGCGTCTGACTATCACGGCAATCAAACAACGATTGAAATTCCAGTTACCTATGCGGATGATTTTGTCGCTCGTGTAGAAAGTATGGATGTGTCCGAAGGAGATAAGTATGACATCCTTTCCACGAGAGAATTTATTATGGAGAAGGATTTCGCGACACTTACGATTCCTGCCAATACCTTTTACCAAGATTTTAAATTTAATTTTAACGCCAAAGACAAGGTGGTTACGTTGCACAGAGATGTAGTGGCAGGATTTAAAAATATGACGTTGACGGTAGATGTGAGTAGTTTTGGATTAACCGAAACAGAGCTAAAAAAAGGTTATTTGGCTCAGCTTGGTCCTAATGGAAGTAAATCCTATGTCAAAACACATAAAAAAGGATCGTTGTGGACGATTTATACCAAGAAATTAGGGGATTATACCGTGGGGATGGATACAACACCACCAAAAATATACCAGCCTAGCTTTAAGGAAGGGGATTGGTTGAGCAATGCCGAAAACATCTCTTTTTTAATTCAAGATGCCGATTCAGGAATCAATAAAATTGAAGGAACAATCAACGGGAAATGGATCTTGTTGGATTACGATTATAAAACAAAAAAAATAGTACATTTATTCCGCGATGGAATAGTAGCTTCCGGGCGCAATGACGTGGTGATTAAAGTGACAGATAACCTAGAGAATGAAGCCACTTTTTCAACGCATTTTTTTAGAAAATAACAGATGATACATCGATTGGGCATAACCATACTGGTTTTTTTACTGAGCGTAGGTTTATACGCTCAAGAACTCGTAACGTTGAAAGGAAAGTTTATTGACTATAAAGACAGAACTGGAATAGCTAATGTTTCTGTCGTTGTATATGAGGGGTATCTAAAAAAGGAACATGCAGTAATTGGCCGTGTAGTAACAGATGAACAGGGAGAGTTTCAACTTGAATTTCCAAGAGTAGAGGTGGTGATTGTTGATTTCGATAATACACTACTTTGTCTCGGAGAGCCTCATATCTATTTTCGGAATAAAACGGTTCATTACGACGTTTATGAGTGTATGAAAATTCAACCAAGAGAGGCTAAACAATCCCATCTAGAAGAAAAAGAAAATAAACAAGTATTAGAAGACATTACGATTGTTACGTCCAAAAGTGGTGGGGAACGAGACGTAATGCATGTGGATCTTTCGGAAAGTGCCTCAGCGGTAAAAGAGAGCAATACCTTCGAAACGGTATTAACTACATTAGCAGGAGTGAACTCGAATAACGAATTGAGTAGCCAATATACGGTGAGAGGCGGAAGCTTTGATGAAAATTTGATTTATGTCAATGGGATTGAAATGTATCGCCCTTTTTTGGTGCGGTCGGGTAAACAAGAAGGATTGAGCTTTGTTAATCCTACGATGGTAGAGGGAATTTCTTTTTCTGCAGGAGGATTTAAAGCGAGATATGGCGATAAGATGTCATCGGTTCTAGATATCACCTATCGCAAGCCGAAGGAGAATAAAGCCTATCTACAAGCGAGTTTCTTAGGGGCAGGAGCAACCGTCGATTTAGTTTCTAAAGATAAGGCCTTAACCGCTATTCTTGGTATGCGTTATCACAACAATCGCTTGCTGATGAATCGAAACGATGATGAGGGATACTATAAGCCTTCTTTTATGGATGCGCAAACCGTAGTGAATTATACCGTAAACGAACATTGGGATTTTAGTTTTTTAGGTAATATTACAGGAAATCACTATAAATACGAACCTAATCGAGCGGAAGTTAATTTTGGAGCTTATAATGCGTTGTCAAATGTATTGGTTTTATATGATGGAAAAGAGGAAGATAAGTATAGCTCCTTGTTTGGTGCTTTCACTTCTTCCTATGCGTGGAATAGTAACAATAAAGTAGACGCAATTATTTCAGCGTATCACACTCAGGAAAAAGAATACTACGATATTGAGGCTTCTTATTTACTGATGGATCAACAAGAATCTGATACAGATCCTCTTTTTGGATCTGATATTGAAAGACCAGTGGCGGTGAGAAAGGGAATCGCTTCTCAGTTTTCGCATGCTAGAAATAACTATGATGCTTTAGTCCTAAGTGCGGAAGTAAAAGGGAAGTTTTTCTTAGAAGATACGGATACTTCACTATATTGGGGAGTAAAATATACCAGAGAAAATATCAAAGATCGCTTGTCAGAGTGGGAGTTAATGGACTCTTTGGGCTATGTGTTGCCTAATATACATCCTTATTCAACGCTGCATACGCAACATAATGTAGACATCAATCGATTTATGGTATATGGAGAATGGAATAAAGCGCTATACACAGACAAGGCCAAAATTACCCTTAATGCGGGTGCTCGCATGCAGTGGTGGAAGATGTCTGAAAGTGATGCAGGAAAAGTAGTGGTCAGTCCCAGAGCGCAAATTGCTTTTGAACCGAGTAATTGGGAAAAAGACATGTTGTTTACGCTAGCTACAGGTTTATATCAACAGCCTCCATCGTATCGAGAATACAGAGGATTTGATGGAGAATTAAATCCCGATTTAAAAGCGCAAAAAGCTTGGGTGGTTGTTTTAGGACATAGGTATCAATTTAAGTTGTGGGAAAGAGATTTCCGCATGCAATCGGAAGTGTATTATAAGAATATACAAGATGCAAATATTTATACCCTCGATAATGTACGCCTGCGCTACGTAGCCAATAATGAGGCAAAGGCTTATGTGTATGGAGCGGATGTTCGAATCTATGGAGAATTCATCGCCAATACGGAATCTTGGGTGAGTGTTGGTTATATGAAAGCAGAAGAGAATTATCAAGATAAAGGCTATATCGCTCGACCAACTGATCAACGATTGAAGTTTGGTTTGTTGTTCCAAGATTATGTGCCTTCCATTCCTAATTTGAAATTGTACTTTAATGCTGTTTATAGTACTGGTCTACCAGGTGGTTCACCCGCTTATGAGGATCCCTACCGCTATCAAGACAGATTGCGCGACTATAAACGGGCAGATATCGGATTTAACTATGTGTTTAAAGATGATGGTATTGGGCAAAATAAACGGTGGTTACAGGGAATTGACCACTTGCAAGTCGGGGTAGAGGTATATAATGTCTTTGATTTTGACAATGCAATTACCAATACCTGGATTCGAGATTTAAATAGTACAAAGTCCTATGCTATACCAAATTATATGACAAATAGAACATTCAATATTAAAGTCGCGCTAACCTTTTAATTTTTTCGCAGAGCATTTGTAAAAAACGTATCTTTGAATCATCAATAGTGAAAAGAATGAAAACAAAAGTAGGTTTATTCGCCAGTATTTTTTCCGTTGTGTTGCTTTTTTCTTGTAAAGGACAAGAGGAAAAACCAAAAGTGATTTATAAAGATGAGGTAGAAAACGCAGAGCAACAAGAAGCGGTGAAAGAAAAAACAGAAGATATCAGAATTGCTGATTTACCTTTGGTTGTCGGTAACTCTTCCTATTTAATTCACCCTGTAGGAGAAGTAAGAGTCTATGCTAGTCCAAGTAAATACGGAACAAGCAAAGTTAATCAGTTCTCCTATACGGTTTCTAATTATGTGCCTTTTGAAATTACAGGTTATTTAGAAAACTTGATGTTTCAACATAAAGATTCCCTAGAAATCAGACCGCTGACCACTAAAAAAATCCAAATTCAATCCGTGGTATATTTAAATACAATCGCAGAAAAACTGAAGAAAAATATTTTAGTGTATAATGTTTTTGACGCAGATACGAATCGCGATGGTAAAATTGATTCCAATGATATTAAAACCCTATATATTAGTAGAGGTAGCGGAAAAGAGTTTAAAAAACTAAGTCCGTATTTACAAGAATTGTTAGATTGGACGGTGATTGATGTACAAAACCGACTGTATTTTAGAACGATTGAGGATATTAATAAAAACGGTGCTTTTGACAAAAACGACAACATCAATTATTTTTATATTGATTTGACCGATCCACAATGGGAAGTCAAGAGTTATGATCCCTTGAATATCCTAGGGGAAGAAGAACGTAATGAATCTTCTACTACAGAAGAAATAGTATAACCGAGATAAAGAGGCTGTCCCAAAAGACAGTCTCTTTTTTTTGGGTGCCTGTGTATTGGATGCAGGGTGTAAGCAGGGTTAGTCCATAAAAAAACATGGTTTTAATGGACACACTATGGACACATTATGGATACACCCAAATGAATAATAGTTGACAGTGTACAGAAACCTCACCCAATCATACCCAATCACACCCAATCACACCCAATCACACCCAATCACACCCAATCACACCCAATCACACCCAATCACACCCAATCACACCCAATCACACCCAATCTCACCCAATCACACCCAATCACCTTTATTCCCTTATTGTACAGCTTATTGCTTATTTACGATTAGAAGGGGAAATAAACCACAAAATAAGGCGTAAATACTCAAATAGTGAAATTATTTATATTTTATTCAATTTAACGTTTGGCAGTGTGTTAGTTTTGTTTTTTAATGATTTTTATGTAATATATTGATTATATTGTTTATTTTTTTACTCAATTGCCGTTTATTTTTTGTCTATTTATGAAGTAAATACTCAATTAATGTGACTTTTTTCAGGTATCCTTGTCTTAGATATAGATGAAATGAGATTTTTGCTTCTAGCTTTACCGTAGCTCTTCTTTTTTTGCTAGTAACAGAGAAAAAAAAGAGAAGGAGAAGAAGAGAGCTAGAAGAGAATAACCAATAAAACAGATAATCAGTTGTGTTTATTGTATTAAATGGAGATAAATTAATATGATAATCAGGGTTATTTAGTGAATAAATTTAGTGACTTGGAGTATTTTATCACGAGAAATTAAGTATTATAAAAGGTAAAATGCGATTAAGTGAAGAATATGTAATTCTCATTTTGTAATGTTAAATAATATGTTAATCTAAAAAATAAATAATAATTTTGTCACGCTTTAAACGAAACTAAAAAAAGTAGTAATAGGCGAACATCTATTATCTTAAGTCCCCACTTAATAGAGAATCGTGCCTGTATTGCTATGCAGTATTGTCACGACGCAATATGTGAGGGTAGAGGTATTAATTTAATACATCACCACTAACATTATGAAACTAATTAAAACATTTGATGGTTTTTTAAAAGGCCATTTTAACTTCGAGAGCATCGTTAAGAGTATCCTAGCCATATCTCTTATTCAGCTCGTTGTGATTTGCCTAGGGGTAAATCTAAACTTAATCCATTTAGCGATTCCTTTATTGTATTTCTTTACAAGAAAAACGGCTAGTCAGGAGGAACCAACTATGACAGAATTTGTACTGCATTTTAGCTTGGTTATTCTCGTGATTTTATTGCCGAGTTTATTCCCTTTTAAGTATATCGGCTCGCTTATTTTTGCGTATGTCTTAACCTATCTCATGCTGATTTACAAGGATGTAAAGACAATTAAACCATCTTCTGCAAATCAAAGTATTTTAGGCTTTATTGGTTTTTTCTGCAACTACATGATCGCTTGTTTAATTGCTAAAATCATTTTCTTTTTGGTTACACATATCTATGCTGATTTTGGTATTGATTATGTATTCTTTCAAACGGGATTATCTGTGCTCGTGCTATTGTTCAGCTTGTTGAGTTTGGTTAATATCAATGAATCCAATAAAGTGTTGCTCAATCAGGGGCCCGCTTTTATGATAAGTAAAGCTGATATCCAATCGTATAGTGAGGTGGTAGAAGATAAGGAAAGAATTATCGTAGACTTCTTTGAAACAAGTGATGAGTTCTTAACGAATTCCTTTTCTTTAGAAGATTTAGCTGATGCAGTTGGTTTAAGTAAGCAAGAAGTTTCAACTGTGATTAATCATCAATTGAATTCTTCTTTTTATCATATGGTGGCTCAATATCGAATTTTGCATGCCAAAGCGCTTCTGCAAGAACGCAATAATTTAACCATTGAAGCTATTGTAGAAGAATGTGGTTTTAGTTCAAAATCTACGTTTAATAAATACTTCAAACTTTTTGTAGGAAAAACTCCATCGGTATATCGCAATCAATTAGCTTAGTTGTATTGGTATGGAATTTTATTTCAACTTGCTCGTATTAACGGCGACAATTATTTTTGGCAGTATATCTTTTATTGTTAACTACACCTTGACTAGTACAACAAAAACACAGCGAATGCTACATGTTTTTTTGTTGTTCTTTATTCTGCACCTTGTTGTACTGTTGTGTCTGAGGTTGATACTGCCAGAATATACTTTTTTGAGTTTGGGATTGCCCCTAAATACACTGTATGCACCTACGTTTTATTGCTGCTTGGTTTTACTCTGCGAAGAAGTAAATAAACCCAAAATAGCACCAAAGCACCCTCTTTTTAGTTTGCATTTTCTGCCTGCTATTGTCTTGCTGAGCTTCTATGGGATACTGATAAGTAAAGGACTAGACGTGGAAGAAGAACTGGTGTATTGGTACTTAATTATCCTTTATTGTGTAGAGGGGTTACAATATATAGGCTATGCATTTACTGGTTATTTCAAAATTAATAAGCTGATGTTGAATAACAATATCCGTTTACTCATCTTACGTGTCATGTGGATTATGATTTTCATGGCTCTTGTTTCCCTTGGTGTGGTGGTTTATAATAGTGTGTTGTCTTACGATCTTTCTGTTACTTATCTCGCGTTGCTGTGTTTTTCTTTGGTCATATTTAATTACTATATCACGCGATTAAAATATGTGAAAGTAGTCGCTGTAACGGAATCAGAACTAGAGGAAGAAGCAGAATTGGCAAAGGACGATCAGATGCTGTTAAAGTACGAAAAATCAAAATTAGGAGAAGAAATCTTACAAGTATATAAACTGAAAGTAGAGCAAGTATTGCAAGATAAAAAGTCCTACCTAAAACTAAACTTTACACTGGATGACTTAGAACGAGAAAGTAAAATTGCGAAACACCATTTATCGCAATTTTTCTCTACTACGTATGGAATGAATTTTAATACCTATATCAATAAGCTACGCGTGGAACACGCGAAGGAACTATTAGAAAAAAGAAATTTTGATATTTCTGTTTCTGAGCTAGGTGATGAATGTGGGTTTAATTCTCGAACTTCTTTTTTTAGAGCCTTTAAAAAATTTGAAGGCGTTTCTCCTTCGGAATATATCGCGAATATTTTGCAGAAATAGACTTTTTGTTATTTGGCTTTTGTTGTTCGACTTTTAGTTAAATTCAAAAGAAAAAGAGAAAATAACTCATAGCAGAAAACAATAAGAACCAACTCGCAAATAGATCTTTTTTGTGATTTATATTCCCTCTGTAAGATAAATTATGACTCTTGTCTCTAGTTTTCATGCTGATAGTATGGGAATGACAGTCGTTATTTTATATCGTAGAAGAATACAGTAGTTAGCTCCTGATTGGATGATGGTTCTGTTTGTTAAGCGACAGTGCCGGTTTGTATGGTGAGGAGTATGCTTTACCAGGAAGTATTTAGCTCAAAGTTAAACCCTCCCCAAAAGCCAAAAGTCGAACGCCAAACAACAAGCAACAAACAACAAAGCCCAAACAACAAAAACCTCTTTTCTATTCACTATTTCATTTGCATATAAAAAGAGTTGTTTATATTTGTATTTGCATTGGATAGTTCAAATGAAATGATAAAATAATGCACAAGCATAGTAAAGTAAAAAATAGAAATAATGATTATACAACCTAGAACTCGTGGATTTATCTGCCTAACGTCTCATCCAGAAGGATGTGCGGCGCATGTTAAACAGCAAATTGCCTATGTTCAATCAAAAGGAAAAATAGCGAATGGTCCTAAAAAAGTACTTGTTATTGGTGCTTCTACAGGTTTTGGTTTAGCATCGCGTATTGCAGCAGCTTTTGGCTCTGACGCAGCTACTATTGGTGTGTTTTTTGAAAAGTCTGCAACAGAAGGCCGTCCGGCAACTGCAGGTTGGTATAATTCAGCAGCATTTGAACAAGAAGCTGCTAAAGCAGGTTTATATGCAAAAAGCATTAATGGGGATGCTTATTCTGATGAAATTAAAAAACAAACAATCGAGTTGATTAAACAAGATTTAGGTCAAATTGATTTAGTAGTATATAGTTTAGCATCGCCTAGACGTACACATCCTAAAACAGGTGTGGCTTATGCTTCAGTTTTAAAACCAATAAATGAGCCTTTTTCCAATAAAACAGTTGATTTCCATACAGGCGTAGTGTCTAATATTACCATTGATCCCGTAACGGAACAAAGTGATATCGATAATACAATCGCTGTTATGGGAGGAGAAGACTGGAAATTCTGGATGGAAGACTTGAAAGCGGCAGGTGTTTTAGCAGAAGGTGTTAAAACAGTAGCGTATTCTTATATTGGCCCTGAATTAACGTATCCAATTTATAGAAATGGAACAATTGGTATGGCTAAAAATGATTTAGAAGCTACTGTTCCTACAATTAATACATTATTGGCTGATTTACATGGAGTGTCTTATGTTTCAGTAAACAAGGCTTTAGTAACGCAATCAAGTTCAGCTATTCCTGTCGTACCGTTGTATATTTCTTTGTTGTATAAAGTAATGAAAGAAAAGAATATTCACGAAGGATGTATTGAGCAAATGCAACGCCTATTTGCTGATCGTTTATATGCAGATCAACCTATTACATTAGATGCTGAAGGAAGAATCAGAGTGGACGACTGGGAAATGAGAGCAGATGTACAAGCAGAAGTCGCTAAATTGTGGGAGGAAATTAGTTCAGAAAATATCAATGAAATCTCCGATTTAGAAGGATATAGAAAAGATTTCTTTAACTTGTTTGGGTTTGAATTTGATACCGTGGACTATACGGCAGAAACAAACGAATTGGTTGAAGTACCTAGTATAAAATAATAAAAAAAGGTCGGTGGTTTTATCATCGACCTTTTTTTGTTAGTAATGTATAATGGTGTATGCAACTGGTGTATGAGAAAAATCTTCTATCTAGATTAGATTTCAAAGAACAAATCCTATGAACCCCGCAAACCTCACCAAACACCACTAATCCAAATACTTTTCTTGTAGATCTTGAATAACCGCTTGAATTTGTTTTGAAAGCGTTTGAATATAATCGTTCATTTCGTCTTTCGTTTCAAATATTAGCGTTTTATCTTCTAGTTTCTCTAGCATAGGAACTAGGTGATTAATCTGGATTTGCTTAAACATCGGGAGCATTTTATGCGCTATATTACTAATCGTATCATAATCAAAATCCTCCATTGCATACGTCATATCCAAGAGACTCTCTTGGGTACTATCAACAAAAATAACGACAAATTTTTGCAGCGCTGCACTATCCTCGCCAATAAATTGTTTAATTTGATTGATGTCGTATAGCTGTTCTGGTTTGTTAGTACTAACAGTGGGGTCTACGGCAGTTTGAAATTCAATTGTATAGTTAGGGTGTAGCAGTTGAGTAATTAATACTAATAATTCTTGTAATTGAATGGGCTTCTGATGAGCTGTTGTAAATCCAGCTTGTTTAAAGTCTTCTAAGGTTAAATCGCGTTTTCCTGAAAGAGCAATTACAGGGATTTCCTTGTACGTGGGATGTTCTCGTAAAAGTTGAACCATTTCAAAACCATCCATTTTAGGCATTTGAATATCACTTAAAATAAGGTCATAGCTATGCTGTGCTAAAACGGCTTCTATTTCTGATGAATCGTTGAGTACTTCCACTTGCTTGAAAATAGGAGATAAGAGTTCTTCCATTAATTGCAGCTGAATTTTATCGTCATCGACAACCAGAATGCTATTTTGATGTAAGATGGTAAATAACTCTTTGTATTGGCGAACGGTAGTATGGGTGTTGACTTGTATATCAGCCTGCTCTAGTGGTAGAGTTAAGGTGAAAATAGATCCTTCGCCAATTATACTTTCTACTTGGATGTCACCACCTAACAACCCGATTAAACGCTTGGATATGTTAAGTCCTAATCCTGTGCCTCCAAATCGCTTTTCTATCCCCTCATTGGCTTGACTAAATTCTTTAAAAATATTTTCAATCTGATTTTGTTCAATACCAATTCCTGTGTCAATGACTTTAATTTGTACTTTATTGTCTAGCTTAACTGCCTCTAGGAATACCCCACCTTTTTGGGTGAATTTTACGGCATTGGTAATTAAATTGGTGACTATTTGCTTTAAGCGATAAGGATCTGAAATAAAGGTGTTGTTGAGGGCCGAATCAACGGTCCATTTCAGTTTGATTTTTTTGTTTTCTGCATTGGGAACTAAAGGCGCACAAATGCTTTCAATCAATTCTTTGGGATTGAACGCCTTTTCTTGAATGCTTATTTTATTGTTCTCTAATTTAGAGAAATCGGTTAAATCATTAATTAAATTGGCAATGTATTGCGTTGAACTTTGGATGTTGTTGAGGTATTGCTTCTGTTTGGGCGTTAATGCTGCCGACTCAAGTAAGTGAGAAAATCCAATTAAACTGCCCAAAGGTGTTTGTAAATCATGTGTAACAGTTGCAAATAACATGGTTTTACTGCGCAATAAGACTTCTCTTTCTTGGTTTAATTGTTCTAATTTTAAACGATATTCTTGGGTTTGGTTGATGTCTTTGATGATAATCCATCCCAAAATAATAATAACAAACAACGCAGATCCTCCAATATAGGCAATATTGGTAGATGCTGTACTAATACGCGCTTTCGATTCGTTAATATTCTGATAAGAAAGGGTCAATAAATTTTGCTCAATACTTTCGAGAATCTTGCGCAATTCATTGGTGATATTTTTATTCTCGATAACGAGTTTTTGTTCTTCTTTTAATAGGGTGGCTTGTTGCTGATTTACTTTCTCCTGGGCTTTGAGAATGATGCTCTCCATGGCATTAATGAGGGAATCCGTTACATTGGGGTAATTGATGGTTTTGGTGATTGTATCGGTGTGGTCTCCTTTAAATAAACGCGCCCAAGCACTTCGCTTTTCTTTTTCTTTTGATTGAATAACGATAGGTTGAATTTTGCGCTCAATCTCATCGCGTATATCGTAAATCTTGTCAATAGCCTCGCTATAATTGCGATCTTGATTAATTTCTTTTCTCGCTTTAATGATGTTGTTGAAGCTCACTTTTTTCTTCTTTAGTAGCTCCTGAACTAAATCTATTTTTTGATGAATAGCCTGATCTGCTGTCGTTAATTTGATTTGATCAATCTGATTGACCAAGGTATCTAAGTGCGAATAATAGCTTTGGATGTCTTTATTCGTACCTGTTACAATTGCATTCCTACTGTATATCTCAGATGAATATAGGTTGTTTAGCGTACTGCTGACTAGAAAGATTTTATTGTTTTCCTTGACTACTTGTTCTTCTGGCAAGGTGAATTTTTTAGCCTCTTTATATATGTAAAAACCCGAAAAGAAAACAGCTCCTAGTAGAATAATATACAGGAATATGATTTTTATTTTAATTGATTTTGAGGGTTTCATTTGTTTTTGTTAGGATTGAATTACAAATGTACAAAATGTTGTGTCTCATTTTTGGATTTTGTTAGGCAATCAATTTTTTAATTCGACTGTTAAATGGTTAAGGTAAATTTTATTGTAGAATCTGCTGTTTTATGTTTTGTTGTTTGTTAAATTTTTAATTCTGTATTAATTTTGTTTGGATGTTTGTTATTATTGGTTAACTTTAGTGTAAATAATGTAATTGGTGTTTTGTTAAGTGCTGATGGATGTACATTGTAAAGGATAGTGGTTTAATCAAGTAAAACTGGATGTTATGGCAAAAAACGATTTATTTAAGAAAGATTGGTTGGATATTGTATTTGCAGGTCGAAATAAAAACTATGGTGCCTATAAATTACGTCTAGAAAGCCCAAGAACTACGCTTGTTGCTTTAGGAAGTGGGCTGTGTTTGTTCGCATTTGTATTTGTTGCACCAACAGCTATTGCTGCTTTTTTTGAGGAAGAAAATGAATTTGCTGGAGGAGAAATTATTTATGACAAGGGAATCGATGTACCCGTTGAACTTGTCGATGTAGATTTTCCAAAAGTAGAAAAACCTGAAGAAAAACCATTTGTAGAAGAACCTAAAGTAGCAGAGAACAGTGCGCCTGCTTCTAGTATGGATGTTGAACGATTTGTAAACCTTGTGGTGGCGAGTGCGGATGAAGTAACGGAAGAACCAGCTAAACAAGAAAATTTAGTTGATGTCTTAATTGGTACAACCACAATTGAAGGAAATCCTGAGGGGAGTATTCTAGTGGATGAGGCTCCTGGACATGTCGTAGATGGAACAGGAACCGATACGACGATAAAAGATGAAGGAGAAGGTGGAAATGAAATTCTGCGTTTCACCACTGAAAGAGCGGAACCAATGGGGGGAATGGCGAATTTTAGTCAAAACTTTATTTCTAAGTTCCGTGAAATACATATTCCTGATAACGCGACTAAAGTGCAGGTTATCTTGTCTTTCGTGGTGGAAAAGGATGGTAGTATTACGGATATTAAAGTATTGCGTGATCCAGGATACGGAACAGGAAAAGAAGCAATTCGCGTGTTAAAAACCATGCCAAAATGGAAACCTGCACGTCAGGATAATCGTACAGTACGATCTCAATTCACTTTACCTATTACGATTCAGGTACGGTAAGTGAGATAAATTGATAGATAGGTTTATAAAAAATAAAAGCGATCCAAGGATCGCTTTTATTGTATGCTGCATATTGAAATTAGTCTCTCGCAATTCCTCTTGAAATTACAATTTTCTGAATTTCAGAAGTTCCTTCGTAAATTTGCGTGATTTTAGCATCGCGCATCATGCGTTCTACGTGGTATTCTCTTACATAACCATTTCCACCGTGAATTTGAACGGCTTCTACAGTAGTATCCATCGCTGTTTTAGAAGCGAATAATTTAGCCATTGCTCCAGATACAGAGATATCTTGTCCGGCATCTTTTTCAGCTGCTGCTTTTAAGCAAAGCATTCTTGCAGCAGAAATTTGAGTAGCCATATCCGCTAATTTAAATGCAATCGCTTGGTGGTTGATAATTTCCGTTCCAAATGCTTTGCGTTCTTTGGCGTATTTTAAGGATAATTCGTAAGCTCCTTGTGCAATTCCTAACGCTTGAGAAGCAATACCTATACGCCCCCCATTTAAGACATTCATAGCAAAGGCAAATCCAAACCCATCTTCTCCAATACGGTTTGCTTTTGGTACTTTAACGTCCGTAAATAATAAGGTGTGGGTATCAGATCCACGGATTCCCATTTTTTGCTCTTTTGCGCCAATTTCAAATCCAGGTTGTCCTTTTTCAACAATAAAGGCATTAATTCCTTTGTGTTTTTTTTCTGGGTTTGTTTGGGCAATTACAATATAAAAAGAAGCTGTACTACCATTGGTAATCCAGTTTTTGGTTCCGTTTAACAAGTAATAATCTCCCATGTCAACGGCTGTAGTTTTTTGAGAAGTTGCATCCGAACCTGCTTCTGGTTCCGATAAACAAAAAGCGCCAATCGCTTCCCCTGATGCAACAGGTTTAAGGTATTTTTCTTTCTGCTCTTCGTTGGCATATTTCTCTAAACCTGCACAAACTAAAGAGTTATTAACAGATAAAACGACAGCAGTAGAAGCGTCAACTTTAGCGATTTCTTCCATTGCTACCACGTAAGATACACTGTCTAAGCCACTTCCTCCATATTTTGGATCAACCATCATTCCTAAAAAACCAAGCTCTCCTAGCTTCTTAATTTGCTCCGTTGGAAAAATTTGGTGCTCATCTCGTTCAATAACCCCTGGTAGTAATTCAGTCTGTGCGAAATCACGCGCAGCTTGTTGAATCATTAGCTGTTCTTCTGTTAATTTAAAATCCATTGATTGTTTATTTAATGCTATGTAAGCTGTAAAAATTATAGGTTCAAATATAGCGGAATAATATCAAATATTCAATTAGTATGCGTAAATTTATACCTATGAAAAATAGTCGCTACCACGTTATTGGAATCATGTCAGGCACTTCGCTTGATGGAATAGATTTAGTGTATGTTACCTTGTTTTTACAAGAAGGGAAATGGTCGTTTGAAATGAAGCAAGGACAAACGGTTCCTTATTCGGATGTTTGGAGAAAAAAATTAAAAACAGCAATCACCTTAAATAAAGAGGAGTTAGATCGCCTGGATGAGCAGTATACGGTGTATTTAGCCCAAGTTATTACTGGTTTTATTCAAGAACATGCCTTGGAAACTGTTGATTTTGTGTGTTCTCACGGACATACGGTTCTGCATCGTCCTGATTTGGGTTACACCGTTCAAATTGGAAACCTACCTATTTTAGCTGATTTGATTCAACATAAAGTGGTTTGTGATTTTCGTGTCCAAGACGTAATATTGGGTGGGCAAGGAGCGCCTTTAGTCCCTATTGGCGATCGTTTGCTGTTTGGTGATTATGCGGCTTGTTTAAATCTCGGCGGTTTTGCTAATGTGTCCTATGAAAATCAATTAAACTATCGTATTGCCTATGATATTTGCCCTGTGAATGTGCTGCTGAATGAACAAGCACAACGGCTAGGCTTTTTATACGATGATGAAGGGAAGATGGCTAAACAAGGACAAGTTTCTCTTCCGTTATTAACGGGATTGAACGAATTGGACTATTATACTAAAATACCACCGAAATCCCTAGGGGTTGAATTCGTTTCCAGTCATATCAAACCCCAATTAGCCTTGCATCCACTTCCTGTAGCAGATTATCTCGCAACTTTTGTTGAACATATAGCGATGCAAATAGCACATGGCATTCAATTGCCTCAGAAGGCTACTATTTTAGTTACGGGTGGCGGCGCATTGAATCAATATTTGATGGAACGCATCCGATACTATGCGCCATCGTATCAATTTGAGATTCCTCAATCTTTGCTGATTAATTATAAAGAAGCACTCATCTTTGCCTTACTAGGTGTTTTGAGACTCAGAGATGAAGTGAATACACTCGCTAGTGTTACTGGCGCGCAATACGACCATAGTTCGGGAGTTATCTATGATATTTTTGACCCTGTTTGGTAAGAAACCAAAGGCTTAAAAACGTTAATCTGCTTGTTTAGCTTCTGTAAAACCTACTATCTTTGATCTGCTTTTACAAGAAAAGACATCATATTTTTGCTTTTTTATTAGAAGCATTGAAATTGAGTAATTTACACCCATTGATTCGCATGCAATGCGAATCCTATTGTATTGACCTATGACCTATCAAGAAACTGTCTTGTGGATGTTTGAACAACTTCCCATGTATCAACAGCAAGGGGCTATTGCTTATAAAGCAGATTTGTCCAATATAGAAAAATTAACGGCTCATTTGAATCATCCAGAAAAGGCGCTTCAAATGTTACATATTGCTGGAACGAATGGAAAAGGATCTACGTCGTCTATGTTGGCTGCTATTTTACAAGAAGCAGGATATAAAGTAGGACTGTACACCTCTCCACATTTAAAGGATTTTAGAGAGCGTATTAAAATCAATGGAGAGGAAATAGCGGAGACTTTTGTTGTTGATTTTATTGCCACTAATAAATCATTTTTCGAACAAGAATCATTGAGCTTTTTTGAAATGACGGTAGGGATGGCCTTTCAATACTTTAAAGAGAAGCAAGTGGATATTGCGGTGATTGAAGTGGGGATGGGGGGACGATTGGATGCAACTAATATTATTACGCCTTTGGTTTCGGTAATTACTAATATCGGAAAAGATCACGTGGCTTTTCTAGGGGATACGTTAGAAGCAATTGCGGGAGAAAAAGCTGGTATTATAAAGAAGGGAGTTCCTGTAGTCATTGGTGAGTATGTAGTAGAAACCAAACCCGTTTTTATAGCCAAGGCCAAGGAAATGAACAGTCCGATTTATTTTGCCTCTGAAACGTATGCTTCGAATACCTGGACGTCGGATTTAAAAGGGGTGTACCAACAAAAGAATATACGCACCGTTCGTCAAGTAATCGAATTGTTGCGCAAAGAGTGGAAAATCTCCGAAGAACAGGAGAGAATAGGGCTCCAACACGTAGTACAAAACACAAAATTACAGGGGCGCTGGCAAATTTTACAGGAACAGCCAAAGGTTATTGCTGATACGGCACATAATGAACACGGGATTACAATTGTGATGGAACAGTTAAAAACCGAACAATATAAACAATTGTATGTGGTTTTTGGGGTGGTGAACGATAAAGATTTACAAAGTGTACTTCCTTTTCTCCCCCAAGAAGCAAAATACTTTTTTGCAAAGCCAAGTATTTTTCGTGGATTGGATGCAAAAGTTTTAGCGGAGAAAGCGAAGGAATTTGGATTGGAAGGTGAGGTTTGTGATTCAATACCAGAAGCTTATGCGAAAGCAAAGAGCGAAGCTAGAGCGGAAGACTTGATTTATATAGGGGGGAGCACTTTTGTTGTGGCAGAAATTTTATAAAAAAAAATTCCAAAAAGCTTGCAAACATGAAATCCCGTCGTATATTTGCACCCGTAATCAACACATGATTACACGTTCATAAAGAAAGGGCGATTAGCTCAGCTGGTTCAGAGCATCTCGTTTACACCGAGAGGGTCGGGGGTTCGAATCCCTCATCGCCCACCATTCTTACACATATTGAAAATATTCCGAATTTATAGAAATATTAATTAGGGCGATTAGCTCAGCTGGTTCAGAGCATCTCGTTTACACCGAGAGGGTCGGGGGTTCGAATCCCTCATCGCCCACAATATTTTAAATAAAAGTTAATTCGGGCGATTAGCTCAGCTGGTTCAGAGCATCTCGTTTACACCGAGAGGGTCGGGGGTTCGAATCCCTCATCGCCCACAATATTTTAGATTAACGTCAATTCGGGCGATTAGCTCAGCTGGTTCAGAGCACCTCGTTTACACCGAGGGGGTCGGGGGTTCGAATCCCTCATCGCCCACAATTTATCTTAAATTTGGAATTTTTCCGAATGTATAGTTTATATTCGGGCGATTAGCTCAGCTGGTTCAGAGCATCTCGTTTACACCGAGAGGGTCGGGGGTTCGAATCCCTCATCGCCCACAACAAAAAAAGCCTACTTCTACAGTAGGCTTTTTTTGTGAAATAAACTTCTATTTTTTTTCGTGATACACTACTTCAATAGCAGGGTGAATCGCTACTAATTCCTTTACTAGTTCCGAATTGCTTAGCGGTGCAACGTAAATCTCGTCAAATCGGTTGTATGTGATAATAATACCCTTTCTAGCTAATGCAGGCTTTGTACCTACCCATAAACTCTTCCCAATCTCAAGACGCGTAATCGTTAAGATATCTATTTTTCCCTTGATAAAAGCAGAACGGTAGTGAAAAAAATGCCCTTCTATCCCGTAAACAGTTGTGCTATACACCCAAACCAATAACAACACAGGTAATAAACTCAAAATAAGTTCAAATGCAATATCCAACAAACTACCTTCATGGGTATAAAGAATAATAAGGGGAATCAAACTGGCAAATAAAGGATAAATAAAAAATCCTTTCTTTTTTGCTGGGAATTTTTTCATTTTAAAGAGAAATAAGTACGTATCCAAATATACTTTTTTTTGCCAAAGTAAATGACAAACTTTTGTAAGTATAAATAAAATGGCAAAAGCAAGCATTTTGAACCTAAATTTTCCTTTTATCTATTTTAATCCTGATGAAATAAGAATTATCTTTGCCTATTAAATTTTGTTAATGATGTTGAATCAGATTTTAACTCCTCAGATTAGTAAAGCAGTCCAAGAACTGTATGATGTTGCAATTGATAAAGTTGAGTATCAAGTGACTCGAAAAGAATTTGAAGGAGATATTACAGTTGTTATTTTTCCATTTTTAAAACAGATTAAAGGAAATCCTATTGAAATAGGAACTAAAATCGGTACCTATTTAGTTGAAAATACAACTGAAATCGAACGGTTTAATGTCGTAAAAGGATTTTTGAATTTGGTGGTGTCGGATGCGTACTATTTATCTTCATTTGAGAAGATGAATAAAGAAGCGCATTTTGGTTTTCAAACCCCACAAGCAGACGACAAAGCGGTGTTGGTCGAATATTCTTCACCCAATACCAATAAACCTTTACACTTAGGACACGTTCGAAATAACTTATTGGGATTCTCTGTGGCTGAAATTTTAAAAGCTTCAGGAAAAAAAGTATATAAAACCCAGATTATCAACGATAGAGGAATCCATATTTGTAAGTCAATGTTGGCTTGGCAGAAGTTTGGTAACGGTGAAACACCTGCATCAACTGGATTAAAAGGGGATAAACTCGTAGGGAACTACTACGTGAAATTTGACGTGGAATATAAAAGTCAAATCAAAGAATTGATGGCTAGCGGAATGACGGAAGATCAAGCGAAAGCAGAGGCACCGATTATCAAAGAAGCTAAACAAATGTTGTTGGATTGGGAAGCAGGAAAACCAGAAGTTATTGATTTGTGGAAGATGATGAATCAATGGGTATACGACGGATTTGCCGTATCTTATGCTAATTTAGGTATCGATTTTGATAAAAACTATTATGAAAGTAATACCTATTTATTAGGAAAAGATGTGGTAGAAGATGGATTGGCCCGTGGCATATTCTTTAAGAAAGAAGATAATTCGGTGTGGATTGATCTTACAGATGAAGGACTAGATGAAAAATTGGTGCTTCGTGGTGATGGTACGTCTGTCTATATGACGCAAGATATTGGAACCGCCATTCAACGTGTGAAAGACTTCCCGGATATTGGAGGTATGGTGTATACGGTTGGGAATGAGCAAGATTATCACTTTAAAGTCTTATTCCTAATCTTGAAGCGTTTGGGATTTGATTGGGCAGATAGCTTGTATCATTTATCATACGGAATGGTGGATTTACCTTCAGGAAAAATGAAGAGTAGAGAAGGAACCGTTGTTGATGCAGACGAATTAATGCAGGAGATGACTAATACGGCTCGTTCTATTTCAGAAGATTTAGGTAAATTAGAAGGTTACTCGGAAGAAGAAAAGTCAACGTTGTATAAAACCATCGGTTTAGGAGCGCTTAAATACTATATTTTAAAAGTAGATCCGAAAAAACGCATCTTGTTTAATCCAGAAGAATCAGTAGATTTTGCAGGAAATACAGGGCCGTTTATTCAATATACGTATGCGCGTATTCAATCGATTTTACGTCGAGCTGATTTCGATTTAACGCCTGCTATTGCTGCTATTGCACTAGATCCTAAAGAAAAGGAAATTATCAAGTTGTTGGAAGATTTCCCTGAAGTAATCCAAAATGCAGCGCGTTCACATAGTCCTGCTTTAGTTGCTAATTATGTGTATGATCTGGTAAAAGAGTACAATTCTTTCTACCAAACGGTTTCTATTCTTGGAGAAGAAGACTTGACGTTGAAAACGTTTAGAGTACAATTATCTCAAAAAGTTGGTTTGGTGATCCAAGACGCATTCTCTTTATTGGGAATCGCGGTGCCAAATCGCATGTAATTTAGTTCTTTGTGAAAGTAGTAAAATCATACATGATACAGTCATTAGCCATTGTTATTTTGGCTAGTGGCTTTTTTTTATTCTTTAAAGCAAATTTACCTCAAAAGATTTTTTCTGAAGAAAAACCCAAAACAAACAATGTTGTAATTGACAGCTTGTTGTTAGAAGCAATCGAAGAGGAAAAAGTAGCCGTTAAAGAAGAAGAAGAAACTCCACCAAAGGTAGAGCAAGAAGAAGGAGCCGTACTTGTTGTTCAAGAAGACGATTTGTTTTCGAATGAAGGGGAGGCGAATTTCAAAGGAATGCTATTCCTAGACTATTTTTTTAGTCGTTTATACCAGGTCGAGGCAGAAAATCAAGGACGTGCTCGTATCGCTTACTATGGAGATTCTATGACCGATGGAGATATGATTGTCCAAGATTTGCGAAAAAATTACCAAGATAAATATGGGGGGGCTGGAGTCGGATTTGTGCAAATTACCTCCGAATCAGCTTCATCTCGAGGATCTGTGGTACACAAATACTCAAATAATTGGAAAGTACAATCGTATTTGAATGTCAAAAACCCATGGAAACCCTTTGGAGTTGGAGGACAAGTGTTTTTTGTCAAAGATACGGTCAAACCTACGTGGGTAAGTTACCAAGCAGGGGCGATTCGCAATATGACAACGCTGAATAATCCAACGTTGTATTATGGTAAATCAACTAATACTCGAGGAACTGTTGAGGTAATCCAACAAAAAGATACCTTGAGGAAATCACTACAAGCTACTACTTCACTTAATAAATTAAAATTAACGGCGGGTTCAACTAAGCAGTTGAAAATGCAATTCATACATGCCGATTCGATTCCTTTATATGGTATTGATGTCAGTAGTGCAACAGGTGTACAAGTAGATAATTTCTCGAGTAGAGGAAACTCGGGATTACCCCTGTCGTTGTTTAATGTAGGTGTCATGCAAAAATTCCAAAAAGAGTTGGATTATAGTTTGATTATCTTACATTATGGAACCAATGTATTGAATTATGGTTCGTATAATTACAACTGGTATACCAAACAGATGAATAAAGTCGTTAGTCATTTGAGACAGTGTTTTCCAAAGGCATCGATTTTAGTTATTTCGACAGCGGATAAATCGACGAAATACAATTTAACGATGGAAACTGATTCAGCAGTAACGCCTTTAATGCGTGCACAACGCAAATATGCGATGGAGTCCAAAACGGGATTCTTCAACTTATATGAAGCCATGGGCGGAAAGGGCTCTATGGTTCAATGGGTAGAAGAATCACCTGCTAAAGCAAATAAAGATTATACGCATTTTAATTTTAGGGGTGCACAGGCGGTTTCGACGCTGATTTTTAAACAATTAGAAGAGGGATACGCAGCATATAAAAAGGAAAAAGAAGGAGCTAAAATAAAAGAAGACTCCTTACAAAAAAAGAAAGTTCAAAAAGAAATAGATACGGTGTCTAATGATAAGATGGAGTAAGATTAGCGTTGCGCTGTTGCTTTTGGCAAGTACTGGTGTTTTTGCTCAAGAACAACCAATTGTTCCAGAGGATTTAACAGTGACTAGTGTGCAAGATACACTCAACGAACCCTATAAAAATAGGATTTACTATCCCGAACAATTGAAGCATTTTTTCACCAGCTTAAAAGAATTAAGCGAAGGAAAACGCAAAAAAGTGAATATTGTTCATATTGGGGATTCTCATATTCAAGCGGATTTTTTTAGTGGAAGAGTACGCAGCTTAATTCAAGAGCAATTTGGCAATGGAGGGTTGGGATTTACTTTTCCGTATCAATTGGCGCGTACCAATAGTAATAACTATGTACGTTATTCTAGTAATTCAGATTGGGAAAATAGAAGAAATATCTATCCAGTCAACGGAGCTAAAGTAGGGTTAAGTGGTATTGCCTTATCTTCAACTACTAAAGATGCTGTCATTAAAGTTGATTTAAGAGAAAGTAAATTTGCTTTTACGAAAGTGAAACTATTTACCCCCAATAATGAATTGGTTTATCGGGTAGGAACAACAGATCGCGAGCTGAATTTGACAAATACGACCGTTTCAAAGACGAGTACACATAAAATTAAATCAGGTGAATCGCTCTCGGGGATTGCTAAAAAATACCAAACAACGGTGACTCATCTAAAGCAGTTGAACAAAATGAAATCAACGGCGATTCAAGCAGGTAAAACATTGGTTATTCCAACTAAAGAGGTAGAGCGTCCCAGAATTGTTACATCTGTTTTTGAGCCAGTACACTACAGCAAACAAAAAAATTGTTTTGCCTTTGATTTTCCTAATGCAACGGCACAATTCTATTTGTATGCCGTGGGGCAAAATGAATCGAATGACTTAAATGGACTGGTTTTGGAAAATGATCAAGCGGGAATTGTTTACCACACTATTGGGGTTAATGGCGCACGCTATTCCGATTATAATAAATATCCCTTGTTCTTTGATCAATTAGAAGGACTAGAAGCCGATTTAGTGATTCTATCTATGGGAACGAATGAAGCTTTTGATAAGATAGATGCCGAAAGTTTTAAAAAAGAAGTAAATCGATTTTTAAAAGAGGTAAAGAACAGAAATCCTCAAGCATCTATTTTGATTACTTCCCCTCCTCCCAGCTATTTCTCTAAAGGAAATCCAAATACGGTAGCAAGTACGTTAGCCAATGAAATTATTATCAATGGGGTAGAACAAAAATATGCCATTTGGGATATGTACTATAACTTAGGAGGAACACTGGGGTTACCTTATTTAATGGAGGAACAGCTCTTATCAAAAGATTTAGTACATTATACTATTAAAGGGTATGAATATACAGGAACTCTATTTTTTGAGGGATTGATGCAGGGATACCAGAACTATTTTTCAACAGAAACGGAACAGACAAATGAGTCTATTTAATATAGAATTGCCCACTGTAACCTTGGATGATGTTATCCACTGGTTTACATTTAACCCGAAAGAGCCTTTGTTGTTTAACTCGGCTTTGTTTTTGGGTATGTTTATTGTTTTTTACTTTATCTATATTGGGCTAAGGAAAACGTTTCATGCTCGTCTACTCTATGTCGTGCTCTTTTCCTTGTTTTTCTATTATAAATCCAGTGGGTTGTACCTCTTTATTTTAATTGGTTCTTCCTTAATGGATTATACCTTTGCCAACAGTATTCACAAGAGTACGCATGAACCTAAAAAAAGGTTCTTACTGACCTTGAGTGTACTCTTAAACCTTGGATTATTAGGGTATTTTAAATACACTAATTTCTTTTTGGATGGATTTAATTTTTTTGCTGATACCAAGTTTCATCTCGATGATTTGATCTTACCCGTGGGAATTTCATTCTATACCTTTCAATCCATTAGTTATATCATTGAAATTTACCGCAAGGAGATTGAACCAACCAAGAGTTTCTTGGATTATCTCTTCTTTATTTCCTTTTTCCCTCAATTAGTTGCAGGGCCTATTGTACGCGCTAAAGATTTCATTCCGCAGATTTATTCTAATCTTATCGTTACGCGTAATCAGGTGAATGAAGGAATGTTGTTGATTATTGGAGGGGTATTGAAAAAGGCGGTGATCTCTGATTATATCTCAATTAATTTTGTGGATCGCGTATTTGATGCACCGAATAGTTATACTGCTTTTGAAAATTTAATGGCTTCCTATGGATATGCCATTCAGATATACTGTGACTTTTCAGGCTATTCCGATATGGCGATTGGTATTGCTTTATTATTAGGGTATCGTTTACCGATGAACTTTGATGTACCTTATCAATCGACCTCTATTACCGAGTTTTGGAGAAGATGGCACATTTCTTTATCTACCTGGTTAAAAGATTTTCTATATATCTCAGTAGGTGGAAATCGAAAAGGAACATTTGGAGGATATTTCTTCCCTAGTTTGTTTTTTATTGGGATTATTGGATGGGGAATTTACAGCTATAATTCGAGTATCTATCCCTTAATTATAGGGACGTTAGCTCTTGTTGTTTTTCTATTGACTATTGCTTTGTCCAAAACCAAAGAGAAGAGCTTGTTTACTAATTTCAATCTATTGACAACAATGCTTTTAGGTGGGTTGTGGCACGGGGCGAGCTTGCGCTTTATTGTTTGGGGAGCTTTACACGGAATTGCTCTAGCGGTTCACAAAATAGTGATGGAATTGTTTCCGCGTCCTAAAGATAGACCTGTTTCTTTTGTATGGCGCATTATTTCCATTGTCTTGACGTTTCACTTTGTAACGTTTTGTTGGATTTTCTTCCGCGCAAATTCTTTCGAAACTGCGTTGAATATTATTTACAATATTGCCGACTTAGAATACGATTGGGAGGCTTGGCAAACGATTATTATGGGGTATAAAAATGTGTTTTTGTTAATCGCCATCGGATTTGTTTGGCATTTTATTCCAAAACGCTGGATGGCTATTCCACAACAATGGTTTAATGTAGCTCCAATTTTTGTGAAATCAGTAGTTTTAGGATTTGTATTTTGGGTGGTATACGCCACAGCAACAGCAGGTCCTCAACCTTTTATTTACTTTCAATTCTAAGAAAATAAAAGATATGAAAAATAAAAAAGCCTCGCTTATGTGAGGCTTTTTGACTTATTTTCTGATATCAGCACTGTGTTTTGGAGATAAATTAGGCTCTGCAAATGAAATCGTTTGTTCTTCTTCTAAAGCAGCTAAAATAGCATACACTTTCTTGTAATCTGTTTTAACAGGAACATTGATAACGAAATAGTAATCATCCACTAACTCAATCTCTGTTTGGGCGTATAAAATCTCGTTATACAAATCATCACGGTTGTATTTTTCCTTGAGGACCATAACTTGAATCGTACTATTGCCCGAAGGTTGTTCAATATGCGCTAATTTATAGCGCTTTTCTCGCGCATCGAAAGTTGCATAAACAATATCCTCACAAGACAATTCAGGACCATAGAACGGAATATTGTCAATCTGAAACAACTGCTTGTCCGCATCAACAACAATTCCCCATAGAATCTCTTCCGTTTCTTTTTCTAATACTTCACTGTGATATTGGATGGCAATCTGTTCGTACTGTTCTTTCATATTGTTCTATTTTAAATGAGACACGCAAGCCGTGACTTTTCGTCCACAAAGATAGGGGGTATAATTTTAATTTGTAAATGAACCCATTGGATTTATTAAAAAAATCATTTGGTTCTATGATTACCAACAGTAAAAAAGAGTATCTTAGAATTTAATTATCTTTTCAACTCCTTACTAGACTTATGAAAAAAATATTATTTACCTTATGTTTAGCGCTAGTTTATTCCGTGACGCTACACGCACAAAATCAATTGGAGCATTTCCTTAAAGAAGGCGTTGCTTACCACGATCAGGGACTATATGATCAAGCCATAGCAAGCTATCAAAAGATGCTGGAATTGGACCCTAATTCGAGTTTAGGACACTATGAAATTAGCTTGAGTTATATGTATAACAAAGCATATGATTTAGCGATAGAACACAGTGAAAAAGTGATTGAAGCGGGGGGACGTCTACTTATCCCAGCTATTGTGGTAAAGGCTTCTTCGTGGAGTGACCAAGGTAAAGTGCAAGATGCAATAGATTTATTAGAGGAAACTACGGAAAAATATGAATTAGACGTAATGGTATTGTATAACTTGGCCATCTGTCATTTCAAACGGAATGACTTAGAAAATGCAGAACGTGCCTTGGTTGCAGGAATTTATACAGATCCTTTTCACCCTAGTTCGCATTATATGTTAGCTGTTTTAAAAGAAAACCAAAATTTACGAACAGCGTCCATGTTATCGGCTTATTTTTTCTTGCTACTAGAACCTAATACAGCCCGTAGTGAGAAAATGCTAGCTTTTTTGGATCGCGCATTTATGAAAGGGGTTGATGCTTCTCCAGAAATAGGAGAGAGAAAAGTTATTAATTTAACCTTAAATGAAAATGATTTAGATACGCAGTATGGAGTGGTAGAAATGGGGTTAACGATGGCAGCTGCAGTAAGTTTAAGTGAACAAGACAAAAAGAAAAAAGATGTGTTTTGTGAGCGTACAACCTCTTTTTTGGAACTTCTACCTGCTGCGAAAGAAAGGGGCAAAAAAGAAGGATTAAGTTTAGATACTCATTTTTATCTCCCTTTTTATAGTGCTTTGTCAAGTGCGAATTACAAGGAGTTATTTTGTAAATATACCAATCAACGCGCATCCGATACCAATCAGAAATGGCTGACTAAAAATGAGAAAAAGGTTAAGGCTTTCAAAGCATGGACTGAAGAAAAAATAGTAGAACTCATTCAATTAGAAGAATAAAAAAGCGAAAAGGAGGAAGGTAATTCCTCTTTTCGCTTTTATAGGTCAGTGATTGTGAAAAAAATACACCAAATGATTATTGCCAACCACCGCCTAATGCTTTGTATAATTGTACACCATATTGGAGCTTATTCAATTTTAATTTGTTGAGGTTTAGCTCATTGTCTAACCTGTTTTTTTGTGCGTTGATGACCTCAATATAGGTTGCATACCCACTGTTAAATAGTAAGTTCGATTGTTTTACTCCCAGACGCGAAGTCGTTACCTGTTCATCGGCGATTTCAATTTGCTCGGTTGTCGTTTGTAAATTGATTAACGCATCGGTCACTTCTGTCACTGCAGTATATACTGTTTTTTGAAAGTCAATTTCACTTTTCGTACGCTCTATTTTTGCTACTTCAAAGTCAGTTTTTAGCTTGCGCTTATTGAAAATAGGGTTGGCTACTTTGCCAATTAAACTTCCAAAGAGCGAACCTGGAATATTAAACCAGTTTTCTCCCAGCATACTATTTACTCCACCTTCGAGATTAATGGTTAACGAAGGATAGCGCGCTGTTTGTGCTACGCCAACTGCGGCATTTTTGGCCTTTAGTTCAAATTCAGCCATTTGTACATCGGGGCGATAGTGCAGTAAGGCTAAAGGAACTCCTGTACTACTCAATTCTTCTTGCCTTACTTCTGTTAGTTTTACTTCACGAATAATAGTTGTTGGTAATTGACCAGTTAAGAGAGAAAGTGCATTTTCTTGAATGGCAATTTGCTGTTTTAATGATGGAATTAAAGCTTTTGCTACCAACATTTGGTTTTTCGTTTGTGTAATGGCCAAGGAGGTGATTTGTCCAGCATCTCGTTGCAATTCAACTATTTTTAACGTGTTTTTCGTTAATTCGTAGTTGGTTTGTGCTACTTCCATTTGGGCATCTAATAAGAGCAGGTTGTAGTAACCTTGCGCTATTTGAGCAATCAACTCGGTTTGAATCGCTTTCTTAGCCTCGGCTGTTTGTAAAAAACGCGCCAACTGTTCAGCTGTCTGACTCTTAATTTTACCCCAAATATCTAGTTCCCAACTTAAGGCTAAACCTGAAGTGTATTGGGCTGAGTTGACATACATATTCGTGGGAGCTTCTTCTCCTTTATTTTTATAGTAATTGGTAGAAGGGGTCCCGTAGTAGTTCTCCGAACGATATTGATAGGCTACACTTCCTGCTTCTAAACCTAAGGAAGGTAACCATTCTAGCTTAGCTTGCTTTGTTTTTTGGGCAGCTATATCTAAATTTTTGATTGCATTTTGCATGTCAAAATTATGTGATAACCCCATATCAATTAAATGGGTTAATTGTTCATCTTGAAAGAAATCACGCCATTTAATTGCAGAAACGCTTAGCGAATCTTGCCCAATTATCGTGTCATTTTGCCCTCTGTAGGTTTCAGGTAGGTCAAAGGTTGGTGTTTTATAGTTCGATTGAGGTGCACAAGCCTGAAATAAGGTCAAACTTGTCCCCAATAGAATTACGAGCGTGAAAGGAGCAATGGTTCTATTTTTATTCATCTTGTTTTCTTTTAATCGTTTGTAAATTTAGCTTTTAAACGTTCATCGATTCCTTGGAAAATTACGAATAATACAGGAATGATAAATATACCAGCGGCTACACCGAATAGCATTCCTCCAGCCGCACTAAAACTAATGGAATGATTTCCTTGTGCAGAAGGGCCAACAGTAAACATTAAAGGAATTAGACCCGCTACGAACGCAAAGGAAGTCATTAAAATAGGACGTAATCTCATTTTAGCTCCTTCTGTAGCTGCTTCAACAATGGATAATCCCTTTTTACGCTGTTGAAGCGCAAATTCGATAATCAAAATAGCATTCTTCGCCAATAATCCAATCAACATCACCAAGCCTACTTGTACGTAAATATTGTTTTGAAGTCCCGCTAGATTTACAAATAAAGCAACACCCAAGAGACCCGTAGGAACCGTTAATAGAATAGCAATAGGCAATAAATAACTTTCATATTGAGCAGAAAGTAAGAAGTAAACAAAGATAATACTCAAAGCAAAAATAAAAATAGCTTGATTTCCTGAATCTTTTTCTTCTAGCGACATCCCTGTAAACTCATACGAATAGTTACCGGGCATTTTTCCTGTTACTTCTTCAATAGCTGTCATCGCATCTCCTGTACTATACCCTTGACTCGGATTTACTTTCACCGTAATAGCATTGTATAAGTTGTAACGACTTACCGTTTGTGGACCCAATACTTTCTTTAACTTCACCAACGTATTGGCAGGAAGCATGTCACCGTCTTTATTTTTGACGTAAATCGAACTAAAGGATTGTGGACTTTCTCTATACTCAATATCAGCTTGCATATACACGCGATAGGTGCGTCCAAATCGGTTGAAATCTCCTGCTTTAACTCTTCCGTAATAGTTTTTAATTGTCGTCATTAAATCCTTGACACTTACACCCAGCGATTTGGCTTTGATATAGTCAATTTCCAATAAGTATTGTGGAAAATTTGCCTTAAACGAAGTAAAAGCCGATCCAATTTCTTTTCGTTCATTCAATTCTTTAATCACGCTATCTGCGGCTTGACTGAAGGAAGTAAAATCTCCACCCAATCGATCCTGTAAAACAAATTCAATTCCACCAAAATCTCCAAACCCTTGAATTGTTGGTCTTGGAAAGACATTAAATGTCGCTTCGTGAATGACGCTAAGGTCTTGTTGAATTTCGTCAATAATTTTGTCTATATTCTTTACTTTTCCTCTTTTCTTATACGGTTTTAAATTAATGTAACCTACAGCAAAAGAAGGGCTTGCATTTCCGTCAATGGTATTATAACCCGAAATGGCGGTCATTCCTTCAATATCGGTTCTCTTTTTTAAAATACTATCCGCTTTAGCTAAGACTACTTTTGTTCTCGCAAGGGACGCCCCTGGAGGCATAGCCAGCGAATACGTGATATAACTATCATCTTCTCTAGGTATAAAAGAAGAAGGCGTTTTATATAAAAAAAATATACCCAGTCCAATGATTAAGACTAATCCCGAAATCGCTACTTTTTTATTGTGAATTAATTGACCAATGGCTGTTACGTATTTAGTCGTAAACGAATCAAAGGCGGTATTAAAGGCGTAGAAAAAACGAGCAGATACACGCTTAATCGGATTGGTTTCTTTCTTTTTAGCTAATTCATCCGGTTGTGGTTGTTTTAAAAATAAGGCACATAAAGCTGGACTTAAGGTCAAGGCATTCACGGCCGAAATTAAAATAGCAAAGGCTAGAGTATAGGCAAATTGTTTGTAGAAAATACCCGCAGGACCCTGCATAAAACCAACGGGTAAGAACACGGCAGACATCACCAAGGTAATGGAGATAATGGCACGTGTAATCTCATTCATGGTTTCAATGGTCGCTTCTTTGGCTTTCAATCCTGTCTGATGCATCTTCTCGTGAATCGCTTCCACCACCACAATGGCGTCATCCACCACAATACCAATGGCGAGTACCAAGGCAAACATCGTCAATACGTTAATGGAGAATCCCATTAAGTAAATAAAGAACAACGTACCAATTAAGGAAATTGGAATGGCAATGGCCGGAATAATGGTCGATCTAAAATCCTGTAAGAATAGATAGACAATAATGAATACCAAGAAAAAAGCCTCAAATAAGGTACTTTTTACCTGATTAATTGATTCGTCAATTTGATCTTTTACAGAATAGCTAATCTCATAGTGAATTCCTTTTGGAAAGGTTTGAGCTACGCGTTCCAATACTTTTCGTACAGCAATATCAATTTCTCTCGCATTAGAACCCGCGGTTTGGGTAATATTCATCGTTAAGCCTGGAAAGCCATTCACACTGTTATCACTTCCCACATTGGATGCGCCAAATTCAACACGAGCTACGTCTTTGAGTAATAAAACAGACCCATCCACATTGGTTTTGATTACAATGTTTTCATATTCTTCGGGTTGACTGAATCTCCCTTTGTGTTTTAAAGCAGTTTCAAAAGCCTCTTCGGAAGTTTCTCCAAAGTTTCCTGGAGCAATCTCGAAGTTTTGATCCTTGATTGCCGCTATCACATCTTGGGGAGTTAATCCATATAAAGCTAATTTCTCTGGGTTTAACCAAGTACGCATCGAATAATCACGTGCACCAACACGACCTACTGCTGCTACACCAGGTACACGGAGTAACTCTCTGTTAATGTTAATTTGCGTATAGGCTTGCAGGAATGTTTCATCGTAGATTTCCTCTGGATGGTCACTGTAAAAGTTGATGGTCATGATGTTACCACTCTGACGAGGCGTAACTGAAATTCCGTTTTCATTTACTTCTGAGGGTAGGTCACTAGCCGCCTTACTCACTCTATTTTGTACGTTTACCGCTGCTTGATCAGGATCAGTACCGGCTTTGAAAAATACGTTAATTGTTCCCGAACCACTGTTACTTGCTTTAGAGCTGATGTAGGTCATATTGTCCACCCCGTTGATGGCTTCCTCAATTGGCAGTAAAACACTTTGAGCTACCGTTTCTGCATTTGCCCCTGGATAGGAGGTTGATACACTCACGCTAGGAGGAGCAATTTCTGGGAAACGAGTAATGGGCAATAACGTAAGCCCTACTAGCCCAAGTAAAACGAACATAATCGAAATAACCGTAGCTAGTATCGGACGATTTATAATAGTCTTTAGCATATTTTTTAAATTTAGTAGAGGTGAAAAATAGACAGAAGGGAGGAGGATTAATTCATCGCCTTTACATACATTCCTTCTGTTAATTTATCGAATCCCGTTTTAATCACGCGATCCCCAATTTGAAGTCCTTCCGAAACAATATAATTCGTACCTGAAACCCCGTCTAATTGAATAGATTGTAGTTTAACCTTGTCGTCTTGATCTACCAAATACACAAAGGTTTTATCCTGAATCGCCGTAGTCATTTCTTGTGGAATGAGAATCACATGAGCTTTGGTTTCACGCAGTTTTACCGTTCCTGTGTTCCCAGAACGCATGACGTCTTGGGAGTTCGGGAAAGAAGCACGTAAAGAAATAGATCCTGTATTTCGGTTAACTTGTCCATTAACCATATCCACTTTCCCTTTTTCTCCATACTCGTGTCCATCCGCTAGGATAAGAGTCACTTCAGGTAAAATTTGCCCCGATGAGGTAATACGAGTGCTGTCCGATTTTTTAGCATCTTTAGTGAAGTAAAGAAAATCAGATTCACTCATACCAAAGTACACATAGACCTCACTGACATCGGTTAATACGGTTAAAGGTTCTTTGTCTCCTTTGCTTACTAAGTTTCCAATGCGCTTCGGCATACGACCAATATACCCACTAACGGGCGCTTTGATGGTGGTGTAATCTAAGTTAATTTGTGCACTAGCTACAGCAGCAGAGGCTTTTGCCAAAGAGGCTCTTGCTATTTCGTAGTTTGATTTTGCGGTTTCCAATTGTACTTCTGCAATAACTTCATTGTCAATTAACGGTTTTAAACGGTCAATCTCCAATTGGGCATTTTTTAACTTCGCTTTTTCCACATTTTCTGTGGCAATCATATTGTTTAAAATTTCGCGATAAGGTTGTGGATTAATTTGAAATAATGCTTGTCCCTCGTGGACATAGGCCCCCTCATCAACAAAAATTTGATCTAAAGTTCCTTCTACCTGAGGACGGATTTCTACATTAATTTTTCCTTCAATATTTCCGATATAGTCCTTGATCGTGATAGCCGTTGTCGTATCAATAGTGATGATAGGCAAGGCAATAGCATTTTCTCTCGGATCTAATGTTTTTGAATTGCCAATGTTGCAACTGTTAATGGCTACTAGCGTTCCAATCATAAGTAATGCTGCAAAGCCAATAAAAAACACTTTTCGATTTGTTATCATTTTCATACGTTTCATTTACTTGTTGTAGGTGATGAATTTATTTCTTCGTTGACTATAGTATTCCAACTAGAGTGCCAAAAAGAGTTCTAAGACTCAAATAAATCAATATTTAAATGTTAGTTTTTTGATTGTCAGTGTTTTAATATATGAATTTCGTTTCGAAAATAAAAAAATAAAAAAAGAATAAGCTGGAAAACCGTTGCCAATTGGGGATGTGTTCCACAACTCTACATTTTTTTACTTCCCTTAATTTAGGAATAAAATTTGATTAAGTATAAAATTATCAAAAGAATAGGAACAAAAAACACAAGATATGTTAACAAAAATATATGGAAGTGCTGTATTTGGCATAGATGCTACCACAATTACTATAGAGGTGAATGTGGATCAAGGGGTAGGATATTATTTAGTAGGGTTAGCTGATAATGCAATTAAGGAAAGCTCCTATCGAATTGCAGCAGCGTTAGCTAATATCGGATATCGATTACCAGGAAAGCGAATTACCATCAACCTGGCTCCTGCAAATATGCGAAAAGAAGGGTCAGCTTATGATTTGCCCATCGCGTTGGGAATTCTAATTGCCTCGGAACAGCTTAAAGCACAAGTAGAGGAAAATCAGTATATGATGATGGGCGAATTGTCCTTGGATGGCACATTACAGAGTATCAATGGAGCTTTGCCTATTGCAATTAAAGCAAAAGAAGAAGGGTTTAAGGGAATTATATTGCCTAAAGAAAATCAAAAGGAAGCCGCCGTAGTGGATGGGTTAGCAGTGTACGGACTGGAGAATATTAGCGAAGTCATTGATTTTTTTGAGGGGAAAATCACACTTGAACCCTATCAGTTGAATTTTGACGATGGAGATTGCAATGTAGAGGAGATGCTCGATCGAGATTTTAAAGATGTCAAAGGACAAGAAAGCATTAAACGAGCCATGGAAATTGCAGCAGCAGGTGGGCATAATATCATATTGATTGGTCCTCCAGGTTCGGGTAAGACGATGTTAGCAAAGCGTTTGGCTAGTATTTTACCGCCTATGACCTTAGAAGAATCATTGGAAACAACCAAAATACACAGTGTGGTAGGCAAGGCAAAAGACAAAGGCTTGATTCGCGTACGTCCTTTTCGAAATCCTCACCATACAGCCTCTTCCGTAGCTTTGGTAGGTGGGGGAAGTTATCCGCAACCGGGTGAAATTTCACTGGCACACAATGGGGTTTTGTTCTTAGATGAGTTACCCGAGTTTAAACGGGAAGTACTTGAGGTGATGCGTCAACCGTTAGAGGATCGTGAGGTAACGATTTCACGAGCCAAGTTTACCATTACGTACCCGTCATCTTTTATGTTAGTTGCTAGTATGAATCCTAGTCCAAGTGGATATTTTCACGAGGCAGGAGCTAGGGTACAATCAACTCAAGGCGAAATGCAACGCTACATCAATAAAATATCTGGGCCTCTCTTAGATCGCATTGATTTGCATATTGAAGTCAATCCTGTGCCTTTTGAAAAGTTGGCGGATAAACAACTCGCAGAACCTAGTGCAGCCATTCGAAAACGCGTGATAGAAGCGCGTAAGCGACAAATAGAACGCTTTGTAACGTATCCTGGGATTCACTACAATGCGCAGATGACAACACCTTTATTGCGGGAATACTGCAATCTGGAGACAGCGTCCTTAACCTTGCTCAAGACCGCCATGGATCGGTTGAACCTATCCGCACGTGCCTATGACCGAATTCTCAAGGTCGCTCGAACAATTGCCGATTTGGAACAACGAGAATACATCGAATCCCATCACATCGCAGAAGCCATACAGTATCGCAGTTTAGATCGGGAAGGGTGGTTGTAAATTTGCTTGCATCTACTTCGTTTTAGCCATAAAAAAACTCACAGGAAAGTCTTGTGAGTTTTTTTATGTTTGTAAACAATGAATTACACTTTAGCTTCTTCTAAGTTGTACCCAATAATCTGTTTATACAACGTAAAATAAATAGAGAAGAGGTACGGTAAGGTAATTAAGATTCCTATAATGAAGAAAAATAACCCAGAAAAAACTAAAAAGTAATTCAAGATTATCGTTAATATAATAGGGATCGGTTGTTTGTTGACAACCCGAATACTCGTTTTGATGGCTGTAAAAGGAGACATACGCCCAAAGATGATTAAGGGTGTAGTAAATATAGTTAAGATGTTAATCAACCAATTGATGATCACCGAAACCATTTCTAATTGGTATTCTTTTAGTAGAACAGAAAATACGGTAAAGAACAAGGTAATCATTCCTTGCGCAAGAAACACATACAGTCCTTTTAGACTGAAAAAATATTTAAAGACACTAGTAAAACGAGGCGTTTGACCTAGAGCTGCTTCTGCGTTTATTTTGTAAAATCCCGCAATGAGTACACTAGATAAAGCAGAAAAAAGAACTGCAAAAAGCAAATAGGTATACAACAAAGGTGGTTCGGTTAGTTTGCTGGTTAGTTCAATTAACTTTTCTTGAATTTCTGCAGGAGTTGCGGTTTCATTAATCGCTATGATTCGAGTTAATGCAATAGAACCAAAGAAAGAGGCTACGAATAATGTGAGTATAAGACTTACCACAACAAGTAAAATAGTTTTTTTGTAGTAATAGGCCGCTTCTTTCATCACGAGAAAAGGTTGAATATCATATCCTTCCTGTAAAAGGCGTTGAATTGTTTGTTTTAAATTAGTCATTCTAAGTTTATAGTGGATTGTTATTTGATAAAATCGAAGGTATTTCCCTGTTGGATATCTCCTGTTTGGTAGCCTTTCATGAACCATTCTTTACGCTGTTTAGAGCTTCCATGGGTAAAGGAGTCAGGGTTAACCTGTCCAGAGACTCTTTTCTGGATGGCATCGTCTCCAACGGCTTGTGCAGCACTTAAAGCAATATCAATATCTTTAGGTTCTAAGTATTTTTGGATGTGCCTCGCCCAAACACCCGCATAAAAGTCTGCTTGTAATTCTTGGGCAACGGATAGTTTATTGGCTTCTTTTTTGGATAGTATTTGTTGTTTTTCCCAAACTTTAGCATTTGTGCCTAGTAAGTTTTGGACGTGATGGCCTACTTCATGGGCAATGACATAGGCAATAGCAAAGTTCCCTTTCTCTGCGCCATAACGCTGGTGTAATTCTTCAAAAAATCGCAAGTCCATGTATACCGTTTGATCCGCAGGACAGTAGAATGGGCCAACGTTAGCTTGGGCATTTCCACATTTGGTTTGCACTTGGTCATCAAAGAGTACTAAGGTTGGTTCTTGGTAAATTTGTCCCATTTGATCAAAAATACTATGCCACACATCTTCCGTATCCGCAAACATAACCGAGACCATTTTGCCCATTTCTACTTCTTCAGCGGAAAGGGTTCTCGTTTCGACTTGTTCTGTTGGTTGTCCTCCTTGATTGAGTTGCTCTAAGACAGGGGCAATCTGTTGACCCGTTTCTCCGCCAAATATAACCAATAGCATAGCAATGATTCCAATTAATCCCCCACCTAAAGCAGTTTTGCCAACCATTGACTTTCCTCGATTGTCCTGGACATTTTTACTTTCTCTGCGGTTTTCCCATTTCATATGTTTGCTTTATTTTTTCGTAAATGTATGAAAAAATAAGATGAGATTGGGTGAGATTGGGTGAGGTTGGGTGAGATTAGGTGAGGATTAGGTGAGGATTAGGTGAGGATTAGGTGAGGATTAGGTGAGGATTAGGTGAGGATTAGGTGAGGATTAGGTGAGGATTAGGTGAGGATTAGGTGAGGATTAGGTGAGGATTAGGTGAGGATTAGGTGAGGATTGGGTGAGGATTAGGTGAGGATTGGTGAGGATTGGTGAGGATTGGTGAGGATTGGGTGAGGATTGCTAGATGAGTCAAACAAAGAACAAAGAGCAAAGAGCAAAGAGCAAAAAAGTGAGGATTTATCTCACCTAGTTTATATTTTGTTTTAGTATTTGATGAACCTACGCTACGCTACGTTTTGAGAGGTCACCCTTCACGCATCACGCATTTCCCTTCTCCCATTTCCAAAAAAAAAGCTTCCCGAAAAGGGAAGCTTTTTTTTATGCCATTGTAGTGAAGACGTTTTGAACGTCGTCATCTTCTTCAATTTTTTCTAGTAGTTTGTCTACGTCTGCTTGTTCAGCTTCTGATAGCTCTTTGGTTACTTGTGGAATGCGATCGAATCCAGAGGATAAAATTTCAATATTTCTACCTTCTAATTCTTTTTGGATGGCGCCAAAACTTTCAAAAGGAGCATAAATCATTACACCATCCTCATCTTCAAAGATTTCATCAATACCAAAATCAATAAGTTCCAATTCAAATTCTTCTAAATCTCTATTGGCATCTGCGGGGATTCTAAAGTTACACGTATGATCAAACATGAACTCTACAGATCCTGATGTTCCTAAAGTACCGTTACACTTATTGAAGTAGCTTCTAATATTGGCAACTGTACGATTATTGTTATCTGTAGCACATTCAATTAAAAAAGCAATTCCGTGTGGGCCGTACCCTTCAAACATAACTTCTTTATAGTTTTCCGTGTCCTTATCTGTAGCACGTTTTATAGCACGCTCAACGTTTTCTTTCGGCATATTTGCCGCTTTAGCGTTTTGCATAACTGCACGTAAGCGAGAGTTTGTTTCTGGGTTTGGTCCGCCTTCTTTAATAGCCATCACAATGTCCTTACCAATTCTCGTAAACGTTTTTGCCATAGCAGACCAACGTTTTAGCTTACGTCCTTTTCTAAATTCAAACGCTCTTCCCATAATAATTTATAACTTGATTTAATACTGCAAAAATAAAAGATAAAAAAAATATATCATAAAAAAGAGGGGCTTATTTTAAGCCCCGATTTTTCATTCTATTATTTTTTGTAAAAGGGTGTTTTAACCACTTTTGCTTCAACATCATTTTTTCGAATGCGAATGTAAATTGAGCTTCCTTCCGCTGCATGAGCTAAAGTAACATATCCCATTCCGATTCCCTTTCCTAAAGATGGTGACATCGTTCCTGAAGTTACTTTTCCAATTATAGCTCCTGAAGCATCAACGATTTCGTAGTCGTGTCTAGGGATTCCTTTTCCAATTAATTCAAAACCAACTAATTTGTTTTGTAATCCCGTCTCTTTTTGTGCTTTTAAAAGATCAGCGCTGATGAAATCTTTGGTAAATTTCGTTACCCATCCTAATCCTGCTTCTAGTGGAGAAATCTCATCGTTTAGTTCGTTTCCATATAAACAGTAGCCCATTTCTAAACGAAGTGTATCACGGGCAGCTAATCCAATCGGTTTAATCCCCCAGTTTGCACCTGCCTCAAATACTTTGTTCCATATCATTTCGATATCTTCATTTTTCGCGTAGATTTCGAATCCTCCAGAACCTGTATATCCTGTGGCAGAAATTACAACGTCTTTTGCTCCAGCGAAGGTATCAATAGTAAAATTGTAAAACTTTAGATCGCTTAAGTTTACGTCAGTTAAACTTTGCATCGCTTCAACTGCTTTTGGCCCTTGAATAGCTAAGATTGAGTAGCTGTCTGACAAGTTTTCTAATGTTGCATTCACTTGGTTATGTTGATTAATCCACGCCCAGTCTTTATCAATATTGGAAGCATTTACCACCATAAGGTATTCATTTTCCTTTACTTTATAGGTGATGATATCGTCGATTACTCCTCCTTTTTCATTCGGGAAATAGCAGTATTGTGCTTTTCCATCTACTAAAGTAGAAGCATCATTAGAAGTAACTTTTTGAATTAATGGTAAGGCATTTGGTCCAGATAATTTGAAAATTCCCATGTGAGATACATCAAATACACCTACACCGTTTCTCACGGTCTCATGTTCTGCATTTACCCCTTCGTATTGAACAGGCATTGAGAATCCTGCAAATGGAACCATTTTAGCTCCTAAACCTTCGTGAATGTGATTTAAAGTTACTTGTTTCATCGTGTTGTATATCAATTTTTAATAATAGCGCTAAAGTAAACTAATTTTATTGGATTTAAAAGGAGAATTTATATGCAATAAAACCAGATTGATTTTGAGATATGTATACAATAGACAGGATAAAATTTAATAGTATGTGGACAATCTGCGTATTTTCTTTTAATTAAAGAAAAGTTTTTTGGAGCTTGGTTTTCAGCTATTTAGGTTGTATCTTTGCAGTATATTTAAAAGAAAGAAAAACTATGGAAAAAGGATTAAAAATAGGCGCAATTTTATTGTTGTTAGCAGGAATGCTAAGCTTGCCAAAAGATTTTTATGAATTGACACAATTCATCTTGATTGCTTTATTCGGTATCCTAGCTTACAATTCACACGTGGAAGCAAATATTAAAGGAACTGGACTTTATATTGCTTTAATTATTTTGTTTCAACCTTTCATACCGATTCCACTTGGAGCAACCGTTTGGATGGTAATTCACGGAGCAATTATAGCTTTCCTTGGTGTTACTTTATTTACTTCTAAAAGTAAGCTTCACAAAGCTATTTAATGAAAAGTTAATATACAAGACATATTTATAAAATTTTTAAGTCTATCCAAACCTCTTGGATAGACTTTTTTTATACTCCTATTCCCCGTAAATAAAGGAATTAGAGGCGAAAATACTGTTTTAAAAAAGTCTGTGGAATTTGTTAGGGAAGAAGTTTTATGTGGGTTGTTTTATTAATATTTAAATATTTTGATAATTTTTATATTAAAATGTTTAAATATTATTTTTATTTAGTATATTGCATAGGGTAAATAAATGTATTACTGTATTTTTTATTAGTTGTTAAAATTAGTATTCAATGCTTCATCTTACTTTGTGGGGACTTGGTTTAAAAGATAAGCGAATACGAAAGAAATTGAAAAGGGTTGCTGTAGGGCGATCCTTTTTTTTTGGAAATGGCTTTCGGCTTTTGTTTGATTAACATTCTTTAGCAACCCTCACCAAATCTCACCAACCCTCACCAAATATCACTAAACCCCACCAACCCCCACCAAATCTCACCAAATCTCACCAACCCTCACCAAATATCACTAAACCCCACCAACCCCCACCAAATCTCACCAAACCCTCACCAAACCTCACTAAACCCTCACCAAACCCTCACCAAACCTCACCAAACCCTCACCAAACCCCACCAAATCTCACTAAACCCTCACCAAAAAAACAAAAAATCAAATCACCACTAACCATTCACAATTACATTCCAAATCACCTCATCTGGGGTAGGAGCAACAATTGTCAACACTTCTTTGGTTACTGGATGTGTAAATGTAAGGGAACGGGCGTGTAGGTGGATTCCACCATCGGGATTACTGCGATCAGCTCCATACTTTAAATCTCCTTTGATTGGGCAACCTACCTCAGCTAATTGACAGCGAATTTGGTGGTGACGTCCCGTGTATAAATCAATTTCCAGCGCAGAATAGTGTTTCAGTTGGTGAAACAGTCGATAGGTTAGTTTGGCTTTTTTGCTATTAGGTACCTCTTTGTTGTGGGCTTTGGACGTATTGTTTTTTGGGTTTCTAACCAAGTAATGCTCCAAGGTATCTTCTACTTTAGGAGGAGCGTCTTTCACCACTGCCCAGTACGTTTTCTTGGTATCTCTGTTTTTAAAGGATTCGTTTAAACGGGTCAAGGCTTTGGATGTCTTAGCAAAAACAACCAGACCCGAAGTAGGGCGATCCAAACGGTGTACCACACCTAAATAGGCCTCTCCTGGTTTGTTATACTTTTTCTTTAGATATAACTTGATGATTTCACTTAAGGGCATATCTCCCGTTTGATCTCCTTGTACCAAATCGCCTACGCGTTTATTAATCACGATGATGTGATTGTCTTCGTGTAAGATTTGTAAATTATCAGGAGTAGAAACAACTTTCATACGATAAATTTTAAAACAAAAATATCCTTTTAAAACTAAAAGGATATTTTTGAATGTATTTTTTGTAAAAAATAATTTAGTATTGTTCGTTTTCGTTTGGAAAATCAACGGCTTTCACATCGTCAACATATTGAGCTACGGCTTCTTTCATTTGGTCGAAAATGTTTAAATAACGACGTAGAAATTTAGGGTTGAACTCATGTGTTAATCCAATCATATCATGGATAACTAATACTTGTCCATCTACGCCATTTCCTGCTCCAATACCAATTACGGGAATTGAAATACTCTCCGCTACTTTTTTTGCTAAGGAAGCTGGAATCTTTTCTAATACAACAGCGAAACACCCAATTTCTTCTAACATTTTAGCGTCTTTCAGCAATTGTTCTGCTTCTTCGTCCTCTTTGGCACGTACTGTATACGTTCCGAATTTGTAAATGGATTGAGGCGTTAAGCCCAAATGTCCCATTACTGGAATACCCGCTTCTAAAATGCGTTTAATTCCTTCTTTGATTTCAATTCCACCTTCCATTTTCACCGCATGAGCACCACTTTCTTTCATGATGCGGATCGCAGAGCGCAAGGCTTCTTTTGGATCTGATTGGTACGAACCAAAAGGTAAATCCACAACGATTAAAGCGCGATCCGCACCTCGTACTACCGATTGTGCATGGTAGATCATTTGATCTAGTGTAATAGGTAAAGTCGTTTCGTGTCCTGCCATAACATTACTCGCAGAATCACCCACTAACATGACATCAATTCCACCCGCTTCTAAAACTTTGGCCATCGAGTAATCATAACAAGTAAGCATTGATATTTTTTCACCATTGGCTTTCATATCAATCAGTGATTTCGTGGTCACTTTTTTATAATCTTTCTTTGCTACTGACATTGTTGTTTATTTTGTAATTCCTTGTAAAAGTAGAGTAAAAAGACTTGAAATAAAAAAATTAGCAGTAATAAATCAATTCTATTCGCAATAATTCATTATTTCTGAACTCAAAACCATAGAGAACATCATCAACTGCAATGTAATACGTATGAGTTAAAGGATCAATGGTTGTGATTAATCCTTTCGCTAATTTTAAAAACATCGTTTCGGTTGTGTACTGCTCTAGGAGGTGGTTATCAATGATAAAACCATTCTGGTTGAGCATGTCCATTTTTCTTAGCTTGTAGGTGTGATCCAAATCGTGCGTAATGAATTCGGCTGAATTAAAAAATGAATTTCCCTCGTAATCACCCAGGGCGCAATCTTCCAAATTAGCAGATTCATCAATCGGATACCCCAAATAGGTGTGAATCCAATCCAAATCAAAACCATCTTTAGGTTCAATTTTTCCGTTTAAGGCAAAACCAAACTGTTTCTTTTTAATCAGTTTATTCACTTTAGATGAATCGCCCACTTTTGGCATGGCTTTGAATACCTCTAATTGCATTTTTAAAAGTTCTACTTTTTCGTTTTCATCCTGTTTGGTTGCAAAGTCAATATAGAATTGAATGGCTTTTTGGGTTACTGCATCTTCGCTATTCCAACCCAATTCAAGGATGCGCTCCGCGTATTTGCGTTGTTCACTAACGTCTGTTGTGGCTTTGTAGGCTTGGATTAACTCATTCATTACGGGGCGTTCTCCCAAATATTGTGCGGAAATATACCCGTAACCTTCTAGGTAGGGAATGGGCACATAGGCATTTTTGTCGTAGGGATAAAATTCAATAGGCACTGCTGTACCGATTAAAACGGTTCCCAATACACTAGCCGTACTGCTTGGATATTCACGCACTTTTAATCCCGCTACGGTAGTAAAGAGGTGAGGAGATCCATAATATTCATCCAATTCGATGATAGGCGCAGGCGCTTCGGGCGAATCTTCTGTATAGTATTCTTTTAGGTTTTGGGTATCTACAATATACAGCGGGCTCTCGTAGTCACGGTCGATTTGCACCAAGCGTTTGTTGAGTTTCTCATAGTAGGAAAGATGGGCGTTGGAAATGAAAATTCCCGCTTTTTGTGTCGCCGCTTTGTCCTTGTAGGCTTCTGTGGGTTTAGACGTATATAAGGTAGGGGATTGTGCTAGAACCGGAAAGGAACAGCATAGTAATAAGGCTTGAACGAGTGTTTTCATACGGTGTTCTGTTATTCAATAGTGTTAATTGAGGATGCAAAATTGATGAAAAAAACAAAGCCGTAAAGAGAAAAGTGAAAAGGGGGGCAAATTTCACTAGTTCTGGGGAGGTTTGATGTTGATTTTTTTTTGTGAAGCTCCAATAGTTTGTCGATGAAATGGAACGTCTTATTTATTCGTTTCTTTTTTACAATTTACTTTTATAGTATGATGTTTAAATAATGCGATTTTTTTATTTATTAACTTCTGTTTTTGCCATATATTATTTTTTTTACTTTTACTTTTTTATTTTATATGTTAAATATGGATATTTTAACAAAATATTATTTTAAAAGAATACTTTTGTAATCAATAAAATATTGACTACCTAAGAGAAAGGTATAGCATACTAAAAAGAGATGATAAGAATAAAATATAGTTTGTCTATGAGAATACAAGTACTACTATTTGTGATGATAACCACGTTAGGGTTTAGTCAAAAAGTTGTCTGGGAACAGACGTTGGGCAGTACGCATGCAGAGTATTTATTTGATGTGTTGCCTACAGCCGATTATGGTTTTTTGTTGGCTGGGAGTTCCCTTTCTGATAAAGGTGGTGATCTTCAGGCGGCCCGTCGAGGGAATATTGATGCCTGGTTGTGGAAGATGAAGGAGGACGGTACCCAAGAATGGCAATACCGCTTGGGTGGCGATGGTAATGATTACCTGCACAGTATTTGCCATACGCGTGATGGTGGATTCTTGTTGGGGATCACGTCCACTTCTGGAAAATCAGGAGATAAAACACAAGAGAACAAAGGCAAGGAAGATTTGTGGTTGGTGAAGCTCAATGCAGCCAAGACCATCGAATGGCAACGAAATTATGGTGGAATAGGAACAGAAGAAATCGTTAAACTGATTGTTTTAAAAGGAGGAGATTATGCCGTACTCGCCAATAGTAATTCCATTGTGTCAGGAGATAAGGCAGTGCCATATTATGGCGGAATGGATCTCTGGATTTTGCGTTTAAATAACCAAGGAACCCTACTTTGGCAAAAGAGCTATGGTGGGGCATATAACGATTTGGGTGTGGATATTATTGAAACAACAGATCGAGGTTTGCTTATCGGTGCCAAATCCAATTCGCCTCGCAGTGGTACTAAAACAGCTGAATCCTATGGAGGAATGGATTATTGGTTAATCAAATTAGATACCTCAGGTAAGGAACAATGGCAACGCAGCTATGGCGGTCAAGAACAGGAGGAATTAAAAGAAATCCAACAAGTAAAAGACGGCGGTTATACGTTGTTTGGTATGTCGAATTCAGATGTTTCAGGCAGTAAAACAGCTAAACAAGAAAGCAAGTTGGATTATTGGGTAGTGCAAGTAGATGATCAAGGAAGAGAAACCGATGCGTTTACTTATAGTCACGGCGATTACAATATCTTAACCAATGGGTTTGTCGATGCTAAAGGACACTTCTTTTTTGGGGGAAGTAGCTTGGATGAGGAAGAAAAGGATGCTGCTTTTGACTATCTAGGCACTCGAATAAAGGATGATCAAGAAGTATCTTGGGAAAAATCGATTAGCAGTAAAGGCAATGATGTGTTGACTAAAGTCATTCAAACCCGTGATGGAGGCTATGTTTTTGCTGGGACATCTAATGGAGAAAAGAGTAAGGTGAAGGCTACACAAAAAGGCGGGAATGACTTTTGGATTGTCAAAGTAGAACCAGAGGAGAAAGAAAAAGAAGAGTCTACGCGTATTACATTGGAGGCCTTTCCCAATCCAACGACTGGTTTTTCGAATATCGTGATGAATTTTGCCTATACCACTGGAAAAATGGAAGTTTATGATTTAAGTGGACGCCTATTGCAAAGCAGAGCAATTGAGTATCAAACGGAACCTGTCGACTTAACAGCGCTTTCTCGAGGGACCTATATTATTTGGGTGAAAACGGATACCGAAAGTGGAAGTATTAACGTGGTAAGAAGATAAAGATGAAAAAGATATATTTTTTAGTAGCATTTATTTTAGGGGGGATATATTTCTCTTATGGGCAAGAAGAAATTAAAAATGAGTTGAATTTGATCTTGCCTTCTTCCACCTCTTACTCGTTGGGAAGCTATGGACAACACAGTATCGGTATGTTTACTGGTACGGTTCAAGAACAGATTGAGTTGTATAACTACAAGGTGAAGGATTTAGCGGTGCCTATAACGTTGAGCTACTCCTCCAATGGAATAAAAGTAGATCAGGCAGAGAATAATGTGGGTATTGGTTGGGTACTCAATGCAGGTGGAGTCATAACCCGAGTGGTAAATGGCAAAGCCGATGAAAGGAGATCCAATAAGTTGCCACCCGATGCACACTGTAACGATCAGGAAATGGTGAACTATGTTTACCATAATTCACGGACTGGTTTATTAGATACAGAGCCTGATTTGTTTCTATTTAACTTTTTAGGACGAAGTGGACAATTTACCCTAGATGACAATAAACAGGTGTTGTTGTTGAAACAAGAAGATTTAGAAATTAAGATGCTCAAAGGAGCCAATCAAAACTACTATTTTACAGTCCGTGATGAGGGGGGAATAACCTATGTTTTTGATCAACGAGAAGTGACGACTACAGAATATGATCATTCATACGATAGTGCTGTTACGGCTTGGTATTTAAAGTCAATCACTTCACCTAAAGGAGCAGTTGTTTATTTTGAATATACAGATGATCATTTTTCTTATCTCCAACAAGCAAGCCATTCAATTAAAAAGATTAAAATTGAAAATACTTGCAGTAGTAATAGTGGAGCACCAAAGGAAAAATGGGAGTATGCAATGAATACAGTATATACTAATATGAAAACTGCTGTTTTGTCTCGTATTTATAGTAATAATTCCCATTATGGAGAAGTTTTGTTTAAACAAGAGTATAGTCGACCTCATATTGATCACGTAAAAGGAGAACCTAAATTAATTTCAGCTGTTGTAGTTCAAAATCAAGCCATGCAAACAGTGGAACATATCAAGTTAGACTATGTTTCCACAAGAAATAGAAGAACATTTTTAAATAAAGTGCAATTCCTAGCTCCTGATCACCAGTATGAATTCGAATATTACAATCCAGAAGGACTTAATGAAAGATTTGGCTCTAAAGATGCTTGGGGATATAACAGTAGGGATCGTGGTGATTTTCCAGATCCTATTAGCAATTGGATGTTAATTCATGAACGTAATTTAGGGTATGAAAAGCATCCTCAGGTTAGTGTAGGAAACAAGTATACAGATACATATGCTATTGTTGCAGGATTATTAAAAAAAATAATTTTCCCAACGAAGGGATATACGATGTTTTCTTATCGACCTAATACTATAGTGACTAGTGAACGTATACCTGCGAAGTATGGAATAGCTTCAATGAGTTTAATGTATGGTAGTCGACCTGAACCAGTATATTTTAAAACTTTGGATGAGTATAGTTTAGAAGCAGAGTTGAGTTTGGGTTTTTATGATCCGAATTATAATCCAGGAGGTACAGAATATCCTATTGATCAGGAGGGGTATTATTTTAATCTAATGAAAGAAAGCCCTAAAGGGTCAGGTAGATATGTACGGGCGTATTCTCGTTTGACAACAGAAAAAGTACATCAATTAGTGGTGACTAGACTTCAAGTAGATCCATTTACCAAGTATAAGTTAGAGGGGGTTTATACTGGTTTTAAGAGAGACAGAGTAGGAGTAATAGGGATAAAATATAAAACATCTAATGATACCATTGTTGAAAAAGAGCTAGCACTGAATGGTGTCAGTGTAAGTAGTATACAGTCATATGCCGCTGATAATGAATTAGCACTTATAAAGAGATATAGTTATACGGATTTAGATACAGGAAGGTCCTCGGGAAGTAATTATTTTAATACATATGTATATGTTGTAGAAGGTGAGGAACAAACGATGTGTAATGCTGGAGGTATGTTTTCTTTTCCCATTTATAATCCATCAACCACTGTTTTTTCAAATAGCCTTTTATCGTTGAATGATCCTATTGGAGATGGAAGAGTAGCTTACGGTAGTGTTGTAGAACAAATACAATATGGTGATTCTTCTAGTTCAATGACGCAGTATAAATACCACTTGGACCATGGTACGATGGGATTTCGCTGTATAACAAATGGTTTTTCTGGGCCTCCAAAATGGACTCGGTCTGATTGGCATCATGGTCTTTTATCTGAGAAACATGTTTTTAATGAGAAGAAAGAAAAGGTACTCAGTGAAGTTTATACGTATGAAGAAGATCAATCTAAGCGATTGCATGTTAGAGGATTGTCTTCCCGTATTAAATATATGTCTACAACAGGCTATGAAAATGATGGAACAAATATCAATCCTTTAAATATTAAGCATATTGGATATACAAAATACGAAATAAATTCATTTAGAAACTATTTAAAATCAGTGACTTCAACTAAGTATGAAGGAACAAAATCCATAGAAGAGAAGCAAACCTTTGCTTATACTAGCCCATATCATAATCAGAAAACACAGACAACAATAGAAACGCCTACTGCTACTATAGTAGAACGTTATTTTTATCCAGACGATGTAGTTTCTCAAGTGAGTTTGCCGGGAGACTCACTTTCTGCTGATGTTTATCAAGGGATTAGTAAACTTAAAAAACAAAAGGTCCACAGTCCTGGCCAATTAATTCAAACAGGTATATACAAAGACAATACTTGGCAAGGTAGTACGCGTAATATCTATAAGTTGTGGAACAATAAACCTTTATTTACTATGCAGGTAGTGAGTAAAGCAGAACAAAGTTTCTTCCCTAGTAATTTAGTTGTTACTTACTATGACGCTCACTTTAATGTACAAGAAATAGAAGATAAAAGTGGAAGTAAAACTGTTTATCTCTATGGGTATGGACAAACGTTGCTTATTGCTCGCATTGAAAATGCAACCAAAGAACAAGTAGCCAGTGCACTAGGGGTTAGCATCGCCAATTTAGTTACGATTAATGAAACAAAATTAACCCAACTCAATAATTTGAGAACGAATACTACTTTAAAAGAGGCTTTGATTACCACCTATGAGCATAAACCTTTAGTAGGAATTACGAAAGTAACAGATTCCAAAGGAACCAGTATGTCTTATGAATATGATTCTTTTAACCGTTTAAAAGCGATAAAAGACAATAAGGGAAATATCATTGAAGAATACGAATACAATTATAAAAATAACCAATAGAATTGCAATGAAAAAAATTACACCTTATATCTTGTTTGTGTTTGGCTTGACTTGTAGTTCAATGGAAGCACAAACGCGGACAGAAAATTACATCAAGACCACTCAGCCCCAGTACGCAAGCAACAGTTCCCACACGTCACTTATAAATAGTACAAAATTAGAAACTATAGTGTATTATGATGGATTAGGTCGTCCCAAACAAGAAATTGCTGTAGGTATTGGTCTAGGCAATCGCAATGTAGTTAAACACATCGAATATGAGTTGAATGTCGGACAAACCAAAGACTATCTGCCTTTTGTTCCAGGGTATAACCCCGATGTAGGAGAGGGGCAACTGACTGTTGGTGGATTAGATCGTCTGGCTTATATCCCCAACGCAAAAGACCAAACCTTAACTTTTTATAATACAGCCAAATACGAACGTACAGCCAATCCGTATAGCGAAACGGAACTTGAAAAATCATCGTTAAAACGGGTGTTGCAACAAGCCTCACCTGGAGAGGATTGGAAAATGGCAGCCAATCCAAGTCATACGGTCAAACATACTTATGGTTTTAATAAAGCAAATCAAGTAAAGAAGTTCAAAGCGATAGCCACGTGGAATGCAAGCTTGAAAGCCTATGCTATTCGTCTTGTGGACGAAGGGTATTTCGCAGCAAATACGTTGTATGTGACATCAACCAAAGATGAGGATGGAAACTTTTCAGAACGTTTTACTGATCAAGAGGACAAAGTCTTGGCTACAGTTCAATTGTTAGATTATGAATTAGCTGTTGTGGATCCTAACGGATCAGGTATTTCTTTATCAGGTGGTATTTCGAATGAATTAGCAGGAAAAAGTGTGAGTGAAATCATCGATAATGCCGAAGACATTGGGAGTAACTTGACGGATCAGGTATCTGAGGGAGTGAACTCCCTTACCCCACCTGTTAAACCAATTGATCCAGGTGTTTTGAATCCCTATTTTGGACAGTCACTCTATACGTATTATGTGTATGATCAATACAATAATCTTACTTATGTACTACCTCCTTTAGCGAAAGGACAAACAGATGCGACAACCTTAGATCAACTGTGTTACCAGTATCAATACGACCATAAAAATCGCTTAGTGGCTAAAAAACTACCAGGGAAAGAATGGGAGTTTATGGTATATGACAAAGCAGATCGCTTATTGGCACAAGGACCAGTGTATAGCCCTTTTGGAGATGAAACCAAAGGTTGGATGTTTAGCAAATACGACGCTTTTGGCCGTGTGGTTTATACTGGATTCTATGTAGGAACCCCGAGTACAGCAGCAGGAAGAACTACGTTTCAAAATTTAGTTGATTTATCTACAGATGTCTACGAAAAAAGAACAGTGCCTAGAACTATTGATAGGGTAATGGTGCCTTATACGAATAATACAATGCCAAAGACTGAACTGAGAATTTTGAAACTTAATTATTATGATGATTATGAGTTTATGAACAATACTGAAATTCCAGAACAGGTAGAAGGACAACCAGTTATTTTACAAGTAAAGGGACTAGCAACAGGAACCTGGACCAAAATTCTTCATCCTAGCTCTATTGCATTATCAGATCATATCGTTGAATATAAACTTTATGATGATAAAGAGCGGATACTTAGAAATCACCGTGATTATGTTACTATTTCCAGAGGTTCGACTCGAGTTGATTCGAAGTATAATTTTAGAGGATTTCCAATAAAAACTGTTACGAAGCATCAATTTAATGGTGGGAGTCAACCAATAGAGATTATGGAAACATTTACGTATGATAAAGCTGAACGTTTAATGTATCAAACTCATAAAGTAGGAAATGCTGATCCTGTGGTTCTTTTTGAAAATAAATACGATGAATTAGGTCGTATCAAACAGAAACGAATAGGAGGAAGAGAAAGACCCCAACCGATTATTCAACCAAGAGAAGCCGTACAAAATGCTATTCCTGTTTTTTTAGACAACCCAATACGGCAGTCTTTTTTACAAGAAATTAATTATACCTACAATATTCGAGGTTGGTTGACCCAGGTAAATAGCACGAGTAATTTAGATGCGGGCGATTTTGGCAAGCAATCGCTTTTTGCCATGAAGTTGAATTACAATACTTTGGATAGTGAAGGCATAAGTGAGGTGAAGAAGTTGTACAACGGAAACATTGCTGAGCAAACGTGGAAAACAACTCAGGACAATGTATTGCGCCGCTATAGTTATGCCTATGATCGGATTAACCGTTTAAAAGCTGGAACCTATCAAGAACCTGCGGGTATTATGCCCATCATTGGACTGTATGATGAAAAAATGAGCTACGATGCCAACGGGAATATTAGGAGCTTAAGCCGCAAAGGACGTAGTGTGAATACCGCTATTGCTTTGGATTTAGATCAGTTAGCCTACAGTTACGAAGGCAATCAGCTTCAAAAGGTGGTGGATAGCTCCAACAATACCGATGGCTTCAAACAGGGAAGTACTGCCGCTAAACATTACGATTACGATAGTTTTGGTAATCTGAAAGTAGACCGAAACAAAGGAATTACGGGAATCAAGTACAACCACTTGAATTTACCTGTGGAAATTCTATCTGATCGAGGGAAAATCACTTATCTTTATACAGCGACAGGTGAGAAAATAAATAAAGTAGTAACCCAAGGAGGTGGTGGTTTTACTGTGAATTATTTTGATGGTTTCCAGTATTTTATGGGGAAATTACTATTCTTTCCTACCGCAGAGGGGTATTTCAATGCAGAAACACAAAACTATGTATACCAATACCGTGACCACCTCGGTAATGTCCGTTTAAGCTATTCGGATGCAAATAGAAACGACAAGATCGACGTTGGCGAGATCATTGAAGAAACGAATTATTATCC
>NZ_JBKFDO010000017.1:0-105001 GCF_046557355.1 Myroides sp. DW712
CCCATTTCGAACAGAGAAGTTAAGCCCGCTAGCGCAGATGGTACTGCCACATGGTGGGAGAGTATGTCGTCGCCCTTCTTTTAAAAGCCTGATTACGCAAGTAGTCAGGCTTTTTTTGTTTACAGTTGACAGTGAACGGTTTACGCTAGAGAAGGGAAATGGGAGATGAGTGTTTTCCTCACCTAACCTCACCCAATCTCACCCAATCCTCACCCAATCTCACCTAATCCTCACAAACAACAACTCACCACTTACTATTCACCAATTTCTCCGTTTTCTCTATAATATCCGACATTGCGTATCCCTTGCGGAATAGATAAGCTTGAAATTTCTTTTTCTTCTTTTGGATATCGGAGTCTGTTAATTGATTCCATTTGTTTTCGCTGATACGATCAAAAGTTTGGTAGTATTCTTCGTCGTTGATTTCCGCCAAGGCAATGGTGATTAGTCGACTGTTGATATTTCGAAATTTCAATTCTGAAGTTATTCTGTTTTTCCCCCAAGCACTAAGTCGATGTTTTCCTCTTACAAAACTTTTGGCAAAGCGTTCTTCGTTGAGAAAGTTTTGGGCAATTAAGTGAACGATGATTTCATCGTGAATTTGAGGCGTTATACCCAAAGAAAATAATTTATTGACTACTTCTGCATGACAGCGATCTTGATAAGCACAATAGTGCTCTAATTTGCGTTTAGCGTCATCAAAAGATAGGTAGGTAGAATCTTGCTTCAATTTATTTGTTTTTTACAAAGATAAAAAACCTTAGCGAGAGCGCGTTGTCTATCTTGTGTTCTTTATGGAAAAGACCAAACTATATTCCTTAAATAAATTGATTATATGCGTTTGGTTTTGTAGCTTTCCTAAAAGAAAAATAACAACAAATAGTATGAGTATTAATACAAGTTTTTTAGTGGAGTTGCAACATGAGTTAGCAAGTACCAAAAAGATTATCGCTTGCGTGCCAACAGATAAATGGGATTGGAAACCCCATACAAAGTCAATGAGTTTAGGCGATTTGTCTAAACACATTGTTGAATTGATTATTTGGACTGAGTTTATTACGAAGCAAGGTATATTGGACTTCCATGTGGATTATAAGCCTTTACAAGCAAGAAATACACAAGATTTATTACAATTACTTGATTCGTATGAGAAACGCGTTGTAACGGCTTTAGAAGGAATGACTGATGAAGAGTGGATGCAGACTTGGGCATTGAAAGCTGGAGAACATACCATTATGGAAATGCCAAAGGTAGGGGCAAATCGCTTTGTAGTTAATAACCATATTTATCATCATAGAGGACAACTGTCTGTTTATTTGCGTTTGCTAGATATTCCGATTCCAGGGATGTACGGACCATCTGCTGATGAGGCGAAGTAGGGTGATAGTTAGAAAGAGATGATGAAGTGTTATTTTCTTTCACCTGGTTGATTTTAAAAATTAAATTGAATATAAAAGGCTAACAGATGAAGTTAGCCTTTTCTGTTTTATTGAATGATTAGGTTGTTGTCCTATTTCTCGTATTGAATTTGTATTGATTGTTTCTATAGTGTGCTAACCTCATTTTAAAACCTATTGTGAGGCGTAATAGTAGACAATAGATAACGTAAATTTTGTAAAATTTAACGTTGTATTTTGTCTATTTTCGCAGAATAAAATTTAATGTATGCGATTTAAAAAAATATTTTTTGTTTTTATATGCTTGTGCATGTATATGTCATCTTTTTCTCAAAGTAAGAATAATACAGTTTATGTTACTTTGGGTGGGCAAGGAGTGGAGACTTCTTTTAAAACCCGATTGACGTATGATATTCACCTCGAAGCTTTCGCAGGTATTGGTGCGGGTTATAGCTTAGATGAAACTAGTGGGTATTCTTTTGAGTATGGTTTTATTCCTTTTACGAAGGCCAATTTGAAATGGCATTTTGTCAATGAAGAAGAACGAACGTTTTATCTCGCTACTCAAGTAAAATATTCTTTTGGAAAACCTTCGGATTCAAGCTATAATCAAGTGTTGATTACAGAAGGTCACATTGGTAATGAGCAGTATTTTACTCCTCGACTCATCTTCAATATTCATGTAGGTGGAGGGTATATTCAAGATTTCGATGTTGAAAGAGGAGAGTTCTTATTTACTTTTGGTGTTACCTTGAAGTATGCTATTTTTAAATTTTAAAGCTATAAAATAAAAAACCCCGACTACAATGTAATCAGGGTTTTAGTACCCGGAGTGGGAATCGAACCCACACAAGTAACCTTTAGATCTCTATAAAATGTAATTGACTGATATTTAGGGTTTTTGTATTGAAAATCAACTAGTTGTGTGTTGTTTTTGTATGTGCTTGTGATTGATTTAGATGCAATTAAATCTAATAAGATTGCAATAATGTTGGCTAAATGTTGGCTAAATAAATCTGTTCTATTATTTTTGGACTATTAAATAGGATCACAATATAACTATAATATGGCAAAAATAAGATTTATACTACAAGCCAAAAATGACAATTCACAAATTCATGTTCGTCTTTCCAATGGACGAAATTTGGATTTGAAAAAAAGTACAGGCTTCTCTATCGATGTAAAAGATTGGAGTGATAAGACAGGTTTACCTAAACAAAACAAAGCAGAAAATAAACTGTTGATTCAAAATTTGAATAAGCTTTCAGGGCATTTATTTAGCGCTTTAAACGAAGATTCCTCTAATGGAGTATTGATAAATAGTAGTTGGCTAGAAAATCAAATTAATACGTGTTTTAATCGTGTCAATATTGCGGATCAAGATATATTTGTCAATTATATTCAATACATAATTGATCATGCTTCTACTAGGGAAACAAGAGGAGGGAAAATAGGGTTGAGTAAAGGAACGATTAAAAACTATACTTCATTTAAAAACATTATCATTGGATTTGAACAACATCTAAAAACAAAGATATTATTTAGGGATATTAATAAAGCATTGACAGATAAGTTTAAAACGTGGTTATTGAAAGATAAAGGCTATACAGTTAATTATGCGGGTAAACAATTTGAATTCATTAAGACGGTGTGCCATGATGCACAAAAGAATGATGTGTTTGTTACCCCATATTCCATAACGATAAAACCTTTTAGACAGCAAGATAAGGATCGATATATTCATACGTTATCCTTTGAAGAGATTGATAAAATCTATCACACACCAATGCCAACTCCACATTTAGAGAATGTAAAGAAATGGATTTTGATTGGTTGCTATATCGGTCAACGTGGTGGGGATTTGTTGAAGTTGACTCCAAAAAATCTAAGACCAATTGAAGGTGGAGTTCTTATCGATTTAATTCAAGAAAAAACGGAGAAGGACGTTACGGTTGGGGTAAATAAGGAATATGTATTGAATATTTTGTTACATGATTTCCCTGAAAGCGTTTCAATCAACAAAATAAATACCCATATTCAAAAGGTATGTGAAATTGCGGAAATTAATGAAGAAGTAGAAGGCTACTTTGTGAATGAAGCTACTGGAGTAAAAGAATTGGTTCAGTTGCCAAAATATAACTTTATTACCTCACATTGTTTTAGACGTTCGTTTGCTACTAATTTTTATGGTAAAGTGCCTACACCTATTTTAATGGGAATCACAGGACATTCCGAGGAACGTGTTTTTTTGAAGTATATCAACAAGCGTCGTGATAAGGATGCAAATGCAAGATTGTTTTTGGAGTTTTTAGAGAAGATGAATTAAAAGGCAGATTAAATTAAAAAGCTTGGACTAGCTAAAAAAGACTACTCCAAGCTTTATTTCTTTATGCCTTAAAGCGATAAATATCTCCATTTCGTCTAAACTCTTCTAAGACGTTCATCGCTTCAGTATGAGATAGGCTATAATATTGAATCAGCATTAAATAAACATTGGCATATTCGTTATAGATATTCGTTGCGAAAATCCCAGTATCGTCGCTTCCTATAATGATAGGAGGAATACCGATACCTTCTTTTTTCCACTTAATCCAATTCCAGAGATGATATGTGCTAAAATCTTGATGAAATCCAATGCGGACATTACTCATTGGCAATGTTTCTATGACGATCTCTTTTCTATTCATCATTTCTAACAAAGCTTTCTGGATAATAGGTATGCTATCTAAAGCTATAAATTCGTCGATTTGTACATTAATTTTATGTTCGTATTTTTCTCTATACGTTTTGTTGTGATACTTTTGATAGACCGAAATAGTTTTTTTATTTACATTTTTTTGGGTTTGTTTGTACAAATTAGATTCTTCATCTTGCTCTATAATCAGAGTGCTAACATCATCGCTATTAAATTTAAAGTGTATGGGGCAAAACTTTCTTAACTTCCACCCATCTATGATAATTTCAATCGGTAGATAATCATCATAGATCTCAAAATACAAATGCTCTACTCTGCTTTTAATTAGGTTTAAAGTAGAATAAAACTCTTCTATTTTATACGTTTTAATTACATAAAATAAAAAGGCTAAATCGTCTAAGTATTCACCTTGTCTCATCTTGATGTTTTGCCCTATCACATTACCCCATTGTGATGGATCTAAACCTAGTGCAACAGCATGACCAATTCTATCTCCATAAGTTAAATCACAGAATAGGATAGCTTCATAAATAGCTCTCATCCCAGTGAAAATATGATAGAAGTCTTCTCCAGCGTGATAAGTAAAATAACGAATTCCAGCATTTCTCATCATTCGAAATACTGGTGCAAAAACCTCAGGAGGGGTATCAAATTCACTTGATGCTGCATCTACAGCATTTAGTAATGCCCTATATTTTGGCTTAGCATTAAACACTCCTCGTATTAAATGACCTTGTCGATATAATTCTTTCCGAACAGCGTAATAGCGAATAAAACTATTTGGTTTTTTATCTATTTGTTTAATAAAATGAACAACTAAACGAATATCAGAATCTACTTTAGTTACATCTTTAAATTTATTCCATCCAGCTTGAAGTGATTCTAATGTATCGAACCATTTATCCATTGTTTTTTTTGGAGAGATCCTTCCTTCTATAAATCTCAAATAAGATAAATTATTACCTGCAAATTGCTTGAATCTTCTATCAAACTTTTCTTCACTGAATTCCCTTAACTCATTTAGTGTTATTTTTTGAAATTGTTCAAAGCCGTTTTGGTGTAATTGATGAGATAACAAGCGATTAACTAATCCATAAATCAATAAATAGAAATATAGAAATTCTGCTAACACTTCATTTTGATGTTTTTGCAATTCTTTAAACAGCAAAACAAACATAAAGCACTCCAAAGAAGGATATTGTTCAGTATTAATTTTTACACCTTCTAGTATTGAATCGAAAGGAGAATCATATTTGCTCCAATTTTCCTTACTGTATGAAATTACTTCACTCAGTAAATGTTCCTTGTTAACAAATTCTTTTTCAAATGGTAAAGGCTCTTTTCCCTCCTCTTGGCATGGTTTACTTTGATTGCTCCTGTTCAAATAGGAATAAAAATATTGACGAATACTTTTTGCTATACACAGATAATTAAAAATACTATCGGGAGTTAATAAGAATCCCTCTTGACTAAACTGCTCTAAAGGTTTATCTAGTGTTATCTTTTTTAGGTATGCTCTAATTTTATCTGGATGTTTTAAATAATCTTGCCAAACTTTGTCTACCTCTAGGCTACCATTTAAGTGAATATGTAATTCATCTAGTCCTCCCCATTCTTTTACCTTGTTCTCTAATTGAATAATATGAGGAGATAACAGCATTGTTTGTTCCGTATTTGGAAGAATGAAATCCTTCCAAATACGTACTTTATCTTGGGTACACTCTCTACTTATTTTAGAGGCTATTAAGACGGAGGGGGGAATCAAAGTAATGACTTCTTGCCATTTAAAAAACACATCCTTCTTAATAAAATATTGACTATTCTTTTCTTCAAAAAAATCAACACTAAAATCACCTATACCTTTTAAAAACAAAGTAGAAAAACTCGTGAAATTGTCTTTAATTTCTTCCATTTGCAAACGATATAAATGATCGGGTTTTTTTACATCATTTTTCCTTAACTCTAATAATACGGTTCTTTTAACTTGGCTAATGTTTGGAAATTTGTAATTTAAAAAATCAATAAGAGCTTCATTGTTGTTGAGTATGTACTGTATCATTCTTTGAAATTATTGATTTATTATTTTTCGCTTGACAAATCATCATCTCCTATAGTGTCATCGTCATTTGCAGTAACCTCATTTTCTGTTGTACTATCCTCATCTCCTATAGTGTCATCACTATTTGTTGTAGTATCCTCATCTCCTTTAGTGTCATCGTCATTTGCAGTAACCTCATTTTCTGTTGTACTATCTTCATCTCCTATAGTGTCATCGCCATTTGCAGTAACCTCATTTTCTGTTGTACTATCCTCATTTCCTATAGTGTCATCACCATTTGTTGTAGTATCCTCATTTTCTACTATTTTATCATCGCCTACTAAAGTATGATCTATATTAGCTGTAGCATTATCGCTGTTAATGTTAGGATCATTTTCATTTGGTTGAGTTTCGTTTGCGGAGTATTCAGAACATAAATCTTCATCAATAATATCTTCTCCACATCTTTTGACTGCATATATTACAAAATCTTTTTGTTCATTTTGTTTGAGTTTACTTTGTGCTATTGGAAATTCATCTAAGAACATTTCAATGGCTTTGCTAACATATCTTTTCCTCTTGAAATTGAGATATTTATTATCATGTAAAAGCTCGCATTTAATTTTTTGATAAAGATTTTCATATTTATCTAGTAAAGGTCTCTCTCCTTTTCCACCTTCTAAATAAACATAGTCCAAAATGTTGCCTATGTAAAGGTCATTATATAATTTATCTGATAAAAGTCCGTTTGAAAATTCTGTTTGAGAAACAAAGTCACGAACTTTTAATCTGATCCTATTTTTAGTATAAATAAGTAATAAAGGACATGAAAGCATCCACATTGAAAATTTCATTTGATCCTTTTTATCACTCTGTGTTATGTGATGGATATTATTTATAAAAGCTTTATCGCTGGAGACAATATTATCGTTATTTAAGTTTACAACTATTTCTAATTCTCGCGCTTCCTCAATTATTACTGCATTCATAAATGCAACTATTTGTAAATGAAAAGATTGTCCTAGGTTAATGGATTTGTCAATTCCGATCCTATTTAACGAATAATAAAAACGTGTAAATATTTTACCTAACATGTATGGAGAGACAGCCTTCAAATCCTTATCAAACCATTGTTCTAAGATATCATAAAACTCATTTATATTATTTTCAATAAAAAAGTCATTTTCAAGTTCATATCCAGTATCAAATTCTTCTTCTTCAAAACTCTTGTCTTTTTTCTCAGTAGTAAAAGTTTTAGATACTTCTTCATTTTCACTTGTTGTATAGTATCGTAACTGACCTAATTCAGCTAAAACACTTAAAAAGTTTTCTTTGGTTAGACTTTCTTCATTATATCTTCGTATTAACTCTCCTATTGATGAAAGAAGAGATAGAACTGAATAAAATAGTTTACTAGCGTTTTTAGTTGATGACTGTCCTATAAAACAAGGTAAATATCCTAGATAAGATTGTAGTTGATTGCATTTTACATCTTCTCTACCATTCTCTAATATATAATCAATTCGAAATATTTTTTCCGATGTGTTTTGTTTAGCAATTTTTGCTAGGCCATATAACAAGAGCATTCCAAATTCATTAACTTCTTTTTTGTTGCCAAATTGTCCAAAAAGACTACTCTGTAATTGATTACAACTATCTCTGAAAATATTATCTGTTAGTAGTCCAGAGGTCTTGGTAATGGCTTTTATTAATTCATAATCATTTTCTCTATCAATGAAATTTCTTAAAAAAGCTATTTTGAAAAAATATTCAAAAATGAGAAACTTATGATTTTTATTTATATGATTTGAAAACAGAAGACTACTTGTGAACAATGTAGCATTAAAGCTATTATCTAATGTTGAGGGGATTAATTGATAAGATTCTCTTAATCTTTGCTCTTGTATTAAAACTTGCAAAATAGTTGGTAAAAAATATGTTACAGAATTTTGCAGTGTATTTATATCCACGTGTTTTTCATATAAATCTGATAGAAAAACACTTGTAAAGTCTGTGTTTATATCTGTTGTCTCCTTATTATTTGCTCCTTCAAAATATTGTAAAAAATGTAATACAGAACGTAAAGGTTGGTGTAATAGAAATTCCACAAAAGCAGTACGTTGTAAGTTGCTTTTTATTCCATATATTTTAAATAGTTGTTTTAAAAATTTTTTTAATTTTTTTGGCGTTTGCTTTTTATTTTGGTCATCATTTTTATTTGCAATAAATACTCCCGTCTCTTTATTTATATAATAATCATATAAGGTTGATAAATGAACTCTATATTTTGGTTGCATGATTTTAATCAGATACTGAGAAGTTAAATCTGTAACCATATCGTTATAATGATTCATATTAACGATCCTTCTCGTTTTTTCTTGAAAATCTTGAGAAGTCTCGAACGTAATTAGTTTGGATCCAAAATTATTCCATTTTTTATCTCTCACTAAAGCATCATACAATTTCAAATCTCCACTTAGAAAAGAAATCAACTGATCTGTAACAAAGTATTTACGAATTGTTTCTAGGACTGCGTATCCTTTAGATGAATCTACATCAATGTCATCAAAGAATAATACAAATTGTTTTTTATCTAATATTTTTAAAGATTGTTCTACAAATTCCGCAAAATATTTGGCTAAATTTCGTGCAGAATGTATGGCTTGTAATTCATTTTGCATCACAAATTCCGCATCTTGCCACTCGCCAAATTTTCCATTTCCTATCCCATCGATAGAAGGTAACCCTTTAGCAAGTTTATTCATTGCTTCTTTCCAGTGTTTTCTCGTACACTCTACATCATCAGATTTATTGGCTTCTTCTTTTGCTAGTACTGTTTTTACCTCATCACAAATACTCGAAATAATATTTAGAAAAACATGACCTTTTTCTTCTACTAAAGTAGGATCGATCATATCTAAAAATAATAAATCATCATATTGTTGTTCTTTATTATTTGTAATTAATTCTTTGATAGATAACAAAAATGAAGTTTTACCACTTCCTCTAGTTCCTAGTATAGTAATTGTATTGTGTTTATATGATAATTCTATTTTCCCTTTTTTTTTGAGGGGTCTTTCGGCTAAAGCAATTTTATTGGCTTCTATGAATTGATCAATAAATTCTTTTACTTTTTTTAATGCGTCTTGATGAATTACATTATCTGATTTAAAACTTTTAGCATTGGAACTATTTGCTAAATCAATGTATATTTTTGTTTTTGGTTCTAATTCGGTATTATTCATATTGGTATATAGTTAGTAACCTACAAATCTATCCATTTGGGATAAATTAACACCAATTAAATTTGTGAATGATGAGAATACTTGAGTAAAATATTTAAAACGATAGTTATTTAAAGTTTATTTTTGCAAAAACCTTTTAAATTATGGCAAGCCCATCCAGCGAATCTTTCACTTATCAAAATAAAACAGATGAAGAATACTTTATCTATTTCTATGAAGAAGTTTTAAAAGCATTCTTACCACCAAGATACAAAGCCACAAAATTAAAAGAGTTACCCGAAATTGATCTGAGAAAGGTATTGGATAAATGCTTTTTAGATAAAGAGTTTAATGAAAATATGATTGATCACGATAGCAAAAAAACCGAAATAGCTTTTCGTTTTCATTTGAGAGATCTTTTAGAGTTAATTACTAATATGCAACTTGAAAAGATTAAGATAGATAAGATCACTGTGTCTCATTATATGCACGAAATTATTAAGACGCAATTATTAAAGTTCCATCAAGAGCAGTGCATAAAAATTCTTTACTATATAAAAAATTTTGATTCAATAGAAACGAGAGCTATTACATTGTTTAATAAAAGAAAGAATATTTTTGTTAATGAAGAGGCTAGTAGTTGGTTTTTAAAAACATTGGAACACAAGTTTGACGTAAAAAATGGACGTGTTTGGGGATTGAATGCTTTTGTCAATGCGCTTATTAATAATGATGATGTTAAAAACCATATACTAATAAAGAGTTGTACCCAAAAGAAGGTAGTAGAATATCTAAACGTTTTTTACGAAAAAGAAGTAATTAAAAATAATACTAGATTATCGGATCCTAAGAGATATATTACTGAGGTAAATGAGTTAATAAAAGAGCACCTTAATACCAAGAAATGGCGTTACTAGACGGTTTTTTTTTAATCTAATTAGATTTCGTTTTCAAAAAATGCTTTTTTAATTAGTTTAGTTATTATTTCTTGTTTTGTTTTGATTTTTGCGTTTAAAATTCATTTATTTTATTTTTTATTAGTATAATTATTTGTTTGATTGTTAAAAAAATAATATCGACTATTTTTTAAATTATTTTTTACCGAATGTTTTGCGAATAAATATTGAAGGTACTTGCGACTATAATTTTAAACCAAGAAATCATGGAAGCAGTACAATTCATTACTTACACACCACAACAATTAGAAGATGTTATTATTAAAAGACTTGACGAATTATTAGAATCATATTTCAAAAAGGCGATGCAAAAACAACAAGGGGATTCTTTATTAGGTCGTAGTGAAGTTGCGGATCTTTTAAAGGTAAATTTATCTACTATTCACAATTGGTGTAAGAGTGGGAAACTTAAACCTTATGGAATGGGAAATCGCGTATATTTTCTAAAATCGGATATAGAGAAATCATTGATCCCTCTTCATCTATAATCTCTCTAATAGCAACTACTTTGCGATATAATTTAATCTAGGAATCTATAAATTAGTACCCGCCCCTCCCTCCCCTAAGGCTGGGAGGGGGAGATAGATTTAAGTTTTTTTAAAATTATGTATCCGCTTAGTGCTATTCTTTAGAAAAATTAAGACCCATATTCACCAATCGACCTTGTTTAAAAAATTTTTTAAAATTTTTCATCGCACTTTAAACTGGTAAAGGTAAATCGTTACATTTAGTCGCTATGTGTTGATATTCAATTCGTTGTAGGTGTTGGATAGTTAGTCCTATCCTAGCGAGTTGAACTAATCTCCTTTCATTTCCGAAAATTATTTTTTGAACCTTCTAGTTGTTAGATAGATACTCTACTTTTTACGCAATTTTTTTAGTTGAATGTAAAGAAGATAATGTGTATCGCGATTAGTTTGAAGGGGGTGCATAAGTTTTTCCTTTTAATCCTTGAATTTTATACCTAAAGGATAATTTTTTCTAATTAACTGTATTTTTTTACTAATGCCCTGTAGGGTGTAATCAATTGAAAATAAGTTAATTATTTGTTTTTTGAATTGATCGATTCAAAATAAAAACTCAATCCATCTTTACTTTTTCATCTAATGATACTATTTATAATACAGGTGCTCAAGCTTAAATGGGCGCATTATATATAGTTACTAAATAATACAATATGAAAACAATAAATAATATAGATTATAACATCTATTTACCAATAGATTTTTACATAAGAACTAAAATAATTGATCTTTCAAAAGATACAATTAAACGAAGAATTAGAAAATTAAAAAATAATAGCGGAAGTATTATTAAATTAATGAGAATTAATAAAATTGAGCGTTGGACTATTAATTACAATGGGTTAAAGCACTTCAAACGAATACGTAATCATAAGAAGACAACTATCCCATGTCAGCAGCAGAAAACAAAAGTTATCTCATCTAAAGTAGATAGAAATTATAAATATGAATTTGAATTAACAATCAATTTACTTGATGGGTGTGGTATATCTAATGCTAAAGGAGGATCTTACGACATAGAATATTACAAATATTTAGTAACTAAAATTTATGAGTTAAACCGTAGAGATATGTTTTTTGTTGTTGAAAAGGATAAAAGCAATATTTTTCATCTTCATGTTGGGATCAATGGGAATAAAGGCGAATTACTTGTAATTATTGACCATATTTTACAACAAATAGCTCAAGACAATGACATAAATAGCCTAAACCTCAAGAAAGAGGTTCATTTTTCTAAGGTCATTGATGCATTTTTGTTTAAAGAGTATATGAAGAAAAATGATGGACTAATAGGACAACATGAAACAGTTAGCTTTATTTATGAAGATGAAAACAAGGGTATTTGAGGCTTCAAAAATGTTTTTTAATCCTGAGTTAGGATAAACTATATTTCATTGAATCAGTCGTTTCTATTAACCTTAAAAGCTTTGTCTATTCTCAAGATGGCTTACGTATATGGTAAAAACAAAAAAGAGGTTTTTTATAACCTCTTTCTTATCTATTAATTTGCAATTCCTAATAACGTAAAGGTTTATTTTACTTTAATCCCATCCTTCGGAAAGGCATAACGAACTATGCCCTATTTTTAAACAACCATTGGCTACATATAAAGCGTTATCTCCCATCATCCCTAAGTTTTTCCCTTGTATTACTAGCAATCTATATTTACGTCCATCATATTCCGTTTTGACCGAACCAAGATAGTAGTCGTATGTAGTTGGGGAATTTGACCAGTCGTGTTGTCCAAATTTTTCCCAAACACGTATTTTACTGTCTGTAAGTTCATACCTAACATACCATCTTTCTCCAAGACTATAATATTCTGTACTCCATCGACCTATAATGAATTGTTGTACTTCAGTAGTATTATTTATATCATTTATTGTCTTTCCATTATTGTCTCCAGACCCGAAAGCCAAAAATATAAAGGCACCAACAATTGCCGAAGCACCAATACTTTTAAAAATTTTATTTTTCATATTTACTTAAGTGTTTATTCGTTATAATGATACTTGCTGAAAAACTAATAATTGAAATGATTAAATCAATCCAATCAAAAGTCCCTGGAAAAAGTTTAATGCCTTGTAAGATTTCAACACATATTCCAAGTACGAAAGGGATTATTAACCAATATCTACCAAACTTTAGGTTATCATGCCAATAGATGATCAATGCTGAGGTCAAACTGTAAATCCAAAGACCATCAGGTATTGAATAGTATATCCATTGAGGTAAAAATGCCTTAAAACCTATTAAATGAGCTCGTAATGAATCTAACAAACGATCTAGTTTTAGGTATGTAAACCATTCAAACATTATTAGCGATTTAGATCTAAATAAAATATAGACTAGACCACCTAAGAAGAGCGGTAGAAAGGAATGAATAATAGCGAGATTGAGTAGATGTCTTTTAGTCACTTTGCTTTGAATTATTTTCACTTAACCCAACAGAAGTATTAATTAAATTGCTTTTTAGTAGTTGAAATTCTTCGTTGGAAATTATGCCCTTATCAAGTAAGCTTCTTAGTTCATTTAGTTTTGTATTTATCTTATCTAGATCAAAAACATTGTCTTCCTCTTTTAACCTATTTTGCTCAAAAGAATTGGTGCTAACTTCTTCTAGTTTATATTCAATTAGTTCTTTAGCTTGTTCTAATTCTTCCAGATTGATGTAAAATTCAATGTGTTGACCATTAGATTTATTTTGAATGACAATAAGATATAATTCCTTTCCGAATAGATACTCACAGACGCGTCGATCCCAATTTGTATCAAAGAAAATTGTAGTAAATAGGCTGAAAATAATGGTAATAAAGAAAATCGCACAAGCCAATAATGTGATTAAAAACATTACATATATACTATTGCGCATTATACTTAATACAACATATAAAATGAGGGATATAATACCTATAACCATGGAAATATTTGCATATCCAAGAGGTGTCCGCTTTAGATATATCTGTTTTTGGTAGTTGACCCCTCCGATGAGTTTTCGTTCCATTACTTGATGAGAAGAAGCTATATTTCCTTGATTAATTCCTTGAAACGAAATAGTAGTATCATCGATGTTTATTGTACCACTTTTAAAATTTATTGTTTTCATTATTATTTACAAATTCATTAAACCTTAAACAATCATATATGATTGTATTGATGCAAATATAATAAAAGTCCTTTACTGTCAATCATAAATGATAGTAATATGGATCAAAATGAAATAATAAGAGAAATTGGTAATAAGATTAGAGCACAGAGGGAATTAAAAGGATTAACCCTTATGCAATTCGCAGACAGATTAAATATTGAGTATAATAACTTAATACGAATCGAAAAAGGACGTACAAATCCGACTATTGGAACGCTAATCAATATCTGTAATTGTTTAGATATTAAGTTGAAGGATTTGGTTGATGTTTATTGATAATTATTAAAAATATTGATTTTATTGATTTATCGAAGTGCTGTTTTGTGTCTCGATCTTTAATAATTACTTGTTTTTTAGATTTTGATGAGATTGAGTTTATAGATTTGCGTTATGTTGTAGTAATCAATTATTTGTGTGAAATTTTTTAACTATTCGTTATATTTGAGATTAGTATGAAAATAAATACATATTATGAACGAAGTATATCAAAATAAAAGATTTGTTCTCTACTCAGAAGAGAATATAAACGATGAGGGGGCAAATGAGAATAAATTCTATCGTAAAGATTTAGAGGATGAGGATAAAAATAACCTCATTCATATTTATTCAATTATATGCACTGATCTTGAGTGTTATTGTGAATATTATTTTGAAGGTGATAGTATAAACAAAGTTATTATTGAGCTTTTTATTGAAGAGGGATATGATGTTGAACTTCCTAAATTTATTAGTGACCTTGGATTTGGATTTACTAATCCAAATGTTAATAGATTTTTTAAATATAAATTTCCTATTTATGATATTGATACTTTGGTAATTTCAATTGAAACGGAGTCTAATAAAATTGATAATCAATTAATGATAAATTATGCAGATTTAGATGTTTTATTAGGTAATTTAAATCAAGAAAAACGAGCGCACTCTGATACAAATAAAATTTTATTAAAAAACTTTTTAGTTGAGATATGTCCTGATGTTAGCTTTGAGTATGCTGAAACGAATAATAATAAGGATTTGATCTTTAGGAATCTTAATGATAAAATGATTAGTAATCTCACAGCAGAAGAAGTAGAAAGATTAGGTGATTTTTATGTCAAAGCAATTGCTAAATTTAAGAGGAAAGATATTGTAGATAAATTGAATACAGGTTTATTGAAAAATGCACAATTAATTACTCTAAAAGATATTATAAGGCAATATGAGAAGCATTTGACTAATGATCCATTAGAAAGTGTTTGGCAAGGTTTTTTCGATAAATATATAACCTTGTTTGATAGTCGTTATGTCAATAAAATAGATTTTAAAAATATTGCTACAGGAATTACAAAATATCCCGATTTAGTTTTGATGGATATTTATGGTTATTTAGATTTCTATGAATTGAAAAGATGTGATACTAAATTATTAAGCGAGGATAAAAGTCATAAAACATTTTACCTAAGTACAGAAGTTTCCAAAGTGATTGCTCAAGTATCTGATTATTTGCAAAAAGTTAGAGATAATGCTGTTACTTATGCTAAAACTATTGAGGAGGAAAGTGAAAATGATACTATTTCGGGCTTAGATGTCAAGATTATAAATCCTAGAGCAATTATAGTAATTGGACATTCAAAGGAATTAAATACTCAAAAGAAAAGAAATAGTTTTAAAAGTTTGCGAGAAGGGTTTAAAGATATAGAGTTTGTATTATATGATGAATTATTAGAAAGGTTAAAGAATTTATTAAAAATTATCGAGGAAGATAAGAACTAACACGAAGCAAAATGAAGGAAGAACTTTTGGATTATATAAGTGTATATACTAGACTGAAAAATATAGAAAAAATTACTAGTGATGAGCTTTATTCGATAGAAGAAGGATTAAAAATAGAAAAAGAAACTCTCGAAAATAAGCTTCTTACTTATCAATATGATGATGAAATGAATTGTTTAATTCAGGCTAATCTAATAGATTTCTTTGACACTTATATCCATGTTATAAATGAAATGAAAATTGAACATTTAGGAACAGGCGTTGGTTTAAGTATAAATCAAGGATTATATCAATGGGCATATCTATTAACAGATTTTGGTAATCAAGTATATGGAATTATAGTTAATGGCAATAAAGGGCATGCGTCTAGAACTTTAAAAGTTGATTATGTAGATGTAGTAGATTTCGATGTGTATTTGGAGTTTTTAAGAAAGGAGTATTTTGAATTAAAAAATATGCACTTCAATAATCTACTAGAGGTTATTCAATATTATTTGTTATTAGTGATGCGATTATCTAATCTTAAAGAGCAAGAGAAATAAGTGTGTTTTAAGGATGTGAGTAATGCGTGAAATCACTTGAATCAAAGTGTTTTTAATGTATAAATATTTTTCTATTTTTGGAATATAATTCAATGATTATTATGGCGTTAATAAATTGTTCGGAGTGTAGTAAAGAAGTTAGTGATAAAGCAAGTATTTGTCCTAATTGCGGTAATCCAATAAATGATATTATTGGCGTAAATAAAGAAAAGGGTTCTAGTTGGGGATGTATGAAAACCTTTTTCTTTTTGTTGGTTCTTTTTGGAATAGGTGTTCCTGTTGTTAATTGGCTGACTAGTGATGGTAAAGTAGAATCTTCAACGGTAAATCATTCTGAACTATTAGCATTTATTTATGCTGAGGATTGTGTGAAAAGTAGATTAAAATCTCCTAGTACAGCAAAATTTCCTAATGCAAGAGAGAGAAAATCTAGTACCACATATAAAGGAAATGGAAGTTATGAAATTAATTCTTGGGTTGATAGTCAAAATGGTTTTGGTGCAACAATTCGTTCAAATTTTACTTGTGTAGTTAAATTTGATGGTACTAAGGTGAGATGTGAATCGGTACTAGTTTACTGAAAATGGATGTTATACTTGAAAGGTAAATAAGGATGAACTGCACCTTTCTTTAATATGATAAATCAATTGATTTAATAAAAGGAGTTCTATAAAAATCCAAAATGTCGGCTAATGGTTGGCTAAAATATAAATAAAAAACCCTGACTACTTAGTAATCAGGGTTTTAGTGCCCGGAGTGGGAATCGAACCCACACTCCTAGGAACACGAGTTTGAGTCGTGCGCGTCTACCAATTCCGCCATCCGGGCATTTGGTGTTGAATTGTGAGTGCAAATTTACAGAAAAAAATAAGCTATCAAAGAAAAAAAGCAAAAAAATCGTTCTAGTCAATTAATATTTTATAAATTTGCATCGCGGAATTACAATAAGGAAGCGATAACTAACAACATAACAACTAATTAGAAAAAATGTTAAATCCTGAATCAGAAGCAAAAATTTTTGCTTGTTCGCAAAGTATTGAATTAGCGGAGAAGATAGCAAAGGAATACGGTGTAGAATTGGGGAAAGTTACGCTATCACACTACAGTGATGGTGAATTTCAACCCTCTTTTGAAGAATCTATTCGTGGGAGACGAGTTTTCCTTGTTTGTTCTACCTTTCCATCATCAGATAATTTAATGGAGCTATTGTTGATGTGTGATGCAGCAAAAAGAGCATCTGCAAGACATATTACAGCGGTAATCCCTTATTTTGGATGGGCTAGACAGGACAGAAAGGACAAACCAAGGGTTCCGATTGGGGCTAAATTAGTGGCTAAGTTATTAGAATCAGCTGGAGCAACGAGAATTATGACTATGGATTTACACGCAGATCAAATCCAAGGATTCTTTGAAAAACCAGTGGATCATTTATACGCTTCTACGATATTTTTACCTTATGTAAAAAGTTTAAATATCGAGAATTTAACGATTGCATCTCCAGATATGGGAGGTTCAAAACGTGCTTATGCATATTCGAAGTTCTTAGAATCTGATGTGGTCATCTGTTATAAACAGCGAAAACAAGCGAACATCATTGAGAAAATGGAGCTAATAGGTGATGTTACAGGTCGCAATGTAATCTTGGTAGACGATATGATCGATACAGGAGGAACATTAGCCAAAGCTGCTGATATGATGTTGGAAAGAGGAGCATTAAGTGTACGCGCAATTTGTACGCATGCTATTCTATCTGGAAGCGCTTATGAGAAGATTGAAGAATCTTCGTTAACTGAATTAATCGTAACCGATTCAATTCCGTTGAAAAAGCCATGCAGTAAAATTAAAGTGTTAAGTTGCGCACCTTTGTTTGCAGAAACAATGCACAACGTGCAATCGAATTTATCGATTAGCAAGACATTTGTGATGTAAATTATTAATTAATAAATATTTAAAGTAATGAAATCAATTACAATTAAAGGATCAGAAAGAGAAAGCGTAGGTAAAGTGTCTACTAAAGCCTTACGTAATGCTGGAATGGTTCCTTGCGTAGTATACGGAGGAGAACAATCAGCAATCCACTTCACAGCAGAAGAGAAAGCATTCAAAAGTTTAGTTTACACTCCGAATGTACACACTGTTGTGATTGAATTAGAAGGTGGTAAAAAAATTAATGCAATTTTACAAGATATTCAGTTCCACCCGGTATCTGACAAAATCTTACACATCGATTTCTACCAATTATTCGACGATAAAGAAATCACGTTAGAAGTGCCTATCAAAATTTCAGGTAACTCTAAAGGAGTTATGGCTGGGGGTGTATTAAACATCAACAACCGTAAATTAAAAGTTAGAGCTTTACCAGCAAACTTACCTGACTTCGTAGAAGTAAACATTTCTGACTTAGAAATGGGGAACAAATTATACGTTACAGACATCAAAACGGATAACTATAAATTATTACACCCAGACAACACAGTAGTGTGTCAAGTGAGAATTTCTCGTGCAGCGATGAAAGCAGCTCAAGAAGCAGCAAAAGCAGCAAAAGCTCCTGCAAAGAAAAAATAATTATAGCTCGCTATAGTATATTGGAAAGCGCTTGTATTCGTACAAGCGCTTTTTTTTGTTTGAAATAACCTATGGAATGTCTTGGGTTTGCGTTATTTTTGTACCTTGAAAATTAGTAACATCATACCATGAAGAAGTTTTTAATTGTAGGATTGGGAAATATAGGTGCTGAATATATTCATACGCGTCATAATATTGGATTTAAAATTGTTGATCAAGTAGCTCGTGATTTGGGCGGCGATTGGCAAACGGTTAAATTGGGAAGTTTGGCGGAAGTAAAGATCAAAGGAAGAACCTTGTTATTGTTGAAACCTAATACCTATATGAATTTAAGCGGAAAAGCTGTTCAATATTGGATGCAAAAAGAAAATATTCCATTGGAAAATATTTTAGTCGTTACGGATGATTTAAATATTCCGTTTGGGACGATTCGCATTAAGGCTAAAGGGTCTGATGGAGGACACAATGGGTTGAAGAATATTCAGGCGGTATTGAATAATACCAATTACCCTCGTTTTCGATTTGGAATTAGCGATGAATTTAAGAAAGGACAGCAAGTGGATTATGTTTTGGGTGAATGGGGTGAAGAGGAGAAAGAAAGGCTCGTAGAGCGACTAGAAATGTCTTCTAAGGCGATTCAGGAGTTTGCTTTGGGCGGATTAAACAATGCCATGAATATGTACAACGCGAAGTAAGTCAATTGTACTATAACAATGAAAAAAATACTCGAAACGCCACGTCTCTTTTTAAGGGAATTAGAAACAGCAGATGCATCTTTCTTTTTTGCGTTGAATGCCAATCCCAATGTAATTCGCTATACAGGAAATACGACTTTTACTTCTATTGAAGAAGCTCGATTATTTTTGGAAAATTACAGTGATTATCAGGAAAATGGATATGGCCGTTGGGCTGTTATACTCAAAGATTCTGGACGATTCCTAGGTTGGTGTGGATTAAAGTTTGATGCGGAAACGCAACAAACGGATATTGGTTTTCGATTTTTTGAAGAAGATTGGGGCAAGGGATACGCTACAGAAAGTGCACAAGCCTGTTTAAAAGTTGGATTCGAGACTTTTCAGTTGAAAGAAATTGTAGGGCGTGCGATGAAAGCGAATATTGCCTCGATTAGAGTCTTAGAAAAAGTAGGGCTGCATTATGTAGAAGATATGGTATTAGATCAACAAGAGGCAGTTTTATATAAAATAATGCAATAAAAAAGGAATGAGTTTCATAAACTCATTCCTTTTTTATTTGATCTACTGTTACCTGTACACCGTCAACTGTAAACAAAAAAAGAGCCATTGGCTCTTTTTTTTATGGTTTAATAGCGATGTGTAATTCTTCTAATTGTTCTGGACGGATGGCACTAGGCGCATCGATCATTACGTCTCTTCCTGAGTTGTTTTTAGGGAAGGCAATGAAATCGCGAATCGTTTCTTGTCCACCTAAAATAGCTACTAAACGGTCCAATCCGAAAGCTAATCCTCCGTGTGGTGGTGCACCATATTGGAAGGCATTCATCAAGAATCCGAATTGTTTTTCAGCTTCTTCTTTTGAGAAACCTAAGTGCTTAAACATCAATTCTTGTGTTGCTTTATCGTGAATACGAATAGAACCTCCACCAATTTCATTTCCGTTTAAAACCATGTCATAGGCATTTGCGCGAACCTTTCCTGGATCTGTATCTAACAACGCCATATCTTCCTTCTTCGGTGATGTAAATGGGTGGTGCATGGCAAAATAACGCCCAGATTCTTCATCCCACTCAAATAATGGGAAATCAATTACCCAAAGTGGAGCAAACTCGTCCGATTTTCTCAACCCTAAACGATTTCCTAACTCCATGCGAAGTGCACTTAATTGCGCTCTTGTTTTGTTTGCAGGACCAGAAAGGACAAGGATGATATCTCCCGTTGTTGCTCCAGTGATGTTAGCCCATTGTTTCAAATCTTCTTGATCATAGAATTTATCTACCGATGATTTGAAAGAGCCATCTGCTTCGCATTTGCAGTATACCATGCCCGATGCTCCAACTTGTGGGCGTTTTACCCAATCAATCAAGGCGTCAATTTCTTTTCTTGTATAAGCTGCTCCACCAGGAACGGCAATACCCACTACTAATTCAGCGCTGTTGAAAACACCAAATTCTTTGTGTTGAGCTACTGCATTTAACTCACCGAATTTCATCCCAAAACGAATGTCTGGCTTATCATTTCCATAGGTACGCATAGCTTCTTCATAGGTCATTCTTGGGAATTCTTCAATTTCAACCCCGTGGATTGACTTCAATAAATGTTTTGTCATTCCTTCGAAAGTATCCATTACATCTTCTTGGTCTACGAAAGCCATCTCACAGTCAATTTGCGTAAATTCAGGTTGTCTATCTGCACGTAAATCCTCATCGCGGAAACATCTCACGATTTGGAAGTAACGATCCATACCACCTACCATCAACAATTGTTTGAAGGTTTGTGGTGATTGTGGCAAGGCATAGAATTGGCCTGGGTTCATGCGAGAAGGAACAATAAAATCACGAGCTCCTTCAGGTGTAGAGCTAATTAAATAAGGCGTTTCTACTTCACAGAAGTCTTGAGCAGAAAGGTAATTTCTCACTTCCTGTGCTACTTTATGTCTGAAAAGTAAGCTGTTTTTTACTGGATTTCTACGAATATCCAAGTAGCGATATTTCATTCGAATGTCTTCACCTCCATCTGTTTCATCTTCAATCGTAAAAGGAGGAACACTTGATTCGTTTAAAATAGTTAGTGACTCAACTAATATCTCAATATCCCCTGTTGGCATATTTGGATTTTTTGATGCGCGTTCAATTACCGTTCCCGTTACTTGAATCACATACTCACGACCTAAGTTTTTTGCTGTTTCAAAAACAGTTTTATCTGTTCTTTCCGCATCAAAGATCAATTGTGTAATACCATAACGATCGCGTAAATCAACCCAAATCATAAAACCTTTATCACGGTGTTTGCTCACCCAGCCTGAAAGGGTAATTGTTGTATTTATATCAGAAGCGCTTAATGCTCCACAAGTATGAGTTCTATACATGGTAAAAATTATTTCTGCAAATTTATAAACTTATTGTGAATCGCGGGTCTTTTGCCAGAAGAATGTAGTTCTAAACTACTGAATTTCTTGTGGCAAAGCCGTTTCTCTTTTTTTAAATTGAATAAATAGATAGGCGAGTAAAGCACCGCATAGAGCCATTGCTGCTCCTACCCATTCGGGTGAATTGTATCCCAAGCCCATGGTGATAGGAATTCCCCCTAGAAAAGCTCCCAATGCATTCCCGATATTGAAACACGCTTGTCCAGCAGAGGCGGCTAACATTTCTGAGCCTTTGGCATTTTTTATTAGCAACATTTGTAAGGGTGATCCGATGGTAAAAGCGACTAATCCGGTAACTAGGGACATTACATAAGCCATCCATTGAATGTGTACGGTGTAGTAAACAACAATTAAACATAAAGCCATTAAAGAGAACGAGAAAATAACGGCTTTTGCAGGTGAAAAAGTATCTGCAATTTTTCCGCCTACAAAATTACCTAAGAACATTCCTAATCCTACTAAGGTCATAATTAGGGGAATATTCGACTCTGGAATTAAGGCAATATTGGTCATCATGGGAGCAATATAGCTAATCCAAGCAAAAAGTCCGCCTGTTCCAATGGAAATTAGAGCAACTAAAATCCAAGCAATGGGCGTTTTGAAAAAAGCCAATTGTTTTTTGGTATTCGTTGTAGTATCCGCCTGTAATTTGGGAATCCACAAGTAGATGGCTAGGGTGGTGATCACTCCTAAACAAGCGATGAGCATATACGCTTCTCGCCAGGTATAATGTTGTCCAATCCAGGTACTTAGGGGAACCCCCACGAGGTTCGCTGTGGTTAATCCGGCAAACATAATAGAAACCGCTTGAGCTTCTTTTCCTTTTTGCGCCAATTGTGTGGCTACAACTGATCCCACACCAAAAAAGGCACCATGCGGCAATCCTGACATAAAGCGTGTGGCAATTAAGATGGGATAAGAAGGAGATAGTACAAAAAGAACGTGGAAAACGGAAAATAACAGCATCAAGGCCATTAATGTTTTGTGTGGAGCAAATTTATTGGACGACATGACCAATAAAGGAGCGCCAACCACTACACCTAAGGCATAGGTGGATATAAAGTTTCCTGCTTTTGGAATGGAAATTTGCAAATCTCTTGCGATTTCAGGTAAGAGACCCATCATCGAAAATTCGGTCATACCGATGGCTAATCCACCAACAGCTAAGGCTAATAAGCTTTTATTCATTTATTATTGTGCTAAAAATTTAATTATTCTTTTCCTCTTTCATATTGGGGTGCCCAGGGAATTTCAATATTTAATTCACGAGCAGCTGTCATTGCAAAGTGAGGATCTCGCAAAAACTCGCGGCCGATAAAAATTAAATCGGCTTCACTTTGCTGCAAAATGGCCTCGGCTTGTGTCCCTGTTTTGATTTCTCCTACTGCGCCGACTACCAAAGTTGTATTACTTTTGATTTGTGCAGCAAACGGAACCTGATAGTTCGGTCCAGTTGTAATCTTTTGATGGCGTACCGCTCCACCAGTGCTAACATCGATTACTTCGACTCCTTTGTCTTGTAATATTTTGGCAAGTGCAACACTTTCTTCTGCATTCCAACCTCCTTCAGCCCAGTCTGTTGCAGAGATTCGAACCCACAAGCTTTGAGACGTGAGTAAGGGTTGTATAGCATCTATAATTTCCAGTAAGAATCGAATACGATTTTCGAAACTCCCTCCGTACTCATCGGTTCTATTGTTGATTAATGGAGAGAAGAATTGGTGAATGAGGTAGCCATGAGCCCCGTGTAATTCAATGATTTCATAACCAGCTTGAATGGCACGACGCACCGCTTGTTTAAATGCATCCACTATTTGGGTAATTGCTTCTTTGGTTAGCGCAACAGGCGGATGATCTTTTTCGTTAAAGGGAATCGTTGATGCACCTACTGTTTGCCAACCATTGGGCTGATTGGGAGCGATTTGGTCACGCGTAATCCACGGTTTTTCACAGCTGGCTTTGCGGCCTGCATGCGCCAATTGAATCCCTGGAATGCTGTTTTGACTTTTGATGAATTGGGTAATTAGTTGTAGTTTTTCGATGTGTTCATCACTCCAAATGCCCAAATCACCGTAGGTAATGCGCCCCTCAGGAGCCACTGCTGTTGCTTCTTGAATAATAGCTGCAGCCTGTCCAATGGCAAATTGTCCCAAATGAACCAAGTGCCAATCGGTTGCAAAACCGTCAGCTGCTGTGTATTGACACATGGGAGAAACAACAATTCTATTTTTTAAGGTGTGATTTTTGAGTTGTAAGGGGGCGAATAACTTCGTCATACTATAGTAAGTTTAAAACGTTGATAAAAAAAAGCTTACCGGTTAGAGTAAGCCTTAGGTCTATTTTACTTGTACAAAGAGATTATTGGCAATCTTCTTCGTAATGGTGATTTTAGTTTGGTTGACTTCGATAACGTATGACTGATCGAAAGGTTCAATCTCTAAAATCTCAATTTCACTGCCTAAAGCGATTCTTTGTTTATCTAAATATTGCAAAAATTCTGCTGAAGAGTCTTTAACTCCCACGCAAATCACCGTTTGGTGTACTTTTATTTCTGCTAATAACTTTTTCTTGATTTGTTTAATCTCTCCTTTTGCGTTGGGAATCGGGTCTCCATGCGGATCTTCAGTAGGATACCCTAAATAAGCCTCTAGTTTGTTGATTAATTTTTCTGACTTAATATGTTCCAACTCTTCTGCTACGTCGTGAACTTCGTCCCAGCTAAACCCAAGCTTTTCTACCAAGAAGACCTCCCATAAACGGTGCTTGCGAACAATCATCTTAGCTGCTAACAATCCTTCTGCTGTAAGGCGAACTCCCTGGTATTTCTGGTAAGTAACTAATTTTTTCTCATTCAATTTTTTAATCATATCTGTCACAGAAGAGGCCTTGGTTTCTATTCTTGCCGCAATGGCATTGGTCGAAATACCGTCCTCTTCTCCTTGAGATAAGTGAAATATAGTTTTTAAATAGTTTTCTTCTGAATACGTAAGCATGGAGTTCTTTTTTATAAAATACAAATTTACATCTTTTTTTATTTAAATAATATTTTTAGCTTTGCCTAAATTTTAATTTAATATAATAGTAAATAAATATTTATGCGTGTACTAATAAGTTTTTTGTGCTTCCTGTTTTTTTATGGCGTCAGTGAGGCACAAACAATTCAGGGAAAAATCACTGCTAAAGGTGATATCTTGTCTTATGCCACTGTTTCGGTCGAAAATACCTCGAAGGGAACTACGGCGGATGAGCATGGAAATTATAAAATTGATGGATTAAAACCGGGAAACTATGTGGTTCATGCGGAGTTTGTTGGTTTTAAAAAAACATCGAAAAAAATAAATCTAAAAGAAAATCAAACAGCTACGTTGAATTTTGAACTAACAGAAGATTCAAATTTAGAGGAGATTGTTATTTCGGGGTCTTTAAAACCAGTTTTAAAATCGGATGCGGTTACACCTGTAGAAATTTATACACCTGCTTTTTTTGAAAAAAATCCAACAGCGAGTTTGTTTGATGCGGTACAGATGATTAATGGGGTACAACCTCAATTAAATTGTAATGTTTGTAATACGGGAGACATCCATATTAATGGAATGGAAGGACCTTATACCATGATTTTGATTGATGGGATGCCGATTGTTTCTTCACTTTCAACCGTGTATGGTTTGTTTGGTATTCCGACGAATATGATTGAACGTGTAGAAGTAGTCAAAGGTCCTGCTTCCTCTTTGTATGGGACAGAAGCTATGGGAGGGATTATCAATGTAATTACCAAAGATCCAGAACATGCAGCTAAGCTTAGTGTTGATGCTTTTTCAACTACTTGGTTGGAGAATAACTTAGACTTAGGGGCAGGATATAAATTAGGAAAGAAAGTCAATGGATTATTTGGAGGGAATTACTTCAAATTTGGGGAGCGCAAAGATAAAAATGGAGACGGATTTACGGATGTTACCCAACAAGAGCGCGTGTCTTTATTTAATAAATTCAGCTTGAAGCGCCCAGAAAATAAAGTAGCGAGCTTAGCCTTGCGTTATGTGTATGAGGATCGTTGGGGAGGAGAAACCAACTGGAAGCGCAAGCAACATAGAGGAAGTGAAGAAGTTTATGCGGAAAGTATCTTTACCAATCGCTTTGAGGCCATTGGAATGTACCAATTGCCAACAACAGAAAATATTTACACCCAGTTTTCGTATATCTATCACGGACAAAATTCCATGTATGGACCAGAATCCTATGATGCGAAACAGCAAGTGGCTTTTGCACAAGCCTATTGGGATAAAACAGTTGGGAACCACAGCTTGTTAGTGGGAGGATCGTTTAAATATACCTACTATGATGATAATACAAGAGCAACAGGTATTTACGATGAAAATGGCTTGGTAAAAAATCAACCCGAAGAAACGCCAATTCCAGGACTCTTTGTACAAGATGAATGGTCGTTAAACAAGGCGAATAAATTATTACTTGGCTACCGTTTTGACTATGATAAAACACATGGTGGGATTCACTCTCCTCGTGTTGGATATAAATTTGCACCAAATGCCAACCATGCCTTGCGCGCAAGTTTTGGAACGGGATTCCGCGTGGTGAATGTATTTACAGAAGATCACCGTGCCCTTACAGGAGCGAGAGAAGTGGTTTTTGCAGAAGATTTAGATCCAGAGAAATCGTACAATGGTAACTTGAATTATACGGTAAAAGTACCTACTAATTTTGGGGTATTTAACTTTGATGTAAACGGATTCTATACGTACTTCACCAATAAAATTGATGCAGATACGGATACGGATCAAACAAAAATTATCTATGCCAATTTAGATGGACATGCTATTTCGAAAGGAATTTCACTAAATGTAGATGTGACATTCGATTTTCCACTGAAATTGATGGCTGGAGCTACCTATATGGATGTGTACCGAAAGGAAGAGGGAGAGCGTGAACAAATTTATCACTCACCAAAATGGTCAGGGAATGTATTGGCTTCTTATAATTTCGGACGAGGATTTTCGGCAGATTTAACCGCAGATTGGAAAGGCCCGATGCGATTACCACGTGTTGAAAATGACTATCGACCAGAATATTCACCTTGGACGGTAATTGCCAATATCCAAGTAACCAAGAAATTTGGAGATAAGTTCCAAGTATATGGAGGAGTGAAAAACTTGTTCAATACGCTACCTAAAGAAGATGCAATCGCAAGATGGTGGGATCCATATGGAGAACCAGGTAATGGGGTAACACCACCTCCAGGAAGAACAGATGTGATTTTTGAACCGAATGATTACAGCTATACGGCTTTACAGGGAATTAGAGGTTTTATCGGTGTTCGATACAATATATTTTAAATTAGTTAGTGAAAAATGACTGTTAATTATCGTTATATTCTGTGTTTATTAACGTTGCTTGTCGGAGGATGGGGATTCGCTCAATCGAGTACCAGCACGTTTTCTACTGTAGAACAACAGATGAAACAAGAGCCTAGGCCTCTTGTGGTCTTTCTACATACGGATTGGTGTAATTACTGTGCATTGATGGAAAAGAAAACTTTTTCCAATTCTGCTGTTCAAGACCTGCTAAAGGAGAAAGTCTATTTTATTTCATTCAATGCTGAAACAAAAGAAACGATTACGTTTCAACAGCATCCTTTTGTTTTTAAAAAGAAAGGATTGAATGGAGGTGTTCACGAATTAGCCGAAGCGCTTTCGTCTAAAAATGCTTATCCCGCTTTAGTGGTCTTGAACGAAAAATATGAAATTATGTACCAGCATCATGCCTATGTTGGTCCAAAAGAAATGCTTCAACTTTTGAAAGCATTGTAGGTGACTACGTGTTATTTTTCTTTAAAAGCACTGTAAATCAATACGATTTACGGTGCTTTTTTTATGGTTAAAATAAAAAAATATGCTTTTAAACTAATTTTTTAGTTTGATAACTAATAAATTAGTTATATGTTTGTTTATATAATTATGGAACAAGATGGAAAAGCTTACAAACAAAGAAGAAGAAATTATGCACATCCTTTGGAAGTTAGAAAAAGGATTTGTCAATGATATATTGGCCGAAATGCCAGAACCTAAACCACACTATAATACCTTATCTACTTTAGTTCGCATCTTGGAAGAAAAAGGAGTAGTGGCTCATAAAGCCTATGGAAAATCCCATCAATATTATCCAGTAGTGACGCTAGAAGCCTATCGAGCGATGTTTATGGAGGAAACGATGCACAAATATTTCGATAATTCGTTTAGTAACTTGGTTAACTTTTTTGTGAAGGATAAGCAAGTATCTCAACAAGAGTTAGATGAAATTCTTTCGATTATCGAAAAAAACAAACAAGTGTAACTTTTAAAGTACAAGCGTATGACTCCCTTTATTCTTTATCTCTTAAAAACAAATGGCTTATTGGCTGTAATTTTCATTTTCTACTATCTCTTTCTGAGAAAGGATACGTTTTTTGTCGCCATTCGCTACTATTTTTTACTGGGTATTACCTTGAGTTTACTGCTGCCGTTGTTGCAACTGACAAAGACGGTGTATATAGAACAGCCGCTTGATTGGTCCCGATTCCTCTCTCCCGCTTCGAATGACGCTATGATTGAGAAGTCACAAAGTTTTGTTGAGCGATTTGATCTCATGGCGAAGATTCCTTATGTATTTGGGTTTCTTACTGCTGTGATTAGCCTATTGTTTAGTGGAAGGGTTTTGCGTTTGATTCGCCACGTGAAGCGTTTACCGCATTGGCAATCTAAATCGGAAATCAAAATAGATGCTACCACAAACGAAGCGTACTCGTTTTGGAAGTGGATTGTCTTACCGGTAAACCATCAAGAGGTCAAAGCTTTGGAAACCATCATTCAGCACGAACAAATTCACGTGCAACAAAAACATACCGTTGACCTTTTAGTCATCCACTTCTTGCGTCGCATCTTTTGGTTTAATCCTTTTTTGTTGCTGTTGGAGCAAGCGATTCGCCTGAATCTGGAATATATCGTGGATCAAAAAGTCACCAATCAGCAAAATAGCTACGACTATCAACTGGCATTAGTTCAGTTTGAACAAACCAAAACTACTTCTTTTACGCTAGTCAATTCTTTTGGGGCTTCGGATTTGAAGAAGAGAATCATCATGTTAAACCAACCAAAATCTAAAACGATGAGAAAATCAAAATTTATTTTATGTCTTCCGTTAGCGGTGGGATTCTTTTTGCTTTTTCAAATAAAAACCCAGGCGGAAGTTCGCTTGGTTGAGGAAGAATTGGAGCAAACAGAACAGGAACCAGTAAAAGAACAAAATCAGCCTAGGGTTAATGTTCATACACTAGGTACTATGGTAACGGACGATCATACAACTGCTTTAGCGCAAAAAGAGGAAGCTGGGGTTCCTTCTGAAATGGGAATGAAAATTACGGACGAAGATAAAACCGTACAGTTAATGATGACGAGCGGGACTGGAAAAATGAAAATAATAAAAAACGGCAAGGAGATTACAGCAGAGGAATTGGAGCAATACAAGGTAACCGATAAAACAGCTGGAAAATCTCATACCTATGTTATCCATTCTTCTGGAGCTCAATCTGGAGGTAGTTCATCTGCTAGTTTCATTATTAATGGGAAAGAATATAGCTTAGAAGATCTCGAAAAGCTAGGCGAAAAAAGTATGATTACAAGTACCTCTTACTCCTATTTCCTAGATAACGAAACTTTGTCAGAAGATGTAAAACGACAGATAGAAGAGGCAAAAAGAGCGTTAGAAGACACTAAAAAAGTGAGAGAAGAAGCGTTGAAAGCTTCTAGAGATGCCTTGAAAGCTTCTAGAGAAGCATTAGAAGCATCAAGAGAAGAGCGTGAAAAAGCTATAAAGAATTCAAAGAAAGCACTAGAGGATTCAAGAAAAGCAAGAGAAGAAGCGAAGCGTGATGTTCTTGTGATTACTTCAGGAGATAGACAAATAAAAACGAAGGTGAAAGACGGTAATTTTACGTTCGAGTCAAGTCATGAAACTACTGGATCACTTTTGTATATTGTAGATGGAAAAAGAATTAAACCCAGTGAATTGAATACGATTAAATCAGAAGAGATTGAAAGTGTGAATGTGTTAAAAGGAAAAGAGGGCAAAGAAAAATATGGTAAAGAAGGAGAAAACGGGGTAATTGAAATTAACCGAAAGAAATAAATATTACTTTTTTAAATTGGATACGTTAGTTAGTAAAGGCTTTCAACAGGTGTTGAAGGCCTTTATTTATTAGTATAAGAACTTTCACTTAGAAAGCAAATCGCATAGATGCCATAAGTTGTCTCGGGCGTATGGGTGTGCGCATAACATGGGTCATGATGTTATGAATGATGACTTGGTTATACTGCTTATAGTTAAAAATGTTTGTCAAAGAAAGTTCAAGGTCTATTTTTCGTTTAGGAAAGGTATACCGATAGGTTAAATCCACAAATGTACTGGTGAATGCTTGTTGTTGAATGTGATCTTGTTGATAGGTTAAGGTTGTGAGAATGGTATGTTGAGCCAATGGCAGTATACTTACGGTTGCATCATGGGTTGTTTTAGTGCTAGTGGAAGAGACATCGTTGTTTTTTATGTGTTGATAAGCAAAGGAATAATCGATGTTTAACCAAGTGAGAAATGTATTGGTTAAACTGAATCGATACGTATTTTGATGGGTTCTTACTGTATGGTACTCTTGATTAAGTAACATGGGGCTTTTATTTTGATCATAGGAGAAGTTCCCTTTTAAGGTTGTGTTCATTGGCTCAATCAGTTTGTTTATATTCAGTTCTAAACGTTGGGTTGTTTTAGTGTTATGTTGCTCAATGGCTTGAATAATTTGTTGACCATTCTCGCCAATTTCTTGAGCAAATAAAATAGGATTTTGTTGTTCCCTATATTCTAGATTAAAATAAGCAAACCACCCAGTAAAAGGGTCCTTAAAGTTGGTTTCGATTTTGCTCGTAAAGCGGGAGTTGGATAAAATACGATTCGTATATGCACTAAAATTTAATTCATTGAGTACGGTAGAAGAATACAGTTGATTGAGTGGTGTGAAAACACTCGTATAAGCTATATTCCCTTTGAACGTCCAGTATAAAGAGGCATTATATTGCGCATATAAAGTAGGCGAAAGAAATAATTTACGATTGCGATTACGCTTGTTGTTTTCGTTGTCTACTAACGATACGGTGGTCCAATCTAGCGGAAGGTTGAGATTCAAAGACCAATGCTTAGCTTTGAAATTGATTTTAGAATGTAAGGCATTACTACTCGTTTGATAACGCAGTTGGTTGTGGTAATCTCCAAGGATAGGGATCCAAAAATCGGTTTCACTTCCATATAACTCCGTGTTGAAATGTGTTCGTTGGAAGGTAAAGGTATACTCTTCTGAAAATGTCCAAGCATTTTTTCTCCAAACATAGGCTACCGAATTTTTGGTGTAGAATGATTGATTATCATAGTGTTGTGATAAGGATGTGTAAGGGGCTAAAGCTGGATTTTTTAAATTAAAAAGCGCAGTTGGAGAAGCGAAGTACTCTTCTTTGCTGTTTGAAAAATCTAGGAGTGAGCGAAAATTAATCCAATGTTTTTCGGTTATGGGGACGAGGGTACTCCATGTGTTTTGCAACTGAAAAGCAGGAGCATTGACCTGTTGCTGGATGAGATTTTCAGGGGTATTGACTGTCAGATCTCCCCTTGTTTTATCTTTTGATACGCGGATTGCCGTTTTGTTTTTGGTATAGTTTTGTTTTTTATTTTGTGTGAAGGTAAATTCAGCATTGAAGATTTCTTTTGCTGTATGACTAGAGGTTGTTCTTTGATATGTTATGGACTCAGGTATACCAGATGTTGGATTTAGATCATATAGGGTTGTGATTTGTACTCTATTATCAGCATCACTTTTTTCATTTAAATAATATAGAGCTCCTGCAAGTTCCCAATTGTTTGTGAGTTTTTGCAAAACATTTATATTTCCTAAATGACTGGTATTTAGCCAATACCGTTTTTTATTAATGAGGGGATCAGCATTAGTTGCTAGTTGTAAGAATGGAGAATTTATAGGCGAATATAAAAAAGTGTCATACTCTTGAAACGAGTACAGCTGCTGCATTTTAGTGGTTAGCGTTTGTCCTGTATTGTTGGTTTCATAATTAGCTAACGTTTGAAAATTTGGAGTAAAGAACATAGGAGAAAGAGCAACATCCCAAAGAAAGGGAGCGATTCCTCCTCCAATTTTGGCGGTACCTGTACGACTTACCTTGTTTTTTAACCGAATATTTAAAGCCGGTTTACCTGTTGTAACCTTGCCATCCAACATTTTGATGGGTTGATGATCTTCATATACATCGACCTGACGAATGTCATCGGGGGAAATTGCTTTCGTAATAGCCGTATAGCGCCCTTGCATTAAATCTAGCCCTTCTACATAGAAACGATTGATGTTTTCTCCTTGATATTTGATTTGCCCTGAAGTAGTAATTTCTATTCCTGGTAAACGTTGAAGTACATCTTCTAAGACGCGGTCAGTTTTTGTGGTAAAAGACTCGATATTATAGCTAATGGTATCGTTGCGTTGTACAATTGGTGTTGGTTTGATGAGTATTTCTTCTAAAGTCGTTGTTTGTTCAATCAATGTGATTGGGAGAAAAGAAGGAGAGGAATGTAAAGGTAGTTGGTATTCGGCGTAGTCAAAATGACGAATACTCAATTTAACCCGTTGTGTTGTCGGTAATTCCACTTCAAAATTCCCTGAAGTATTAGATTGTGTATAGGAGATTACTTCGTCGTTGTCACTTTTCAATACAACGACTAAAGCCCCTTCGATGGGGGTGTTGGCAGTAGTAACGATTTTTCCTTTGAGGCGCTGTTGCGCTTTGCTTGAGAAACCTATCAATAGAAGAAGAAAAATAACGAGCGAAAATGGATGTATATTGAACATAAAATAGCATAGAAAATGGGAAAATAGGTACCGTTTATCCGAAATCGATCTTTGAATAATTCACACGAAAAAAGGTGGAATTACTCTACTTTGTAAATAGGATTTGAACGCAGACCAACTCTTTCATCAAATTCAACAGGAAGTGTTGCCGCATTTTTAGGATTGATTTCACTAAAGTTGTCTTTATAAGTTTTATTTAAGTAGACCTTTAGCGCTTTTTCATATTGTACTGGAGTAATTGGCGTGATGAGGTCTTTTGGATTGCGCAAGTCCCAATTGTCGATGATTCGTTGTTCACTGTTTAGAAATTCAAATTCATAGTGCTGTTCTTCATCCCAGGCTTTGACAACAAAACCAGGTAAGTTTTTAAATTTATAAGGTCCTTCGACTAAGGGAATTTCCGAAGTGAAGAGCACATACCATTGACGCCCTTCAAAAAATGTAGTAGCTTTTTGTACGGTATAGCCATGCCATTGTGCCGTGCTAGGTTCAATTTTCCAAGCTAATGTGTTTTTAGGCTGGTCATATTTGTAGTTTGCTCGGTCTATACTTGTTGTGGTCGTCAATATCGTATTAGAAGCAAAAACAGCAAAGTTTGTTTTAGGACGATAGGTGTGAATGAGTTGCATGAATTCTTCTTTGTTTTTTGCCATGACAGCGCCTTTCTTTCGCTCTAATAAGGCCAGTTCCAGAAATCGAGAGGATTGTGTAGCATCAATATCAAGGACAAAAAGGCTCTCATCTATTTTGTCGGGTTGTGTTTTATCCGATGTGATTTTGCCCAAGTAAGTATAACGCATAATTGTTTGCTCTTGGGCTTGTATTTGTAAGGCTAGTAGTAGCAGTAAAAAAGTATAGTATATTCTTTTCATAGTATTTTTTATTTAAATTAAAGAACAGCGTGCGTTTGAAACACGCTGTAGATTTTTATTCACAAATAAAATTATCGATGTCTAGAACATCCTGTGAAATTTGCTCTATGGTATCACCTTCTTGAGGGCAATAATTTACAGATTCCTCACAAGAAAGGTGAACTTCAAAACAAGCAGCAAAACTTGTGTTTGACAGGGCATAAAGCGATAAGATAAAAATTGTCTTTTTCATTTTTATTTTGTTCAGTATTGCTCTCCCTGTTCCCGGTTTTTCGTTGATTATAGGGTGAAAATAAACCGATAAAAAGAGAAATCCTAAGGTGTGTTTGAATATTTAATGCATTAAGTAGTAGGTGTTTGAATGACTTATTTTTAAAAAAAAATAAAGGCTTTCAACTGGTGTTGAAGGCCTTTATTTATTAGTATAAAGCGTGCCATTTTCAAGTTGCACTTGGCGGGTTCGAATTGTGCTTAAGCAGTCGGGAAGATGATTGACAATCAGTATGCCTTTGGTTTTTCTTTTTTCCGTTAAAACGGTACAGAGGCGCTCTTGGAGTAGGGGAGATAATCCAGCGAAAGGCTCATCTAGTAAAATAAACGGTTGAGGTAAGTTCAAGACAAATAGCGTTTGAATCAATTGTTGAATACCCGTTGCAAAGGCGTGGATTTTTTCTTGTCTTTTACCCTCAAATTCGGGCCAATTCCAATAGGCTTTAGGAAGAATATTACCCAAACGAAGTTGCTTAGGGAACATATAAAATTGTGGTTTTAAGGCAAAGTAACGTTGAAAATGACGGGGTTTTCGTATTACCTTTTGATCGATACGCATATAAAGATATTGCGCTTTTTTCGTGCCAAAAAGCACCTGCAAAAAGGTAGATTTCCCTTTTCCATTAGCGCCTATTAACTCGACGATTTCTCCTGTCTCTAGTTGAAAATACAGGTTGTTGAGCAGCGGTTTATGATTGAGTTGGTAGACTAAGCTATCTATGACTAAGGAAGGCATGTTTACATCGTTTTAAGGGTGGTAAGAATAAAAGAAAGCAGCAGGTTGCTGCAGGCTAATACAACTAAAAGACGAGAAGGCTGCCATCTTTTGTTTTTAAAGAAATACAACTCCTGTTTTCTGAAAGTCCAAAAATACAGTAGTGTCAGCAGTACCGCAAAAAATGGAGGTACCCACCACCCAAGCGAGGTTATTAGTCCAAGGAGTAGGGTAACACCAAAGGAGAGTAGGTAATAAGGATATAGGATTCGCAGCGCTATTATCATGTAGAAAAAATTACATCCATCGAAGGTATTTGTTTTTGTGGAGATTATCCTATTTTATTGCGAAATATTTAATTCAAGAAATACTGAGGAAGGACCCTTCTGACTTGCATATTATTCTTGAGATTAACGAAATATACTGAGTTTTTTATACGGAAAAAAGCAATTGATGAGGTAGAATGTAAATCAAATAGTAAAACGGTTATTTTCAATAGTTTTATTTATATTTGTCTATAAACTAATAACAACAATATGTATAAGATGTTACAACCAGCGCACTCAGGCGTTGCATATTTAGCCTTGATTTTCTTGGTTATTGTGGTGATTAATGCTTTTGTAGGACTAAGCGCAAAAAAAGAGTTTACAGAGAAAGACCGTAAATTAGGTTTAATTGGATTAATCTTTACGCACATCCAATTATTATTAGGACTTATCTTGTATTTCGTTTCACCTTTAGTACAAAGTTTCGGTGTAGCCATGAAAGATTCTACCCTAAGATTGTACGCTCTAGAGCACCCATTGATTAACATTATAGCGATTGCGTTGATTACAATTGGATGGTCAAAACACAAGAAAACGACAGATAGCAACAAGAAATTTAAAATGTTTGCTGTTTTCTATACGATTGGATTAGTTTTAATCTTGTCTAGAATTCCTTGGAAAGTTTGGTTTGCATAATTCCAATCTAAAAGATACAAAAGAGAGCTTCTGGCTCTCTTTTTTTGTTTTGGTATACTTCTTGTTTTTGAATTCATGTCTATTTTTTGAAACGTAGAATATGAAATATTTTCAATATATAATTTTTGCACTAGTAATCTTCACTTTATCAAGTTTTGAAGCAGCAGGTAAATTACAAGAAAAGAACAAACTCGTTGCAGTTAGCATGGGGCAAGTAGTAGATACAGTAGCAACGTTAGATGTGAATGTAGTTGAAGAAGATTCTATCATTATGGCAGAAGTAGAAGAGGATTCATTCGAAATGGTAAATGATGAAACAAAAGCATCTTATTATCACGATAAATTCTCTGGAAGAAAGACTGCTAGTGGGGAGATTTTCGATAACTCAAAATACACGGCAGCACACAAAACATTACCTTTTGGGACGAAAATTAAAGTGACAAACTTAAAAAATAAGCGTTCAGTAGTACTCACAGTGACTGATCGCGGACCGTTTACAAAAGGACGATCTGTTGATATCTCGAAACGTGCCTTTATGGACTTAACTGACAATGTTGGTCGTGGCGTTTTAGATGTTAAAGTAGAGCGTATGATTGAAGATATTCAGTAAATAACACACACACCTATTGGAGTAAACAACAAAAATAAAATCAGTTTTTTTTGATTAAGAAAGCCCAGAAAAGTTTAAAAAATAACTTTTTTAAAGAGAGATAGGGAAGACCAAAATGTCTTTACAAAGTAAAAAAGTGTAGAATGGTAGTGTGGAATTTTTCTACAAGTCGAGGATGTGCACCGCACATCTTTTTTTTTGCACTACAATCAAACCTGGGTAGTAATTTTTTTTTAAATAAATTAAATCTTTTCTTTAGTTGAAAATAAGCGAATAATGAGCTGCCTAGCAAGGCACTAAAGTTATTGCAACTAAACAGCTTGTTAAGCCTGTCCGTAGCCAGCAACTAACGCAGACAATCGCTAAATGGCAGGTAAATGAATGTATTTTTTCGCTCTAAGATGGAGTTCAGACAAATATAGTATTTTGTTTTCTGGTGATTTATAAGCTTTTTTAAGAAAAAAACATGCTTTTGAGTTGAATGTCTCTCTTTTTTCTACATTATAAATAAAAGTAAAACGTTAACAGTTTTGTGTTTTATGCCTATAAAAAGATAATTAGCGCCGAAATGCAGCTAAAAATAAGCCATTTTATTATACTTTTAATTTTTTTGATTTAAATCCAACATCACTCTGCTAAAGGAATAGTTCGCTTCTCAATTTGTAATGTTTTAATTGCTATTTATATTTGGTCTAAATTAAAACACAGCAAATATGAGCACGATAAAGGTAAGAAATACCTTGTTAGTAACGTTACATTTTTTTGTTTTGTGGGGCTATGTCCTACGGGCCAATACAACAGTAAATAGCGATCATCTAGAGTCTCGGACGCTAGAAGTTGCTGCAGTTTCTGAAGAGAATAAATACGAGGAAGCTGCTGCATTTGCCTATTGTTATGCACCAGAGTGGTTGCGATTAGGAAGTGTTTCGACCACATCTTATACATTGGAATGGGAGGCGGTTTCAGATGCCAATTCGTATGATTTATTTATAGGTCCAAGAAGTACAGAAAGTACAGGAGGAATGACGCCAACACATACGGCAACAGCATCAACATTGACGATTGATTTACCAGAGAATCAGGTCAACCTGTATGTGTGGGTGCGATGCAATTGTTCGGATAGCTTTTATAATCAGAGTGGTTGGGCTGGACCTTTCGCCATACATTTACCAATGACACCCGTTTCTTTACCTTATGAGGAAGATTTTCAACAAGATCCACTCTATGGTTACAGCAACGATAGAACCAACCAATGGTTCATTGGTGGTGGTGCAAAAAGTAATGCCGATAAGGCGCTATACATCAGTAAAGATGAAGGACGATCCAATGATTATTCCTTGTATTACGATCAGGTATCTCATGTCTATAAAGATTTTACCGTGCCTCAACAGGCTGAAAATATTGCCATTTCTTTTGATTGGCGTTCGGTGGGAGAGCGCGATGAGGATTATCTGAGCGTTTGGTTGGTTCCAGCGAACTATGTTCCTGCAGCTCGTACGGCGATAAATGCCAATCAAGAAGGCGTAAGACAGATCGGATTGCGTTACTACCAAGAGAATACTGTCTTTAAACGTGAAACGATTGTTGTTCCTGTTGGAGAACAAGGGGGACAGGTTTATCGCTTGGTATTTCAATGGAAGCAAGAGAGTGGTGGAGGAGCACAGCCTGCAGCAGCAATTGATAACTTGAAAATTGAGCAGATATCCTGCGCGCCACCTATGGATTTTCACGTGAGTACGATTGGTGCAGAGTCAATGAAAGTAGAATGGATTGCGCAGGCAGATCAACGCTATGAAATTCGTATAGGAACGGATGAGATTCTAGCAAATGCAAATACTTATACATCGACGACCAATAGCTTGATTGTCGATCAATTACAACCTGCAACCAACTATTTTATTTGGGCACGTTCCTTTTGTGAGGATGAAAATAGTATTTGGATTGGTCCCTTAGCGATACAGACCCTACTCGTGGCGAAAACACTTCCCTATCGAGAAAATTTTGAAGGAACTCCGACTTTTATTTTTGTCAATGACGATGTGAATAAGTGGTTTATTGGATCTGCTGTTAGTAATGGAGGAACTAAATCGCTTTATATTTCCAAAGATGGAGGAGTTTCCAATGAGTACAATCCTAATTTGAATCGAAAGCAAGTATCTTTTGTCTATCAAGATCTTGTTATTCCTGCTGATGCCTTGCAGTTGGGTATTGATTTTGATTGGCGATGCGTAGGAGAAGGTTCGTATGATAATTTTAAAATGTGGTTAGCACCTCTTTCATTTACTCCTGAAGCAGGAACAAATATAAATGAAAGAGACCGTACGATGATTCGCGTAGGACAAGCAGCCTATTCTAATTCGGCTAACTTTAAATCAGAACAACTGCTTTTAGATGCGACTTCATTCGCGGGGCAGACGATGCGATTGATTATTGAATGGACGCAAGATACGAGCAGCGGACAGAATCCTGCCGCTGCAATTGACAATTTGCAGATTATTGCAATTAATTGTTTGGCTCCTGCAGATGGGCGAGTATCCAATATCAGAACGGGAGCTTTTGATTTATCTTGGTCCGCAGCAGCGAATACAAGTAGTTATGAGGTTTTTGTAACCGATGACTTGAGTATGCGTCCCGATGAAACAACGACTCCTTTAGCTTCAACTAGTGAAACAACCTATTCTTTTGAAAACTTAAATGAGGTAACAAAATATCATGCTTGGCTTCGATCAAGCTGTAGTGGCAGTGATAAAAGTAATTGGGTAGGTCCTTATTTTGTGGAAACACCTTTGGTTTCTAGTATTGGTTTGCCTTATATGGAAGATTTTGAATCTAATCCAACCCTTGGTTTTACTTATGCCCAACCTAATCAATGGCATGTGGGACAAGCGGTGAACCATGGCGGACAAAAATCGCTGTATATCACTAAAGATCAAGGAGCAACGAATACCTATGATTATGAGCAAACTCAAATTATTCACGCCTATAAAAATATTGATATTCCACAAGGAGTCGATATGTTAGCCGTGAGCTTTGACTGGCGCGCACAAGGGGAGAGAGGATATGATTACAATACGAGCGAATATCGTCCAATGGACTTTTTAAGCGTGTGGATGATTCCTCAGTCCTATGTTCCGCAAGCAGGAGAATCGCTTAGAAATCAACCGCAAGCTTTGGCGATTAACTCTGATATCTTGTATCAAAACAATGATTTTACTTCATTCTCTAAGAATCTAGATGTCAGTCAGTTTCAAGGGCAAACTGTTCGATTTGTTTTCGAATGGCAACAAGATGATGGTGGAGGACGCCAAAATCCAGCGGCAATTGACAATTTAACAATTCAACCAATTTTGTGTAGTGAACCGACCGCTTTTCAGTTAGATGGGCTTACGGCTCATACGCTTGCAGTTTCATGGCAAGAGCGCGTGAATGTTCTAGGATATGAATTATATCTAGGCACTTCAAGTGAAGAACCTACAGCTACTACAACGCCAACACATACAACAACGGAGGTGAATTATACCTTTGAAAATTTAACGCAGGCAACTGCTTATCATATTTGGGTTCGCTCAACATGTGGAACCGAATCTTCAAGATGGATTGGTCCATTAGCGGTACAAACTTCTTTAATTCCAGCGGACTTACCTTTTATAGATGACTTTGAAACAGAACAATATTATGGGGTTAGCAATGATACCATCAACCAATGGTTTATTGGAAATGCTGTGCATAACGGAGGAGCGAAAGCCTTGTATATCTCCAATGATGGAGGACAAACACATGCGTATTCCAACTATGTGCCTGTAGATATTGCTTCACATATCTTTAAAGATTTTATAATTCCAGCAGGAGCAATGGACATGACGCTTACCTTTGATTGGATAGGGGTAGGAGAAAGTCGATATGATAAACTCAGCGTGTGGTGGGTTCCTGTAACATACACTCCTCAAGCAGGTGTGCGCATAACTGCAGCCGCTAGTGGAGGAGTTCAACTGGGAAGAGAGAACTTTTCGGATTCCCGTGTGTTTTCAACAGAAGTTATTACCATCAATGGACAGCTGTATGAAGGCCAAACGATGCGTTTGATTTTTGAATGGATCAACGATCAGCATAGCGGAAGTAACCCTCCAGCAGCTATCGATAACTTGAAACTATCCACGTCATTCTGTGGAGCTCCGACGGCTTTGACAATTAGCAATGAATCGGATCAGGGATTCCAAACACAATGGGAGGGGGGAGCTACAGCCTATGAACTATTCTTAAGCAATGTAGCTACGACCATCCCAGAGGATACTTCAATAGCAACGCATCAGTCGTTAACTACCAGTCATACTTTTGAAGGATTGACGCCAGGTCAAACCTATTGGGTATGGGTGAGATCGGCGTGTTCTGATACCAATCACAGCGATTGGGTTGGTCCACAAGAAATAACCTTGCCTAATACCCCTGTGGCTTTGCCTTATGTGGATGATTTTGAAGCAAATCCTACTTTTGATTTTACAACAGATCGTGCCAATCGTTGGTATATCGGGCAGGCGGTGCATGCGTCAGGAATGCATAGCTTGTATATTAGTGGAGATGAAGGTGTTACCAATACCTATGAAACTGCTAATAGCCAAGTGGTACATGCGTATAAAGATATCGTCATTCCTGCTGATGTAAGAGAATTAGCTATCGGGTTCGATTGGCGCTGTGTAGGAGAAGCGGACTATGATTTTTTCAATGTATGGCTAGTGCCTACAACCTATGCTCCAACAGGAGGAAGAACTATTTCAAGAAATGTGGTAGGAGCCATTCTTGTAGGACGTGAAATGTACGGTCAACAGACTGAATTTAGTAGAGAAAATGTTGTTGTTGGAGTAGAAGCAATACAAGGACAAGTATATCGTTTGGTATTCCAATGGAAACAAGATAATAATGGAGGCTATCAACCTGCTGCGGCAATTGATAACCTGAGTGTTGAAGTAGTAAGCTGTAGTCCACCAAGCAACTTTGTTGCAGGTGAGATAACGAGTAATACGATTGCAACTACTTGGACAGGTAGTGGTGCTGCTTCTTACGAATTGTATGCGTCAACTACAGGCGACATACCTACCGAAGAGACAGAAGCAACCCATCGTTCAACAGATCCTAACTTTGTGTTCACTAACTTAGCAGAAGGAACGTATTATACCCTTTGGGTTCGTTCGGTTTGTGGACGTGACAAGAGTTTTTGGGTAGGGCCTATTGTTGTACAAACACACTTAAATCCTGCAACTTTACCCTATACGGAAGATTTTGAACAAAATCCCGTTTTTGGATACCGCAATGATACTCAAAACAAGTGGATTATTGGCAATGCCGTGAATAATGGAGGAACAAAAGCCTTGTATATTTCTGATGATAATGGCGTTAGCAATCAGTATACGCATGAAGTACCTGGTAGAGGGCAAACTTCCCATGTTTATAAAGATTTTACAATTCCTGCAACGGGAATGGAATTGGTACTGAAGTTTGACTGGCGAAATATGGGAGAAGCAAATTATGACAATTTCCGTATTTGGCTTGTGCCAGCAGATTATACGCCACGTGCAGGGGTATTAGTGCAAAGTGATAACCGACGTGCCGTGCGATTAGGAAGAGAATATTATTCGGGAAGTCAAGATTTTGCACCAGAACAAATTATCATTCCTGCTCAAGAATATTTAGGACGTACAATGCGTATCATCTTCGAGTGGACGCAAGATAACATTAGAGGGAATAATCCAGCTGCTGCGATTGACAATATTGAATTCTTTATCAAAAGCTGTTTGCCACCAACGGATGTAACGGTTGATGCAATGCGAGATAGCGAATTCGATATGAGTTGGACAGGACAAGACGGGCAAAGTAGCTATGATTTAGTGTTGAGTACCGATCAAGCAATTGCGGTGAATGAAGCAACAGTTCCGACCCATACTGCAACGGAATCAAATTACACCTTTACGAATCTAGAGGAAGGAACAATGTATTATGTTTGGATTCGTTCTAAATGTAGCAATGAAGAATCAAGTCTATGGACGGGACCTTTTATTGCAACAACACCTTTAGTAACAGTAACTCCATTGCCTTACTATGAAGATTTTGAAGGAGCTCCTAAAATTGGAGTGACCCATGCGTTGCCAAATCAATGGGTGATAGGAAATGCCGTACATAACGGAGGACAGAAATCCTTGTATATTTCAAATGACAATGGAGTGAATAACAAATACACGGTGAATAAAGCGCAAATTATACATGCGTATAAAAATGTACATATTCCCGCAGACCTTGACCAATTGGAGATTAGTTTTGATTGGCGTTCTAACGGACAACAAAGGTACAATTATGAAACTAGCGGAAACGTGGGCGTAGATTTTGTTAACGTATGGATTGTTCCGATATCCTATACTCCCCAAGCTAATGTGGCGATTACAGCAGCAGATCGAGCGGTTGCAGTAAAAGTAGGTGGGTTTTTTAATAGTTCTACTTTCCAGCGATTCCAAACGCGTATGGATATTGAAGCTTTTGCAGGCCAAGATGTGCGTATCGTATTTGAGTGGAAACAAGATAATTACAGTGGCGATCAACCACCAGCAGCCATCGACAACATATTGATTAAGCCATTTACTTGTAAAGATGTGGCAGATGTAGAAGCTGTTCGAATTTCAAATTCTTCGAATATTGAGATTACCTGGACTCCGCTTGGACAAGAACAACAATGGGAAGTCTATATTGTGGAGTCTAATCAACCGGATCCAACGCCATTAACCGCTGGTATTCGTGTAGAAAACACTCCGCGCTATGTGTTTAGAGAGGCAGCTGAAGGAGCTTTCTATCACGTCTATGTACGTGCTATTTGCTCGGATACGGATCAAGGTACTTGGAGTCCTGCGGTTTTGTTTAACCTCTTTAATCCTCCAGGATGTGCAAATATTGAGGTAGAACCGATTGACCTACCACAAGCCGAGGATGGAAGCTATGTTATTTGTGAGGATGAAAATGTGGAACTAGAACTAATCGCTAGCTACTATGATATCAAAGATACTTCGGAATATACAGTAGAAGCGATTGAATATAAACCTCCTTTCCCTTTTATTGGAGGAAATTTAATTCCATTAACTAAAGATGACCATTGGTCTGAAGTAATTGATCTAGGATTTGATTTCTGTTTTTATGGCAAGTCATATAATAAGGTATTAATTGGTACCAATGGGATGATTACCTTTAGTGTTCGTGGACATGCTGAAAATGGATTGTATACTCCAGATTCTTCTTCTGGCTATTTGATGAATCCAAACATCCAATTGCCTACCAATAGTGCGAGTGGGAATACCATTCCCTACGTTAATAGTATTTTTGGTGTGATGCAGGATTTATTTCCTGATAATTCACCAGCGGATTATTCGATTAATTACCAAGTGTTAGGTACTTTCCCTTGTCGTGCTTTAGTATTTAATATTTATCATTTAGGACTGTATGATAAGGAGAGATGTCCGTATGATGCCAATGATATTGAAGGAACGACACAAACCTCACAAATTGTGTTATACGAAGGAACTAATATTATTGAGGTATATATTAAAAATCGCCCTACATGTACCAATTTCAACGAAGGATTAGGGCTTGTGGGTATTCAAAATGCAACGGGAACAGCAGCAACCGTTCCGCCGAATCGAAATGTAGGAAGCTGGACGGCTGCGAATGAAGCTTGGCGCTTTGTGCCAAGTGGCGAATCTATCGCTGAATTTAGTTGGTTGAAAGACGGTGAATTCTTAACCGAAGAACAAGATATCAAGGTTACAATTGATAAAACGGTAACTTATACAGGACGTATTACCTATATGCATTGTAATGGTACACAACAAGTCATAGATAAGGAGTTTCGCTTTATCAAAGAGAAACACCCGATTACAAAACCTCAGAATAGATCTACCTGCCGTAGAGAGCCTGGATTTGTTTATACCTTTGATTTAACAGAGAGCAATAATCAAGCTGCAGGAAATTTTGATGCCAAAGATTTTATTTTCACCTATTTTGCTACGGAAGAAGATTTATTAGCCAATGAGAATCCTTTATCTACTACGTACACTACGACAGCAGTAGAACCAACGGAAATCTTTATCAAAATGGAGCATAAGAACACCCACTGTTTTACCTATTCAAGTTTTACACTTCAGGTGAATAAGCTTTCAGGAGCAACAAAAGTGGAGCCTATTATCGCTTGTCAAAGTTATGTTCTTCCAGAATTAGCAGAAGGAGAAGCTTATTATACAGAAGCCTTTGGACAGGGAACTCGATTCGAAAGCGGAACTGTCTTTGATCAAATTGGTAAACATCAATTATACGTATATGGCGCCCTAGAAGGTTGTGTTGCACAAAGTAAATTCACTATTGAAATTTTGGAATTTATTGCAGCCCACGAAATAGAAGACCAAGTGATGCATTGTGAACTATATACTCTACCTGTTCTCCCTATAGGAAATCAATACTATACGGAAGCAGATGGTCAAGGAATAGCTTTGCAACCAGGAGAACAGATTATATCAGATCAAGTGATTTACATCTATGCAAATGCAGGCAAAGGAAAGGTCACTTGTGCGGATCAATCAAGCTTCCGTGTAACCTATGAAGAATGTGAACTGCCCAAAGGGTTTTCTCCCAATGGTGATGGTATTAATGATCGCTTGGATTTGTCCAAATACGGGGTGACAAATCTGAAAATTTACAATAGAAATGGAATCGAAGTATTTGCTTTTAGCGGCTTAAAATATACCGATGAGTTTTATGGTAAAGATAAAAGAGGAAATAATTTGCCTTCTGGAACCTATTATTATGTAGTAGTAACTCATGGTAAAATGCGTACAGGATGGATTCAAATAAATAGATAAACGCATCAATAACCGAGTGTTATTTCTTTTTAAATTGTTGATTTTCCATGTGAAAAAGCCCTTTGTTACCTGTGTGGTAATAAGGGGCTTTTTTTGGATTATAGCATATGACCTTGGTTATTGATCGGGATTTATACTTTGCCCTGCTCTAGGTAAATAGGTGCGATTTGCGTGGGATAACTGTTGAGGTAACTTAGCCCAATTGTCTGTTTTTATTGGGTTAATGTTTCAGAATTTGTGCGTTTAGTAAGAAATTTTCTTTCAATTTCAATTCGAGGATATAAAATAAAGACGTAAATTTATGCCAAGTTATAGTTATTTCTATTCAACTGTTAAGGAAAAAATATATTTTTAAATGAAATTAAGATACATATTGCAGTCACCTCAAGGAATTGAGGAGCTTTTTAATAAATATGTAGTTGATGGTAAAATATATACAAGTGAAGATATTTCATTTTTAGTCGATCTTGTACATATTTTTCGACCGCGAAATATAAAAAAAACGAATCGAGTTTCCATCGATTCTTTTACATCTTATCTAAAAACCCATGAAGTTGAACGGCTAGCCTTAATCGAATATTTGAAAGAACTTCTTTCTAATAGGCGTTTTAGTCGCATGATTTCAGATGCGGGAATTTTACAAGATTCTGATTTCTTCTATGAAGTTAAAAAGCGTTTATGGGCCAAAGTATTACCCTATCAACCCGAAAAAGATACCTATGAGTATGTGTTGAATCAAGTATTCCACAAACATACCGATGCGGCGTGGGTAGACTTAATTCCAGAAGAACAGCTATTGGAACTATTCGATCAACTCAATTTTACGGATATTTTTACCAAAATTTCCGACGAGTCAGTTATGGGAGAGTTGTTAAACTCCATCGGATTAATTACCCAACGCATGAGTGGTAGAGCGATGGAGAGTTCTATCATCAGTATGGTCCCTGAATACTCCCATTTTGAAAGTCCTTTCTTGGCTCTAGAAAATGAGTTTATGGAGGTGGCCGAGGGTATCTTAAAAGGCAATATTAGCTATTTAACGCTCGCTGATATTAACTGCAAGCAGATTAAAATATTTCATAAACAGTGTTTGGATTTCGTCAACCAAGCTTTTAAAAACAGCTCCAAGTACGGAATATCCATTAAGGTCAATCAGAGCTTATTGCGTCTAAGACAACAGTTACAGCGCGTGGATGTATTGCTCTCGTTGATTATCATCGAAGGAGAAGATACTGCGTTGGAAAAGAAGAAAAATACCATTCAACTAGCCCGTAAGTTAATTGGATACAATTGTTATAAGTATAATGTATCGGGTTTAATTAAGGAAAGTACGCAACTGATTTCCTATGAAATTACCCAGCATACGGCTAAAACTGGAGAACACTACATTACCAAGACCGCTGGAGAGTATTGGGATATGTTTAAAGGTGCCATGGGAGCCGGAATTATCGTTGGTTTTATGTGTATTCTGAAGTTATTGGCACATAAATTAGATGCCAGTATCTTCGGTCATGCCATGTTGTATAGTTTAAACTATGCCCTAGGATTTTGTTTAATTTACTTGTTGGGCTTTACTTTAGCCACAAAACAACCAGCTATGACGGCTGCTGCAATTATCAAAGCCATTGAAGACGGACAAAAACAGCATGTAGATAGTGTAGATAAACACATTGGTTTTGCTAAGCTTTTTGCTCGATTAGTGCGCTCTCAGTTTATTGCCTTTATCGGAAACGTCATCTTAGCCTTTCCTATTGCCTTGTTGCTGATGTGGGGATTTGATTCTGCCTTTGATGTGAATATTGCTCAAAAAGAATGGAAAGGCATGCTAATTGACGCCGATCCTATTGAATCAAAAGCCTTATTCCATGCAGGAATTGCAGGAATCTTCTTATTCTTGTCTGGGATTATCTCGGGGAATGTATCCAATAGAAATAAACACAACCGCGTTTTTTATCGCATCCAAGAACATCCGTGGTTAAAATACAATTTTGGACTTCAACGCTCTACCAAAATAGCCAATTGGGTGGATACAAAATGGCCTGGAATTGCTTCGAATATCTGCTTCGGTCTATTCATGGGAACCTGTGGTGCCATTGGTACGTTTATTGGTCTAGATATTGATATTCGACACATTACTTTTGTGAGCGGTAATATTGCCATTGGATATTATGGATCGGGATTTGAAGCTCCTACATCCATGCTAGTTTGGGCTTTTATCGGGATGTGGTTGATCGGATTTATGAACTTTATCGTGAGCTTCGGTTTGTCCATTCTCTTGGCATTTCGCTCTAGAAATATACCCTTTAAAGAAACCAGAGAGTTGGCTTGGGCTGTATTGAAATACTTCAAGAGCTTCCCGATGGAATTCTTTATTCCAACAGGAAATACCGTAGTAACACCAGTAGAGAAAACACCAGATAAAAAGTAAAATAAAAATGATATAAAAAAATGGAGACGGCCAGCCGTCTCCATTTTTTTTATCGTTAATCAGTAAAATCTGAAGTGTCTTTTGTTTCTCTTTTGTGGCGCAAGCTATCCTTTAGTAAATTGGATTGTTGCTCAAATTCAAGACGCGATACTGTGATGTAATCTTCTAAATTGTGGATGTTCTTGGCTAATTTTCGCAAAGAAGCACGGTCACTTTTAATAAATAGTTCACTTTGGGTTCTCGCTTCTTCATGGCTCAAGCCCAGTTTCTCTAGCATCACTGATCCCACGTAAACTGCCGTAAAGAAGTTTTCTCGATACACTTCAGTAAAGCCATCTTGTAAATATTCATAAGCATTCTTTCTGTTCTTTGCGCGGATAATCACCTCGACTTCAGGGAAATTCTTGTGTAAAACTTCAACCAAGTGTTGATTCACATCTGGTGGATCCATAGCGGCAATGACATAGTCGGCATTTTCTACTCCAATGGATTTTAAAATATTGATAGAGGTCGCATCCCCATAGTACACATTAAAGCCCAACTTGCGCAAGTGATCCACGCGTTCTGCGTCGTTATCTAATACCAACGTTGGGATGTCATTGGCTTGTAGTAAACGACCAATGGTATTACCAAAATCACCAAAACCAGCAATGATAATTTTCTTGTCTGCACTGATGTGTGATAAATCATCATAGGGTTGGTTAGCTGTTGGCGAAGGGGTTAATCCTAAATAAGGACCAATCCACTTCTCATTCAGTAACATTAGGATAGGCGTCACCACCATCGAGAGTGCAGTGGTTGCCAAGAGATAATCGTACCACGTTTGGTCTATAATATTAATAGTTTTTCCCAAAGCTAGTATGACAAAGGCAAATTCTCCAATTTGCGAAAGCAAAATAGCGAAGAGAAAAGATTGATCTTTAGGAAATTTCTTCCATTTTCCGATAGCAAATAAAACAATCGCTTTAATCGCCATAGAACCCACGAGTAGTGAAAGGATAATTAGAGGCTCTCGGGTGATAATATCAAAGTTAATCGTTGATCCTACTGCAATAAAAAAGATACCGAGTAGCAAAGCCTTGAAGGGCTCAATATCACTTTCTAATTGGTGTTTATACGGGTTGTTTGCTAATACAACACCTGCAATAAACGCACCCAAAGCGGGGCTGAGCCCTACTTGTTGCATCAATAAAGATACTCCAATCACTAAAAGTAAAGCGGAAGCCGTATAAATTTCGCGAATTTGCAAACGTCCTACTGACTTAAACAGGGGGTTTACAATGTAATTTCCCACTAAAAAAATCACAGTAATAGCGCCTAAGATGGCCATGGTTTTCATCAATACTGGTTGTCCATCGAGCATACTGCTGTTCGTGGTGGATATCGGAAGTTTTTTTGAAACCGCAAGTAAGGGAATTAAGGCCATTACCGGAATCACCATAATATCTTGGAAGAGTAGAACAGCAAAACTCGATTTCCCAACATTGGATTTATTGAGTCCTTTTTCGGATATGGTTTGGAGAATAATCGCTGTAGAGGACATGGTAACGACAAATCCAATGGTAATTGACGTTCCCAAGCTCAAGCCAATAGCAAAGTAACAAACAGCTGTGGTGATGATGGTCGTTCCGACAGCTTGTGCCGTACCTAATCCAATGATTTCCTTCCGAATTTTCCAGAATTCTTTAGGGTCGAGCTCCAGTCCAACCAAAAATAGCATCATCACAACACCAAATTCTGTGGCATGCATAATATCGGCTCCGTCTTTTCCAACAAATCCCAAGACAAATGGACCGATTAAAACTCCTGCAAATAGGTAACCTAAGACAGAACCCATCCCTAATTTCTTCGAAATGAGCACACAAATTACTGCGGCAAATAAAAAAATAAACGCCTGTGCTAAAAAATCATTCATTTTATGCTTGTATTTTCTTGAATTAAATAACAGTATAGTAGAGTGAACGTTTTTTAGGTATAAAAAACATATACTTACTCAAAAAGTATTTAAAATACATACAAATTTAAGTAATAGCACTTGGATATACATCGAAAAGTTAAAAAAAAACGATACTTTTTTTTGGGAATGTAAACTAAATTTTTTCAACTATTTTTGAACCAAATAGCCGAAGGATGAATCGAAAGATCATACATATTGATATGGATGCGTTTTACGCTTCAGTAGAGCAATTGGATAATCCCGAATTAAGAGGGAAGGCTATTGTTGTGGGGGGAAGTAGCGAAAGAGGAGTTGTGGCTGCGGCGAGCTATGAAGCCCGTCAATATGGCGTGCGAAGTGCAATGAGTGGAATATTGGCGCAAAAGAAATGTCCCCATCTTATTTTTGTTCCGCCGCGTTTTGATCGCTATAAGGAAGTATCCAGACAAATTCGCGCCGTGTTTCATGAATATACAGACCTAGTAGAACCCTTGGCATTAGATGAGGCTTTTTTAGATGTGACAGAAAATAAAATGGGCTGCCCAAGTGCGACATTAATTGCACAGGAAATCCGACAAAAAATTTTTGAACGCACACAGCTAACGGCATCTGCAGGGATATCCATTAATAAATTTCTCGCTAAAGTGGCCAGTGACTACAATAAACCCAATGGACAGAAAACCATAAACCCCGAAGAAGTAGCATCTTTTCTTGAAGCCCTAGAAATAAAAAAGTTCTTCGGTATTGGCAAGAAAACGGCCGATCGTATGTATCACTTCGGTATTTTTACAGGGAAAGATTTGAAAGCAAAATCGCTGGAGTTTCTAGAAGAACATTTCGGTAAAGGAGGGACTGCTTATTACTATATTGTCCGTGGAATTCACAATTCGCCTGTGAGTCCCGATCGATTGATTAAGTCCGTGGGAACGGAGCGCACCTTTGATGAAAATTTGAGTTCCGAGGTATATTTAGAAAACAAATTAGTACACATTGTTGAGGAGTTGAGCTTGCGAATGAAAAAACAAGGTTTAGCTGGTAAAACGGTAACCTTAAAATTAAAATATGCCGATTTTGTCCAACAAACTCGAAGTATAACTTTTCCATATTTTATTGCAGATGCAGGTATTATCCTCAATTGTGCGAAAGAATTGCTCTATCAAGAAAAATTGCAAAACTCTGTACGTCTGATTGGCGTATCTTTGAGTAACCTAAACAATAAAAAAGTAGCGAAAAAACCCGTAGCTGTACAGCTGCGATTTGATTTTTAATTTCAATCTAGTTAACTATGAATTATATCCTCCCTCCTTATTTAAAACCAGGCGATAAAGTAGCTATCGTGTGTACTGCTCGAAAATTTTCTGTACAAGAAGCGCAACCTGCTATAGCGTTGTTGGAATCATGGGGGTTAGAGGTAGTGTTAGGACAGACAATAGGCTTGGATAATTTTCAACTAGGAGGAACAGATGCGGAGCGTATAGCCGATTTCAATACACAGTTAAAAGATCCTCAAATCAAAGCCATTTGGTGTGCTAGAGGGGGATATGGTACGGTGCGCATCATTGATTCAATTGACTTTACTTTATTGCAGCAACAACCCAAGTGGATTGTTGGATTCAGTGATGTGACAACCCTCCACAGTCATGTGCATAACCTCGGTATTGCAACCATTCACGGTATTATGGCCTTTAGTGTACCTCTAGCGAAAGAAGAGTCCAAGGAATCACTACACAAAGCGCTATTTGGGGAGTGTCTTTCTTATACCCTTACAACCGATTCTGGTAATAGAAACGGAAAAGCCAAAGGCGTTTTAGTGGGAGGAAATCTATCGATTCTCTATAGCTTGTTAGGCTCGGTTTCGAGTATAGATACCAAAGGAAAAATTCTCTTTATTGAAGATCTAGATGAATATTTATACCACGTGGATCGCATGATGCACAACCTCAAGCGCAATGGGATGTTGGCGGATTTAGCAGCACTCATTGTAGGAGGAATGACGGATATGCACGATAATTCCATCCCTTTTGGATATAATGCACAAGAGATTATTCTCGATGCCGTAAAAGACTATAACTACCCTGTGGTATTCCATTTTCCTGCAGGACACGGATTATCTAATCGAGCGTTAAAATTAGGCACTATTGTTGAACTAGATGCACAAGACCATCAGGTGACGGTCTCCTTTAGTTAAATCAAATGCATGAGTAATCCCCGCGATTTAGGAAAACTAGGCGAAGAATTAGCCGTTGAATTTTTACAAGAGAAAGGCTATCGCATTATCGCCAGAAATTGGACGTACAGAAAAGCAGAAGTTGACATTATTGCCGAAGTGGATGCTTTTCTAGTTTTTATAGAAGTGAAAACCAGAAGCTCCACCGATTTTGGGCAGCCTCAAGAGTTTTTAAAGAGCCCTCAAATCAGGCGATTAGTTGCCGCAGCTGATGCTTTTGTACGGCAATCTCGACGAAGGGAAGAAGTTCGTTTTGATATAGTAGCTATTAGTATAAAAAATTCTGTCCCTGATATAGAACACATTGAGCAAGCTTTTTATTGGTTTTAAATACGATATTCTTTTTTTTTAGCTGATATTTTAGTTTTTATTAAAAATAAATGGACAGAAAGTGAATTTTATTAAAATTCGCTATATGCAAAAAGTCTAAATAAAAGTTGTAGATTATTTGGAATCACTTTACATTTGTGGCGTTTTTAATAAGTCTAAATAACACAGATTCAGTATGAAGACGTATACTACATTGTTCGTTACTCTTTGTGGCGTGATGGTAAGCTTTGCTCAAAACATCACGATCAAAGGAAGAGTTGTAGATGAGGTAAATAAACCCTTGCCTTTTGCAACCGTTGTTTTGGGTGAAGGACAAACAGCTGTTCAAACCAATGAGAACGGAGAGTTTAAATTACACAATGTTCAGAAAGGAAAGCAAATCATGAAGGCTTCTTTTGTTGGATATTCAACTTCTCAACGTGAAATTACCCTCGCTAAAAACGAAGAAATTGTCAATTTCCTTTTAGTAGCAGATAGTCAATTAGAGAATATCACCGTTTATGGTAGAAGTAATAAAAATGTAAAAAACCTTCAGTATATCACGCGTTTACCACTTGGATTACAAGATCAGGTGCAATCTATCAGTATTGTTTCGGAACACGTAATCAAAGAACAAGGGGCGTTGACGATTACAGATGCAGCGCGTAACGTGGCTGGGGTAACTCAGTTCTCTACGTACGGTGGACCTGCAGAAAGTATGTCAATGCGCGGATTTAGAGGTACTCCTGTATTGAGAAATGGTGTTGGAATGGATTCTGACTTTAGAACCGCATCAGCTATCGCTGATATGCAGGGAGTTGAAAGTGTGGAGGTAATTAAGGGATCTGCTGCAGTATTACAAGGAATCGGAAACGGTTTAGGGGCTGCTGGTGGGGTGATTAACTTAGTGACAAAAACGCCAAACTTTAAAAATCACAGAGAGGTAGGATTCCGAACAGGAAGCTATGGTCAAGTTCGACCAACAGTAGATTTCGAACAAGTTTTAGATAAAAAAGAAACCGTTTCTTTCCGTTTCAATGGAGCTTATGAAAGAAATGACGGATGGAGAACGTATGTCAATGACGAACATTTCTATATCAACCCATCCTTAACTTGGAAGATCGATAGCAAAACCAAGGTAACGGTTGAAATGGATTACCTTAATGGGGACTATGTAACGGACAAAGGAACCGTAAACTTAGGACCAGATTATGCGAATAAGTTATATGATATGCCGCATAATAAGTTTTTAGGATTTAAAGGAGATACCAAGAAAATCACGATGCAAAACTACGTGGCGCGTTTGGAAAGACAATTAACAGAAAAATTGAGCTTTAGAGCGTCTTATACAGCATCAATCTATAACGAATATGGTCGTTCAACGAACGTAGCAACAGTTACGCCTAAAAAGGAAATTGGCGATGACTGGAGTAAATATGGCAATATCAAACGTACAGTGTCTAAAGGACAATCCGATGATTATAACTCAGTATTCCAAGCCGATTTAATCGGAAAAGACATCTTTACCGGTATTTTAAAACACACCTTCCAAGTTGGATTTGATTACAGACAAACGAAAACAATTGCAGGTTCTACAACAGGTAAAGTATGGGGAAAAGATAAAGAAGGAAATGATGCCTTAGTAGATTTTAGAAGTGATATCAATGTATTAGAACCGATTGATAATCATTTACCAGACAACCTAATTTATGGCGATATTGCTACAACAAGAACCATGTCACCAACCATCGGATTTATGGCACAAGATTATATCGCGATTGGAGAAAAATTAAGTGCCATGTTAGGGTTGCGTTACAGCCGTTTGAATGGTAATACAACAGAAAATGCAACAGTAGATCGTTGGAATCCAATGTTGGGATTAATCTTCAAACCACAAGAAAATATCAGCACTTTTGCTTCCTATACCACAACAAGTAGCTTGAGACAATCAAACAAATTGTTACACGGCGGAGGATATGCAGGAGCATCTGATATCAAACAAGTTGAATTTGGTTTCAAATCAAACTGGTATAACGATCATTTAGGAGTGAATTTCACCTACTTCTTTATCAATCAAAATAACTTAGTTGCACCTTATATCAATCCAGAAACAGGTATACAATCTCCAACAGAGAGTATCTTAGCTGGAGATTTAAAACGCAATGGATTTGAGTTAGAAATCAACGGTAAAATTACCAACAACTTAGAGGTAATGTTAGGTTATGCAAACCTGTATGCAAGATACCAAGATAGCCCACAATATGTAGATGGTTCTGCGCCAATGAATGCACCAGAGCACACGGCAAATGGATGGGTGAACTATAAATTTGATCAAGGTATATTAAATGGATTATCGGTAGGAGCTGGCGTGTATTTTGTAGGAAAACGCCCAGTAAATGAATACAGCATAACAGTAGACTCGGGTCATAATACAAATACAAATGTTCGTCCTTTTGATATGCCAAGCTATACGACAGTGAATGCACAAGCAGCTTACACATACAAAAACGCAACCTTAAGTGTGTTTATGAATAATATCTTTAACGAAAGAGGATACACCTCGTACTTTAGAGGAGGATATATCAATGAGATTTCACCAAGAAATTTCGCCGCACAATTGACATACAGATTCTAGAATTGCCCTTTAATTAGTGTCATTATAATTGAAATAATAATAATAAGTACAAACACGGTTTTATGCTATAAAATCGTGTTTGTTCGTTTTTGAATCCCTATATGAAAGAAAAAAAGACTTCTCCTTTTCGAAAATTGATGAATGACCTACACTTGTGGTTAGGTATTGCAAGTTCGCTTGTCCTTTTTGTGGTTTGTTTAACAGGTACAATCTACACCTTCAAAACGGAAATCCAAGGTTGGATGGAACCAACACGCTATGAAGTAACTGATCGTGGTACAGGGCAAAGTAAACCCATCGAAGAATTGGTGCAGGCAGTTGAAACCGCAACCCAAGGGAAAGTGCAACGCGTAATGCTAGTGAGCAAGGAAAACAAACCCTATGTGTTTTCTGTGCGTAGTGGAGAAGAAGGGAAACGCCCTGATGCGGTTCACGTCAATCCTTATACGGGTGAAATTTTAGGAACAGGCAAAGGTCCTGGAGATGAATTTTTCATGACGGTATTTAAATTGCACCGTTGGTTGTTACTCGATTCGTCCATTGGAAGACCCATTGTCGGAATTGCTACGATTATCTTTTGTTTTCTATCTATTTCAGGACTTATCTTGTGGTTTCCTAAGAAAATAAAGGGATGGAAGAGCCTTAAACCTGGATTCAAAATTAAGTTTAATGCCAACTGGAAACGCATCAACCATGATCTACATAATACCCTTGGGTTTTATACCTTGTTACTTGTGTTAATTCTGTCATTAACGGGATTATGTTGGTCTTTTGAGTGGTATAGAAATGGTTTAAGTGCGGTATTGGGAACCAAAGTATTTGGAGGACGGGACGAAGTAAAACCAGAATCGGTAATCCAAGATAAGAATACTATTACCCTACAGGAAGCTGTGGATATAGCAAATAAAGAAATGGATTATCCGTATCGTACGCTATCTGTGAGCTTACCAAAAGACGAAGCAGGCGCCTATGAAATCAATAAGAATGAACTTGCACGATGGAATGAGACGGTGAATGATCGCGTGTTTATCGATCAATACTCCGGAGGAGTAATCAAGAAAGAAATCTTTGCGGATAAATCAGTAGGCGATAAAATTGCCAGTTCAATTCGGGCCTTACACTTTGGAGATATTTATGGCTTGTTTTCGAAAGTGATTTACTTTATTACTTGTTTGATTGCAACTTCTTTACCTATCACGGGAATCTTCATTTGGTTGAATAAGATGAAAAAGAAACCTAAGAAGAAGGTATAATGCATCTTGGGAATACTTTAGCATTCAAAGTGGACAAAATAAGAGAAAAAGTGTAACTTTGTTATTACAATTTTTAATTAAAGGTAATAGTATGTATCCAGAAGAAATAGTAAAACCAATGCGTCAAGAATTAGTTGATGCAGGATTTTCAGCATTATATACAGCAGACGAAGTAGAAGCTGCGTTAAGCAAAGAAGGAACTACACTAGTAGTGGTAAATTCAGTTTGTGGATGTGCAGCACGTAACGCACGTCCAGGAGCAATTATGAGTTTAAGAGGAGAAAAAAAACCAGCACAAATTGTAACCGTTTTCGCAGGTGTGGATAAAGACGCGGTTGATGCAGCACGTCAACATATGTTCCCTTTCCCTCCTTCTTCTCCTTCAATGGCTTTGTTTAAAGACGGAGAATTAGTTCACATGTTAGAAAGACATCATATTGAAGGACATCCTGCAGAGATGATTGCTGAAAATTTGATCGACGCATACAAAGAATATTGCTAAAAAGACACCACCTTCTATAAGGTGGTTTTTTTTTAAAGTGTATATTTGCTCAAGATATACATTGAGCTCATGCAAAAAATAATTTCATATCCCTTATCTGTACTATTCGTTATCTGCTTGTTACTCGTACTCCTGTTTTTTCATGGATTACAATGGTTAGCTTTAAATCTTTTTGGGTATCAAGCCCATAAAAAAGTAGTGGATGCCATGGTTTGGTGGATTATGTTATGCACGGGAATTCTCGGGACGACCTATCGCGTATCCAAAGAGGAAGAGCTCCCCAAAGACAAACCTGTTGTCTTTGTTGCTAATCACCAGAGTATGTTTGATATACCGATGATTATTTGGTTCTTTAAACCACAACATCCCAAATTCGTTAGTAAAAAAGAATTAGGTAGTGGTATTCCAAGTGTATCCTACAATTTAAAACACGGCGGGTCAGTACTCATTGACCGTAAAGATGCCAAACAAGCCTTAACCGTAATTCGCGGGTTAGGTCAATATATCTCGAAATATAACCGCTCGGCTGTCATCTTCCCAGAAGGAACAAGAAGCCGTGACGGTCAACCTAAACGTTTTTCCGAAAATGGGGTTAAAATGTTATGTAAGTTTGCACCAGATGCTTACCTTGTACCCTTGACGATTAATAATTCATGGAAATTGTTCCGATTTGGAAAATTTCCGTTAGGATTAGGAGCCAATATTAGTCTTTATGCACATAAACCCATGAAAATTAGCGATTATTCTTTTGATGAACTTTTCGCTAAAACTGAGGCTATCGTAAAGTCTAAAATAGAATAAACAAATACTAATTCTCGCAGTTACTCCCAAAACAAACTAAACCAAACCGAAGAGCTAGTTGCGAAGCAAAAACCAATTGACATGTCAACACACAATGTTCGTTTAGAAGTGATGCACTTCTTGGAAAAAAATATAGATAGCTTTGTTGATGATTATCTCATTCCTGTGGAGAAAATTTGGCAACCTTCTGATTTACTACCGAATTCGGAAAGTGAATCCTTCTTAGAAGACGTCAGAGAATTGAGAGAATTTGCCAAAGAATTACCTTATGATTTTTGGGTAGTTTTGGTTGGAGATACCATTACGGAAGAAGCCTTGCCTACGTATGAATCATGGTTGATGGATGTAGATGGAGTGAACCAAAGAGAAGGCGAAAGCGGAAACGGTTGGGCCAAATGGATTCGTCATTGGACGGGAGAAGAAAACCGACATGGAGACTTATTGAATAAATACTTATACCTTTCTGGACGCGTAAATATGCGAGAAGTTGAAATTACCACACAATACCTCTTGAATGATGGTTTTGACCCTGGAACAGATCGCGATCCATATAAAAACTTTGTTTTTACTAGTTTTCAGGAGTTAGCTACGTATATTTCACACAACCGTGTAGGAAAACTAGCGAAACAATATGGAGATCACAAATTAGCGAAGATTTGCCGTTTAATTGCAGGGGATGAAATGCGTCACCACCATGCCTATTCTGAATTTGTCGATCGCATTTTTAAAGTAGACCCAAGTGAAATGCTCTTGGCTTTTGTCGATATGATGAAACGCAAAATCACCATGCCTGCGAATCTGATTCGTGAATCAGGTGGAAAAATGGGAGATGCCTTTGAACTGTTTTCGGATTCCGCACAACGCATTGGGGTTTATACTGCCATTGATTACGTGGAAATCATGCAAAAATTAATTGATCGTTGGGAAATAGCTAAACTAACGGGATTGAATGACGAGGCAGAAAAAGCACGAGAGTATCTGATGAAATTACCTGCACGTATGCTCCGTATTGCTGAGCGTATGAGCATTGGAAAAGAACAACATATTTTTAAATGGGTACAGCCCGCGATTATTAAATAGTTTACGGTTAACAGTTCACGGTTTACAGGGAGTGAACCGTGAACTTTAAACTGTCAACTGTCAACTGCAAAACATGGATAAAAGAATTGAAGCAACAATTGCCTATGTGAAGGAAGAGCTACAGCAGGCAGAAGGAGGACACGATTGGTTCCATATCGAACGGGTACATCGCAATGCGCTTCATATTCTGAAGTTTGAATCGGAGGCAGATGCAGAAATTGTGCAGCTGATTGCTTTATTACACGATATTGCAGATAGTAAATTCCACAATGGAGATGAGACTGTGGGGCCACGAAAGGCGAGAGCCTGGTTAGCATCGTTAGATTATGAACCAGCTGTAGTGGAACACGTGGTTAAAGGAATTGAAAATATCTCGTATAAAGGAGGAAATTTCGATCAGAAATTTACCTCTAAGGAATTAGAAATTGTACAAGATGCGGATCGATTGGATGCTATTGGAGCAATTGGGATTACACGCGTATTTAATTATGGCGGATTCCAAAATAATCCCATTCACGATCCAGAACAAACCCCACGGTTTGGTATGACTAAAGAAGAATACAAGGCGCATAAAGGGACATCTATCAATCATTTTTATGAGAAGTTACTGCTACTGAAAGATTTGATGAATACAGAAGCAGGAAAGCGAATCGCTGCCGAAAGACACCGTTATATGGAAGGATTTTTGGCGCAGTTCTATGCGGAATGGGAAGGGGAGGCGTAATAGAGTTAACGATTTACAGTTTACAGCTTACAGTTTATATGGTAGCTGTGAATTGTCAACCGTCAACTGTCAACCGTCAACATAAAAAATCGAGGGAATCATAGTATGATTCCCTCGATTTTTTTATTGGTAACTCATCTCCAATACTATCTATTTAATTTCTGAAATTCTCAAGGTATTTACCATTCCTTTTTCAACGATTGGCATCGCTGCTAAATTGATGACCATATCTCCCTTTACGGCATGTTTCTTTTCTACTACCATATTGTTGATATCTTCAATGGTTTCGTCTGTACTTACGTATTTATCGTAATAGTAAGCCTGAACTCCCCAAAGGAGGTTTAGCTGCGTCAAAATGCGTTTATTCGACGTAAAAACAAGGATATCACTGTTTGGACGCCAAGCAGAAATTTGAAAGGCTGTATAACCACTATTCGTTAAGGTACAAATTGCTTTTGCTTCAATATCGTTCGCCATTAAAGCCGCGTGATAACAAATGTTTTTGGTGATATAACGGTTTGTTTTGATTGTTGGTGGACTTTGAGGTACATTAATCAAAGCAGAGTTCTCTACACTTTGAATAATTTGAGTCATTTTCTCAATAACTTGTACAGGATAGCTTCCTACTGAAGTTTCTCCTGATAACATAACCGCATCCGCTCCATCCATCACGGAATTCGCTACGTCGTTTACCTCTGCTCTTGTTGGCGTTAAGCTTGAAATCATCGTCTCCATCATTTGGGTAGCGATAATTACTGGAATTCGAGCGTTTTTAGCTATTTGAACCAATTGTTTTTGAATCAAAGGAACCTCTTGTGCTGGAATCTCTACACCTAAATCTCCACGAGCTACCATCAATCCATCACAGTAGGCCACTAATTTGTGGATGTTTTTCACTGCTTCTGGCTTTTCGATCTTCGCTACAATTGGAATTTTGTGTTCTGAATGTTGTTTCACGATTTCTTGTAAGTCCAACAAGTCCTCAGGTGTACGGACGAAAGATAGAGCCAACCAATCCACTTGTGCTTTAATGGCAAAAATAGCGTCATTGATGTCTTTCTCCGTTAAAGCAGGTAATGAAACTTTCGTCATCGGTAAGTTGACTCCTTTTTTAGATTTTAGGGGCCCACCTTGAATCACCTTTGCTACCACTTCATCTGTATTATTCGTCGATAGCACTTCAAAGATTAGTTTTCCATCGTCTAATAAAATAGTTTCTCCTGCATTAACATCATTGGGAAACTGCTTATAGTTCATGTATACACGTTGTGCATCTCCTTTGAATTCTTCTTTTGTTGAAAAGGTAATCGTGTCTCCAGGATGTACAACTACATCCTCTGCCATAATTCCTACACGTAGTTTAGGTCCTTGTAAATCACCTAAAATTGAGGTTGTATAGCCATATTCTTTATTTAATTCACGAATGATGTCGATTTTCTCTTGTACATCGGCGTAATCGGCATGAGAAAAATTAATTCTAAATACATTTACACCTGCTTTAATCATGTTGTGCAACACTTCTTTTGTCCCTGATGCAGGTCCTAACGTTGCTACAATTTTTGTTCTTTTTTTTGCTACCATATTTTTAAAAAATTAGGTTGTTTTTTGATTTAATCGCTTCTACTCGGATTTCGTATGCAGTAGAAATTACTTTTATTGATTTTAATTTTTCAATGACTGTGCCAATTTCAAATTGCTCATCTGTATTTTCAACTTTCAGGAAGTAATCTACCGTTTTGTGTTCTGGTAAGAGATACCCTTGTTTGCTAATGGTTGAAACGACGTATTGAAAAAGGGGAGAAGCCATTTGTGACTCGGGAAGTATAAAAGCTTTATTTGATACTAATTTCCATAATACATGATAATCTGGATCATCATATTCAAATAAAGAGAAGGAAGCTAAGCCTTGATCGGTTTCAATTTCAACATCAAGCGTTGTACGCTCTAAATAAAGGCCTAGAATGGTGTTAATAAGATAGGTAACTTTAAAATCCTCCTTGCGCGAGGAGTGAATCGCTATCAGACTATAGTTTTCAGCTTCAAAATCTTCTAATCTTAGAACTACTGGTCCCATTTGTTTATTCGTTAGATACAAAGATACAACTTTTATAATTCAAATAATATGTAGGTATTTAGAAGAAAGATTAAGTAAATGTTAATTGATTCCCCAAATTAATGGTTTATTTTTTCTTGCAAAGCGAAATATGCGCGTTGCGAAGCTTTTTCTTCCGCTTTCTTCTTGGAAGTAGCCCTTCCTTTTGCTATTAGTTTGTTGTCTATGAATAACTTAACGCCAAAATATTTCACTTCTTCATTGGAGGCTTCTTCATAGGCATCAAATTTAAAGGAGTGTTTTGTTTTTTGGCACCATTCGATCAGCAGGCTCTTATAGCTCGTAATCTTAGTTTCTAAAACATGGATATCAGAAATAGTAGATATCAAGCGTTGATGGATGAATTTCTCGCAAGCAGGATATCCCTGGTCTAAGTAGATCGCACCAATAAGGGCTTCTAAGATATTGCCGTGAATGTTTTCGCCAAACTGTTGATTACCCATTTTACTGGCTACAATATCGATCAAACCTAAACTCTTGCCAATGGTATTTAAGTTTTCTCTACTAACTATCTTTGAGCGCATCTTGGTTAAATAGCCTTCATCTCCACTAGGTACTTCCAAATACAAATGAGAGGCAATGACCGCATTGAGCATGGCATCACCCAAAAACTCTAAGCGTTCGTAATTAATGGGATGTCCCTGATTGTCAACAAGATTCATTGAACGGTGGGTAAACGCCAACGTATAGTAGGAGATATCCAAAGGCTTAGTCGTAGTGATTTGAGATATCTTACGACAAAAATTCCCGTCCTTTGGATTTGAACGGGAATTTTTAAATATTTTATTTAATACATGACTCAACATTACGTTGTGCGATTAAATATCTAACTTTTTTACTAGTACACAAGCATTGTGTCCTCCAAAACCGAAGGTATTACTCATTCCTACTTTTACGTCTCTTTTTTGTGCCGTATTGAAGGTAAAGTTTAGTTTCGCATCTACTTGATCATCATCTGTAAAGTGATTAATCGTTGGCGGAACAATTCCATGTTCAATCGATAAAATAACAGAGATAGCCTCTATCACTCCTGCAGCTCCCAAAAGGTGACCTGTCATGGATTTGGTCGAGTTTAAATTCATTGAATACGCGTGATCACCAAAAACATTTAAAATAGCTTTTGATTCAGCAATATCTCCTAATGGAGTAGACGTTCCGTGTAAGTTAACCACGTCAACATCTTTTGGCTCAAGTCCAGCGTCTCTTAAACAGTTTTTCATTACGTTGGTTGCGCCTAATCCTTCAGGATGTGGTGCAGTCAAGTGATGTGCATCTGCAGACATTCCGCCTCCGCCAATTTCACAGTAGATTTTTGCTCCACGTGCAACTGCATGTTCGTATTCTTCTAACACTAATGCTCCAGCACCTTCACCTAGTACAAAACCATCGCGGTCTTTGTCCATAGGTCTCGATGCAGTCTCAGGACTATCGTTTCTTGTAGATAAAGCATGCATGGCATTGAATCCTCCCACACCTGCAATCGTAACTGCAGCTTCAGAACCTCCTGTTACCATGATGTCAGCCATACCTAAACGGATATAGTTGAACGCATCGATAATAGCATTCGTAGAAGAAGCACAAGCCGATACTGTTGTGAAGTTCGGACCTCTCAACCCGTATTTAATAGAAATGTGTCCCCCTGCAATATCAGCAATCATTTTTGGAATAAAAAAAGGATTGAATCGCGGTGTTCCATTTCCATTCACGAAGTCGGTAACCTCATTTTGGAATGTTTCTAATCCGCCAATTCCTGAACCCCAAATAACCCCAGCTCTATCTTTATCTATATGCTCTAAGTCTAATTTAGAATCTACAACAGCTTCATCAGCACTAACCATGGCTAATTGAGCGTATCGATCCATTTTACGTGCTTCTTTGCGATCAATAAAATCTTCTACATTGAAATTCTTTACTTCGCACGCAAATTGGGTTTTGAAATTTGTAGCATCAAAATGTGTAATCGGAGCTGCTCCACTTACGCCATTAATAAGACTGTTCCAATACTCTTGGATATTATTCCCTATGGGAGTAAGAGCACCTAAACCTGTTACAACAACTCGCCTTAATTTCATAAAGTAAATATTATGGTTTAATAAGTTAAAAAAACCCAATTTTTCACTTTTGTAAAAGGAAACATTGGGTAGCTTTATATTTGTTTATCAGATCACTATACGTGTGAATCTGTCCTTTTGTCTATTCTAAAAAGTAGGTATGTCAAAAAAATAATAACGCCCACGTGTTTTAAAACACGTGGGTTATTAGTTATTACTTCTTAGCTTCTTCGATGTAAGAGATAGCTTGACCAACTGTAGCAATGTTTTCAGCTTGATCATCTGGAATTTGAATATCGAATTCTTTTTCGAACTCCATGATAAGCTCAACAGTGTCTAGTGAATCAGCTCCTAAATCATTAGTGAAGCTTGCTTCTGCTACAACTTCGTTCTCGTCAACTCCTAATTTGTCAACGATAATCGCTTTTACTCTTGATGCAATGTCTGACATAATCTTTAATTTTAAAATTTAATTTCCTAGGGCAAAAATAAAAAACTTTATTTTATATCCTGATTATACATGTTAATTGTCAGTGCGAAATTATAAAAATAATTAATACTTAATACTATTTTTCTGTTTATTGTCAGTAATTATTCTTTTTTTTGTACTCGAATAAAGTGTTTTACCACCTTAAATACTGTTTATAACATGAGAAAAATTGCGCTATTCGCTTCTGGTTCAGGTACTAATGTTGAAAATATTATCAATTACTTTGAAAATAATTCAATTGTCAATCAATACCTCGTTTTGGTTAATAACCCTCATGCTAAAGTAATAGAAAAAGCGGAAAAAAGAAAGGTGCCTGTTTATATTTTTGATAAAAATAAGCTGAATAACGGCGAGTTAGCAGAAAAATTGGAATTTTTTCAACCGGATTTAATCGTTTTGGCGGGGTTCTTGTGGAAGTTTCCTGAAGATTTGGTAAAAAAATATCACAATCAAGTCATTAACATCCATCCAGCCTTATTGCCTAAATATGGAGGAAAAGGAATGTATGGCCATTTTGTACATGAAGCTGTTTTAGCCAATAAAGAAGCAGAAACCGGAATTACCATTCACTACGTCAATGAAAATTACGATGAGGGGGCTGTTATTTTACAAGCTACTACACCTGTAGAATCACATTATACTGCGGAAGACATCGCTAAAGCGGTGCAAGCTTTAGAATACAAACATTTTCCAATTGTCATTGAACAGTTGCTAGCGAAACAATAAAAATGAGTCAATCTTTTCAAGTTATCCTCTATACTGACGGATCTGCACAAGGAAATCCTGGGCCAGGAGGATACGGTTTGGTACTAGAATGGGCCGGTCACCAGGTGTTTAAGGAATTTTCGCAAGGATATCGATTAACGACCAATAACCGTATGGAGTTACTCGCGGTCATTGTTGGGTTAGAAAAATTAAAAAATCCTCAAACGCGGGTATTAGTTGTTTCTGACTCTAAATATGTGGTAGATGCGGTAACCAAAGGTTGGGTATTTGGCTGGGAAAAGAAAAATTTCAAAGACAAAAAGAATCCGGACCTCTGGATGCGATTTCTACGCATTTATAGACGCCATCAAGTTTCCTTCCAATGGGTAAAAGGACACAACAACCACCCCATGAATGAACGTTGCGATTTCTTAGCAGTACAAGCAGGAAAACAAAAAGACTTGTTAGTGGATGAGTATTACGAGCAAAACAAAGAATAGCAGTTTAAAGAATACAATCGAAAAAGGTTCAGCTTAGCAGCTGGACCTTTTTTTGTGCTGTACAAAGGTACTAGTTTGGAGAAGAGAATGCGGGCTGTATAAAAAGGTGATATAGTGTTTGATCTGAATGTAGACAAAGAATACGTAAGGGCCTCTCCAACAATTCTCCAACCATCCTTCGAGTTTACTTTGGCTCAAGGCGTTTTTGTCGAAGCATTGTTGGAGTACACTCGCACCAATCTTGGAGAAACTAAGGGCAAAAGTATAAGGAAATGCGGAGGATGGATCCGAGTATTAGCTAGAGGAATAGGGGTATGGGGAAATCAACAAAGAGGAGATATGTGCTTCACTACTAGAAAAATAAGTTGATTTTCGTCTGATGTTTGCCGTAGTGTTTTCCTATATCTAAAAATGTAAGGGCTTGACTGTAAGTTAATTTTAGAATAAAGAAGATTAATTTTTGTTCTAAAATTAGGAAAGCTCTATATTTGCATCTTATTTCTTTTCCAAAAATATGAACAAGTTATTGATCGTCGGAACAGTGGCGTTTGACACGATAGAAACACCATTCGGGAAAACGGACAAAGTATTAGGAGGTGCTGCTACATATATAGGATTGTCTGCTTCTCATTTTGAAGTAGAATCAGCGATAGTCTCTGTAGTAGGGGATGACTTTCCGAAAGAATATATTGCCTTACTAGAAAGTAAAAATATCAATACAACAGGTATTGAAGTGGTGCCAGGAGGAAAAACTTTCTTTTGGAGTGGTAGATACCACAACGATTTGAATGCTAGGGACACCTTAGATACTCAATTAAATGTATTAGAAAACTTCAATCCAGTAGTTCCAGCTGATTTTAAAGAGGCAGATGTGGTGATGTTAGGGAATTTACACCCCGTTATTCAGCAATCCGTATTGAATCAATTGGAAAAGAAACCTAAACTCGTGGTGTTAGATACCATGAATTTTTGGATGAATTGCGCCTTAGAGGAACTTAAATCAGTATTGACGCAAGTCGATGTGATTACCATTAACGATGAAGAAGCGCGTCAGCTATCAGGAGAATACTCCTTAGTTAGAGCAGCTGAAGTCATTCACGAAATGGGTCCTCAATATGTCGTAATTAAAAAAGGAGAACACGGCGCCTTGTTGTTTTCAGGGAAAGATGTTTTCTTTGCACCAGCCTTGCCGTTAAAAGAAGTCTTCGATCCAACTGGAGCGGGAGATACTTTTGCTGGAGGATTTGCTGGGTACTTAACAGAAAGAGGAAGTATATCCTTTCAATGTATGAAGAATGCCATTATTTTTGGATCCAATCTAGCTTCCTTCTGTGTGGAAGAATTTGGAACACAGCGCATGGAGCAGCTCGAAGAAGCCGAAATGAAAAAAAGATTAATGCAATTTAAAATGTTAACACAGTTCGACATTGAACTCAAATAAACATGCAACATACTAAGCCTCGTCGTGGGGCTTTTTTTAATGATAACACACAACACAACACACTATGAGCGACGCACTACAACACGAATGTGGAATTGCTTTTTTACGACTAAAGAAGCCATTATCCTACTATAAAGAGAAATACGGGAGTGCCTTTTATCCCATCCAAAAAATGTACTTACTATTGGAAAAACAACACAATAGAGGACAAGATGGAGCAGGTTTGGCGAGTATTAAGCTCGATATGGAACCTGGAGAACGCTATATTAGTCGTGTGCGTTCAAATAAAGCACAACCGATTCAAGATATTTTTGCTCAAATCAACGGACGCATTAATGCAGAAATGGAAGAACATCCAGAATATGCAGCGGATGCGGCTTTGCAAAAAAAACACATCCCTTATTTAGGCGAGGTGTTCTTAGGTCACGTGCGTTATGGAACTTTTGGAAAAAACAGCATCGAAAGTGTACATCCTTTTTTGCGTCAAAACAATTGGATGCACCGCAATTTAATCGTAGCAGGAAACTTCAATTTAACGAATGTTAGAGAGTTGTTTGACGATTTAGTGCGCTTAGGTCAACATCCGAAAGAAATGTCAGATACCATTACCGTAATGGAAAAAATCGGTCACTTCTTAGATGATGAAATCGATGACCTATACTATAAAATCAAGCAAGAAGGATTCTCGAAAAAAACAGCATCGCCTATTATTGGAGAGCGTTTAGATATTGCTCGTATCTTGAGAAGAGCTTCGAAAAACTGGGATGGTGGATTCACCATGGCAGGAATGTTAGGACATGGAGATGCGTTTGTGTTCCGCGATCCAGCGGGAATTCGCCCAGCATTCTACTATGAAAATGACGAAATCGTTGTGGTAGCAAGTGAGCGTCCTGTGATTCAAACCGCCTTGAATGTGCCATTTGAAGATATTAAAGAACTAACACCTGGACAAGCTATTATCGTAAAGAAAGATGCAAGTGTACACTTTGAGCAAATCTTAGAGCCGCTTCCATTAAAAGCGTGTTCGTTTGAGCGTGTCTATTTTTCAAGAGGGAATGATGCCGATATCTATCAAGAACGCAAAGACTTGGGTAAACTTATCTTTCCACAAGTGTTAGATGTGATTGAAAATGACACGGATAATTCCGTTTTTTCTTATATTCCGAATACGTCTGAAACCTCTTTCTTCGGTATGATTGAAGGTGCACAGGATTTCTTGAACCAACGCAAGATTTCGGATATCTTGAAGAACAAAGAAGCCTTGACAGAGGAGAAATTACAAGAAATATTATCGGTTAAATTACGCACGGAAAAAATAGCCATTAAAGATGCAAAATTGCGTACGTTTATTACCGATGACAGCAGTCGTGATGATTTAGTAGCTCATGTCTATGACGTGACGTATGGCGTGATTAAACCTACGGATAACCTAGTAATCATTGACGATAGTATCGTTCGTGGAACCACGTTGAAGAAGAGTATCATCCGCATGTTGGATCGTTTAAATCCGAAGCGTATTGTCGTAGTATCAGCAGCGCCTCAAGTACGTTACCCAGATTGCTACGGTATCGATATGGCAAAGTTAGAAGGATTAATTGCTTTCCAAGCGGTAATCGAAATGTTGAAAGAACGCAACATGTATCATATCGTAGAAGAAGTATATCAAAAATCGAAAGCGCAACTAGGCTTGAAAGATGAAGAGGTCATCAACTACGTAAAAGAGATTTATGCTCCTTTCACAGACGAAGAGATTTCAGCTAAGATTGCACAAATGGTAACAGAAGAAGGGACTAAATCGGAAATCCAAATTGTGTTCCAATCGATTGAAAACCTACACAAAGCGTGTCCAAAAAACCTTGGAGACTGGTACTTCACAGGAGACTACCCTACAAAAGGAGGAAATCGTGTAGTAAACCGCGCCTTCATCAACTACTTTGAAGGTAGAGACGAGAAACCGTATTAATAAAAAAACTGTTTAGATACTGAAAAGCACTGATCGAGAGATTGGTGCTTTTTTTGTGAATTTAATTCGTTTGAATTACCCCAACCAAAAAAAGTAAGCCACCACAGCGATAATCACTGCACAAAATATATTGAGGATAAACCCTGCTTTCATCATTTCCTTTTGTTGAATGTCACCGGTGCCGAATACAATCGCATTGGGTGGTGTGGCTACAGGGAGCATAAAGGCACAAGAAGCACCGAGTCCGATAATCATGGATAGCCCTAGTGGATGCATACCTAATTCCTGAGAGATTGAGAAGAAAATAGGAACCAAAAGTGCCGCACTAGCGGTATTGGAGGTAAATTCTGTCAAGAACACAATAAAGAAGGCAACGATTAGGCTGATGATAAAAAATGAACTGTCGTGAATCAGCGCAACGAGTAAATCGGCCATTACTTTACTCGCTCCTGATTCTTTGAGTACCATGCTTAAGGTTAATCCTCCTCCGAAGAGCAGTAAAACACCCCAATCGACGTTGTGTTGCAATTCTTTCCATCGGGACACCTGACTAATACAGATGAGTATAAACGCCCCTAGAGCAATAAAGGTATCAAAATTCTTGAAGCTGCCGTCAAATCCAACCAAAGCAGCAAATAAGGGATTGATTTGGTTGCTTAGAATCCAACAAATAGCTGTTAATAAAAAGATACCCAGGGTAATCCAGCGGTCTGTATTCATGGGAATCACGTCCATTTGATGTTCGAATCGCAGGTTGAGCTTAGGTTTAAAGACAAAATAGATGACAGCAATCATCAGGGGAAGAAGGATAATCACCATGGGAAAACCCATTTTCATCCATTCCGCAAAAGATAGATTGAGTTGAGAGGCAACAATGGCGTTGGGTGGACTTCCTACGATGGTTCCCATTCCACCAATGCTCGCGCTATAAGCAATTCCCAGTAAAACAAAGACATAGGTATTGCGGTGTTGGGATTTATCCAATTGACTTAAAATTCCTGTGACTAAGGGAAGCATCATGGCTACAGTAGCCGTATTGCTAATCCACATGGATAGAATTGCCGTAGCGAGAAACAAATAAAAGATGGCATGTGCGAGTCTTCCTTTGGCTAGGTACATAATCTTGCCGGCGATAATCAAATCTAATTTTTGTACATGTAAAGCGCCAGCGAGGACGAATCCTCCCAAAAATAAAAAGATATTAGGATCTGCAAAAGAGACAAGGGCAGGTTGCACATCCGTTAACCCTAAACCTATAGCGAGTACGGGAACAAAAACAGCAGTAGTCGTTACGTGTAGGGCTTCCGTCAACCAAAGAACGGCTACAAAAGCAAGTAAAGCGAGTCCTTTATTGACTTGAGGCTCATAAGGGAGAAAGTGAATCAAGCTAAAGAGCATGACAATATTTAATCCAATGATGAGGTAATTCCTTTTCGATTTATGTCTTAGGCTTTCTGGTTCGTAGTCTAGTTGCATGTGGAACAGATTAAGAGTAATAGAAGGGGAAATTACAAAAAAATAGAGTAGGGAGGGGGTAAAAAAAAGGATAACATTAGAAGGAAAACGAGTGAATTTTTATTTATTCAAATAAAAAAAGGAAAGTATCCGCGATACTTCCCTTTCATTATTAAAAGAGTTTACTCTTTATGTCTTATTTTGCTGCTGCATATCGTTTAGCAACTTCAGCCCAATTGATTACGCTGAAGAAAGCAGAAATATAGTCAGGGCGTCTGTTTTGGTAGTTTAAGTAGTAAGCATGTTCCCAAACGTCCATTCCTAAGATTGGAGTTCCACCACAAGCAACACCTGGCATAAGTGGGTTGTCTTGGTTTGGAGTACCACATACTTCTAACTTACCATTTTTCACGCATAACCAAGCCCATCCTGAACCAAATTGCGTAGCACCTGCTTTTGCGAAAGCTTCTTTGAAGTTTGCAAATGAACCAAAATCCTTAGCAATAGCATCTGCTAATTCTCCTGTTGGTTCTCCACCACCATTCGGGCTCATTACAGTCCAGAATAAGTTGTGGTTATAGAAACCTCCACCGTTGTTGCGAACTGCACCATTTGTCATATCAAGGTTTGCTAAAATATCCTCGATTGTTTTTCCTTCTAATTCAGTACCAGCGATTGCTGCATTTAAATTAGTCGTATAAGCATTGTGGTGTTTCGTATGGTGGATCTCCATTGTACGTGCGTCAATATGTGGTTCTAATGCGTCGTACGCATAAGGTAATTGCGGTAATTCGAAAGCCATAATTCGTATTATTTAAAGATTAGTGTTATTTTTATTCAAATTTAGGGATTTTCTATGGAATATAAAAAATCTTAAGGGTTAATAAAAGTTAAGGGATAATTGAATGGTTAAAGCGGAAACAGCTTCATTTTCAGTGTATAATGCCTCTGCGGGCTCAGGAAAAACACATACATTAGTAAAAGAATATTTGAAAATTGTCTTAGTTGACCGATCAGATGATGCGTATCGAAAAATTTTGGCAATCACCTTTACCAATAAAGCAGTGGCAGAAATGAAAAATCGAATTCTTTCCTGCCTCTATGCGTTTTCACAAGTGGATACTGGGTCCAAGTTTCAGTCTATGTTGGATCAATTGGTGGAAGAAACTGGAATGAAAGAGACGGAAATTAAAGAGAAGTCAGAACGCATCATGAAGCATATCATTCACAATTACGCTTCCTTTGATATTTCAACCATTGATAAATTTACTCATAAGGTGATTCGTTCCTTTGCGTTTGACCTGAATTTACCCATGAGTTTTGAAGTATCCCTAGATTCAGATGAACTGCTGAAAGAAGCGGTAGATTCTGTCATTGCCAAAGCTGGGACAGATGAGGAATTGACCAAAGTATTGATTGATTTTTCAATTGATAAAGCGGATAATGACAAGAGCTGGGATATCACTCGAGAGTTAAAAGAAATGGGGGCTTTGTTGCTCAATGAAAACAATCGAGAGGAGATTGCGTTATTTGATCAAAAGACTCTCCAAGATTTTGTCGTAACGCGAGATTATCTGCGCAAAAAGATTGAAGAAATTACCCAAGATACCCAGCAAAGAGGAAAAGCCATTTGGGATTTGTTAATCGACAAAGGGGTAGATATGAAATCCTTTTCCAGGGGGACCTTTCCGAATCACCTTTTAGCCATTATAAATGATACCGATAAAAGTACACAACGCAAATATGTTGAATTTGAAGAGGTGACTATTCTGAAGGCAGCCAAAGATCGAGATACGATTGAAGCACTATTACCTGATGTACTCCATCAATTGGCGACAATCTATCAACTGTTTGCCAAACGCTTGTTTTATCAAGCTTTTTTAAAAAATATTACACCGCTGTCGCTTTTGAATATTTTGGGTATTGAAATGCAGCAGATTCAAGACGAAAAAAATATGCTGTCGATTAGCCAATTTAATGCGATTATTCACAATGAGATTCAGCATCAACCAGCGCCATTTATTTATGAACGCTTGGGAGAGCGTTATCGCCATTTCTTTATTGATGAGTTTCAGGATACGTCAGTCATGCAATGGGACAATCTAGTACCGTTGATTGATAATGCGCTGGCGGGTGAAGACTTTGGAGTAAAGGGAACGTTGATGTTAGTAGGAGATCCCAAGCAATCCATTTACCGCTGGCGAGGAGGAAAAGCAGAACAGTTTATCGCTTTGAGTAAAGAGGTGAATCCGTTCTCTAATCCCGACAAAGAAGTCGTGGTATTAGGCAAAAATTACCGAAGCTATTCGGAGGTGATTCAATTTAACAATACGTTTTTTAACGGTATTTCTTCTTTCTTTACCCAAGAGGATTACAAGCATATCTATGAACACCAGAGTTATCAGGAAATCAATTCCAAGGTGGGAGGTTATGTCAACTTGCAATTTCTCGATGAGAGTTTGGTGGATAAAGAAAATGAAATTGATAAAGAACAGCTGTATTTACAAGCAACTTTAGCAAGGATACAAAGTTGCAAAGAACAGGGGTTTCCGTATAGTGATATGGTGGTGTTGACGCGTAAACGCGCCCATGGGATTGCATTAGCCAATTATTTGACCGAACAAGAAATTCCCATTTTATCTTCAGATTCGCTTCTCATTAGTCATGCTACGGAAGTGCGTTTAATTATGGATGTATTGCGCTACATCCGCAACAAAGAAGATAAGGAATCTAAATCGATGATACTGTACTATATCGCAAACAAGAGACAGCAAGAAGCGGTTCATGATTTTATTGAAGAAGGATTGTCCTTCGGGGTCGATTCGGCCTTTGAAGCGTGGTTACAGACCAAGGATGTTGTGATTTCCTTTGATCAATGTCGAAAGAAATCCTTGTATGAGGCAGTAGAAATTATTATTCGCGCCTTTTTCCCTGCGAAGGCGACCAGCTCATATGTCTTGTATTTTTTGGATATTGTCTTAGAGCGCACTAGCAAGAATCAATATGGTATTGGAGATTTTATTCTGTATTGGGAGGACAATAATCATAAATTTAGTATTCCAACCCCAGAGGGAAAAGAGGCTGTGCAATTGATGACGATTCACAAATCCAAAGGATTGGAATTTCCTGTGGTTATTTTTCCTTTCGCTGAAGAAGATTATGATCGTTCCAATCGCGATAAATTATGGGTGGAATTCGACGCACTTGATGTGGGGATTGAATTGCCCAAAGCCTTAGTCGATGCAAAAAAAGAGGTGAAGGACTATGGAGCGTATGCTGAGGCGTTGTACGCGGAAAAAGAACAAGAAGAGCTTCTGGACAATATTAATGTATTGTATGTTGCCTTAACGCGAGCAGAAGAACAATTGTATATTATTACAACCCGTGATTTGAAAGCGGATGGAGAGTACAAAAATAATATGTCGCGCTTCTTTATTCACTATTTGCGCCAACAAGGTTTATATCAAGAAGAGCAATTCGTGTATGAATTCGGACAACCCGAACGATTGTCTAAGCAAAGGGAAGGAGGGACTACTCAAACGAAATTAATTGAAAGTGTGGCTACTCTCTTTGATTTTAATGCTATTAAAATTGCCGAACGTGAAGCCTTGATGTGGGATACTCAAGTAGGAGAGGCGATTGCGTATGGAAATATTACGCATAAAATTATGTCTTTTATTCAGACCGCCACCGATATTGATATGGCTATTGAACGGGCCTTAGAGGAAGGACTAATTGTAGCAAGTGACAAGGCGAATTTTACACAAGCGATTCAACAAATCGTTAATCATCCAGACCTACAAGTATTCTTTGCTGGAGGTGAGGTGTATAATGAACGCATGATTATCGGAAAGAATAAAAATAACTTAATTCCCGATCGTGTAGTAATCCAGGGGGAAAAAGCCTATTTATTGGATTACAAAACGGGAAAACCAGAAGAAAAATATGTCAAGCAATTGGAAAAATATGAAGAATCACTGCAAGAGATGGGCTATGAAGTAGCTAAAAAAGTTATTTTATATATGGGAGTGGATGATTTAAATATAATACATTTGTAAAAGAGTATAGTTAACGCTTAAAAAGAGTAAGTATGTACGGAAAAATTAAAGACCATTTACAACAAGAGTTGAAGTCGATTGAAGACAATGGTTTATTTAAAAAGGAGAGAATTATTACGTCGCCACAAGGAGCAGAGATTACAGTTTCTACGGGAGAAAAAGTATTAAATTTTTGTGCAAATAACTATTTAGGATTATCCTCACATCCAGAAGTCGTGCAAGCAGCGAAGGATGCTTTGGATACGCATGGTTTCGGAATGTCATCGGTTCGTTTTATCTGCGGAACACAGGATATTCACAAACAATTAGAAGCAACGATTGCGGATTTTTATGGAACAGAAGACACAATCTTATACGCGGCAGCTTTTGATGCGAATGGCGGGGTATTCGAACCTTTATTGGGTGCGGAAGATGCTATTATCTCAGATAGCTTAAATCACGCGTCTATTATTGACGGAGTTCGTTTGTGTAAAGCAGCGCGTTACCGTTATGAAAATAACGACATGGCTGATTTAGAACAACAATTAATAAAAGCAAATGAGGCGGGACACCGTTTCAAGATTATCGTAACAGATGGAGTATTCTCTATGGACGGATTAGTAGCGCCCTTAGATAAGATTTGTGATTTGGCAGATAAATACGATGCTTTAGTTATGGTGGATGAGTGTCATGCTGCTGGATTTATCGGAGCTACAGGAAAAGGAACAATGGAGGCTAAAAATGTAATGGGCCGTGTAGATATTATCACAGGTACATTAGGAAAAGCTTTAGGAGGAGCAATGGGAGGATATACAACAGGTAAAAAAGAAATTATCGAGTTGTTGAGACAGCGTTCACGTCCTTATTTATTCTCTAACTCTTTAGCGCCGATGATTGTTGGAGCTTCATTGAAAGTGTTTGAGTTGTTGAAAAAAGATACAAAATTACGCGATCAATTGGAGTGGAATACCAATTATTTTAAAGCAGGTATGAAAAAAGCAGGATTCGACTTTATTGATGGAGATTCGGCTATTGTTCCAGTGATGTTATATGATGCAAAACTCTCTCAAGAGATGGCTGATCGCCTATTGACGAAAGGGGTTTATGTGATTGGATTTTTCTATCCAGTCGTGCCACAAGGAAAAGCGAGAATTCGCGTTCAATTATCTGCTGCACATACACAAGAACACCTAGATAAGGCTATTCAAGCCTTTATTGAGGTAGGAAAAGAGCTAAATGTAATCTAAATATTAGGTTTTTTTAGTAAATCATAATAATTGTTAAGAATAAAATTTGTTAACTACACATATAATTGTATTTTTGTTTTAACATTACAATAAATAGAAAAATAAAGTTATGAAACATCTCAACAAATTAATTGCAGCGGCAATACTATGTGCGGGGCTTTCGACTCAAGCGCAGGATGCCGACCATCCGTGGGCTGTAACTATTGGTGCGAATGCTGTAAACACTAAAGTTAGTTCAGCTAAAGGGTTTTCACACAGAATGGGAGGTTATTTCCAAACTTCGGATTGGAATATTTTACCATCAATCTCTTATTTAAACGTATCTAGATACCTAGGAGACGGATTTTCTTTGGGTGTAGTAGGATCTGTAAATAAAATTGAAAAATTTATTGCAAAAGAATCTGAAGGATACTTAAAGTACAACCCTGGAGATTTATCATACTACGGTATTGATGCAGAAGTTAAATATAGCTTCAAAGAATTATTAAACACAAAAGTAGTTGACCCATTCTTATTAGTAGGTGGAGGTTATACTTTTATGGGTGATGCAAGTACAGGTACTGTGAATGGAGGTTTAGGGTTAAACTTTTGGTTTACTGAAAACATCGCGTTAACAGTTCAATCGACGTACAAACATTCATTTGACGATACAAGAACGCCAGATGTAGATGTAGCATCTCATATGCAACACTTCATGGGTATTCGTTTCCAATTTGGTGGATCGGATAGAGATGGAGATGGAATCCTAGACAAATATGATGAGTGTCCAGATGTTCCAGGTTTACCAGAATTCAACGGATGTCCTGATACAGACGGAGATGGTATTCCAGATCATTTAGATGAGTGTCCAGATGTTCCAGGTTTACCAGAATTCAACGGATGTCCTGATACAGACGGAGATGGTATTCCAGATCATTTAGATGAATGTCCAGATGTTCCAGGTTTACCAGAATTCAACGGATGTCCTGATACAGACGGTGATGGTGTGCCAGATCATTTAGATGAGTGTCCTGAAGTTCCTGGTCCAAAAGAAAACAAAGGTTGTCCTTGGCCAGATAGAGACGGAGACGGAGTGCCAGATCATTTAGATGAGTGTCCAGATGTTCCTGGTCCTGCTTCAAACAGAGGATGTCCAGAAATCAAAGAAGAGCAAGTGAAACAATTGAACGAATATGGAAAAACAATCTTATTCCATACTGGTAAGTTCACATTCCAAGATGCTTCTTACGCTGTGTTAGATAACATCGTGAAAATTATGAAAGAATACCCAACTGCTAAATTCCACATCGCTGGATATACTGACAGTACAGGATCTGACAAAATTAACGTTCCATTATCTGATAACAGAGCTAACGCTGTAAAAGTATACTTAGTAGAGCAAGGTGTTGATGCTAGCCGTTTAACTTCTAAAGGTTACGGTTCTGAAAACCCAATCGCTTCTAACAAAACAGTTAAAGGACGTGAGTTAAACAGACGTGTTGAAATTCAATTACAAAAATAATTGAACCACATCATAAGATAGAAAAGGGCTTCGAGTAATCGAAGCCCTTTTTTTAGTACCTTTATTCACATGAGTCAACAACGTTTTTTACACCAATTCTGCGCAGAAATAAAGAAGGATTTTCCACTAACGATGGACGGCTTAGTAGTCGTGTTGCCCAATAAAAGAGCGAAGGTATTCTTGTTAGAACAGCTAAAGTTGTTTTATGATACGCGTGTTTTTGCTCCAACCATTATTAGCGTAGAAGAATTGGTTGAGGATATTGCTCAATTAAGAGGAATTGATTCGATTGAGCTGTTATTTGAGTTTTACCTCGTTTATAAGCAACTTTTGAAAGAGAAAGCTGAAGACTTCGATTATTTTGTCAATTGGGCGCGCATGCTCCTGCAAGATTTTAATGAAGTGGATCGCTATTTGTTGAATCCGCAGCATGTTTTTAGCTATTTAAAAGATATAGAAGATATCAATCACTGGGCTGTCGATGTTAATCAGCAGACGGATATTGTCAAGAATTACCTGCAATTTTGGGAACAAATACCAGGATATTATTCCGCCTTATATGAGCATCTAAAAACGAAGAAAATTGGCTATCAAGGGATGGTTTATCGCGAGGCTGTAGCCGTGCATCAGACGTTTTTGAGTGCTAGTGATAAAAAATATTATTTTGCGGGTTTCAATGCTTTGAATGCGGCAGAGGAAGTGATTATTCAGCATTTTTTAGTTGAAGGTAAAGCCCGTGTTTTTTGGGATATTGATGAGGTTTTTTTACTTGATCCTTATCACGATGCAGGCTTATTCTTGAGAAGAATAAAACAAAAATGGCCATACTATCAAAATCATCCATTTGAATGGATTACCACGTGTTTTAGTGAGGAAAAAAAGATTGAAATTATTCAAACGCCTAAAAGTGTGGGGCAGGCAAAAATAGTTGGAGCTCTTGTAGATCAAGTGCTCGCTAAGGGAACTTCACTGGATGAAATTGCTGTGGTTTTAGGGGATGAAAATTTGCTTCAACCAGTACTGTACGGACTTCCAGATGCAGTTAGTAGTTTGAATATTACCATGGGATACAGTGGTAACAGTAGTCCAGTGCAATTGTTTTTGAATAAGATTTTCAAAATGCATCTAGCAGCTGTTCGCCGCGGCGGTAAACAGTACGTATTCTATTATCGCGATGTGTTGGAAGTGTTGACAAGTCCAGTGATGGAAGGGTTATTTGATGTAGATGCAGTGGTGACTGAAATACAGAAAAAAAACTTGACGTTTTTCTCTTTTGACCGATTTGAACCTTGGATAAAAAATGCAGATGAAGAAGCTAAACGTTTGGTTTTTGATAGCTGGAAAGAAAAAGCGCCAGCAGAGATATTAAAGCGTTTGATCGCATTGGTCATTCGCGTAAAAAATAAATTAGCTGTGGATAGTCAGCAAAATCGCTTGATGAAAGCATTTTTGTTTTCTACCTATAACTTATTAAATCGCCTGCTGTCCTATTGTGAGAATTATCCGTTTATCCACTCCCTTGAATTACTTCAGGTATTATATAAACAGGTAATGGAAATGAGTGAAGTTTCTTTTGAAGGAGATCCGTTAGAAGGATTGCAAATCATGGGAATCTTGGAAAGTAGGGTGTTGGATTTTGAAACGGTTATTTTGACTTCGGTCAATGAGGGAAAATTTCCTTCCGGAAAAAGTCAGAATTCCTTCATTCCCTATGATGTGAAAAGAGAGTTGGGATTGCCTACCTATAAAGAGAAAGATGCTATTTATAGCTTTCACTTCTATCATTTACTGTTGCGAGCAAAACAGGTATATTTGATATACAATTCACAAGCAGAGGGAATAGATGCGGGAGAGAAGAGTCGCTTTTTCGCTCAATTGGAGATGGAACCCCAACCTAAACACCAATTGTCTACGGTGACGTATTCAGCCTATTTACCTGATAAAGCGTATGAACCTATTGCCATTGCTAAATCGGAGGCTTTACGAACAAAGCTTCAAGAAATCGCAACGATTCGAGGATTTTCGCCTTCCGCTTTAACCACTTATTTGCGCAATCCGTTGCAGTTTTATATTCAACAGGTGTTGCGTATACGCGAAGTGGATGAGGTAGAGGAAAGCGTGGCTTTGAATACGTTGGGAACCATTATTCACAATGCCTTGGAATATCTCTATCAGCCGTATATTGGACAGCTATTAGAGGTTTCGATGATTAAAGAAATTCAACGGAAAGCTGATGTAGAAGTTCAGCGGCAGTTTGAAGAAATTTACAATAGTGATAAAGAGAAAATGGGGAAGAATCTCTTAGCTTTTGAAGTGGCGAAACGCAACGTCTTTCATTTTTTACGTGAGGAAATAAAGGGGTTGGAACAAGGAGATGAAGTAGAGCTATTAGCCTTGGAGACGCGTTTAGAACATGTATTGGACGATCATCGCCTGCCCTTTCCAATTAAATTGTTTGGTTTTGTAGATCGCATTGAGCGCCGCAATGGAAAAGTACGCGTAATTGATTATAAAACGGGAAAAGTAGAATCCAATCAGGTGAAATTATTCCAATGGGAAGGATTGACAGAACAGTTGAAAAATGACAAAATCATTCAGCTCTTGTGCTATGCCTTGATGTATGCTGAACAACATCAGTTGGATACATTGGAAGCAGGTATTTATTCCTTTAAGAACCGACGAGAGGGATTCTTGTTTTTCGGTGTTCGAGAAGGACGATCTGTAAATCACGAGATTACTCCTGTTGTTTTGGATGCCTTTAAAGAAGAATTAATTAAATTAATTTTGGTTATCTTGGATCAAGAAACTCCTTTTGTGGAGACCTTATAAAAAAAGCGAGTATCACACTCGCTTTTTTGTTTATTCATTTTTAAGTAATTCACTAATTTGCTGTTTAAGGGCTTCTTTTTGTTCAATGTGAAGCATATGACCTCCATCGAGTGTGCTTAAACTAGCCTTCGTGTTTAGGATTTGTTCCACAGTTTCTTGACACGGCATAACGGGATCGTCTTTTCCTAAGATAAAGGAGATTGAATAGGGAGCAAAATGCAACAAGACTTCTCGATCAACGCGCGTTTTCATCCCTTCTAAAGCGGCAATAACTCCCTGAGTTGAGGTTTTTAATGCCTCTTCTCGTGTATTGTTTATTTCTTGTGCATGTAAGGGTCTAATGTGATCGGCAAATAAATTGTTAATCGCCATCGCGATAAACATGGGTGCATTTTTCTTGATGAGTTCAATTGCTCGATCTCTATTTAGGACGCGTTCCGGACTATCGGCACGAGCGGTGGAGTTGACTAAGATGAGGTTTTTAACGTAATCAGGATATAGTTCTGCAAAGGCTAAGGAGACATATCCCCCCATGGAATGACCAATCAAGGTTATGCGCTTTAGCTTTAACTGGGTGATTACCGCATGAACCGCATCTGCCATATCTTCCATACTGTGGATATAACCCAAACAATCCGTATCACCATGGCCTAATAAGTCTATGCTGATGACGCGGTACTTGTTTGAAAAGTGTTTCATGTAATCGGTCCACATCTTGGCATTTTCCAAGAAACCATGTAAGAAAATAACAGCATGTCCTTTGCCTTCCTCGTAGTAATTGATTTGTATATTTTTATAGCGTAGCGATTTTGAAATCATTAGATAAATTTTGTAAAGCAAAAGTACAGGTTGCTACACGAAAAAAAAACTTTCTCTCTTAGAATTGCCATTTCGAACTGGGATTTCTATTTTTATTTATTCTAAATTATTCAAATAGAAGTATCTTTGAGGCTTATAAAACAGTGTAAACATGAAATATATCTATAGCGTATTATTCGCTTTATTAGTAGGAACCGTTTTTGCCAGCAATGGACAACCCTATCAGATTTACAATGCGAAAGGGAAGAAGGTAACATATAAACAAATGATTAAAACTTTGGCTAAATCGGAGGTTGTTCTATTTGGAGAGTATCACAATAACTCCTTGGGCCATTGGCTGCAACTCAAAGTGACGCAAAGTTTAGGGGAAACGAATCAACTGATACTTGGTGCAGAAATGTTTGAAGCAGATAACCAACTGGGGCTATCGAAGTATGTCTCAGGCGAAATTTCGGAAGAAGATTTTGAAAAAGAGGTGCGTTTGTGGAATAATTATAAAGGAGATTATCGTCCGTTAGTTGAATATGCGAAACAAAATCAGCTTCCATTTATCGCGACTAATGTGCCTCGTCGTTATGCGAGCTTGTTGTATAAAGGTGGAATGGAGGCTCTAGATACTCTAAAAGTGGAAGAAAAAGCATGGATAGCGCCGCTTCCTTTTCCATATGATCCCGAATTACCAGGGTATAAAGAAATGTTGACGATGTTTGAGGGCGATCACGTTAATGAGAATTTGCCTAAAGCACAGGCGATTAAAGATGCAACAATGGCGCATTTCATTCAATTGAATCATAAGGCAGGTCGCGTGTTTGTACACTATAATGGTTCGTACCACAGCAATAACTATGAAGGTGTTTTTTGGTACTTGAAACAGTATGCTCCTCAGTTGAACGTAGCGACAATTACAATGGTTGAAGCGGATCAAGTAGGCAATTTCGAAAAACTCAATCTAGGTTTGGCTGACTTTATTCTTGTTATAGATGCGAATATTTTAAAGTCGTTTTAGAATCTTTTGAAATAATATACTATTTGGTCTTAAATCTAGTTTCATTCTACTTTTTTTTTAAGTAAAATAAGATAAAAAACTTTGTTTATATTCAATATAAATAAACGCTCATACATTGTGGATAACGTTAATTAGGTGTATTTTTGAGAGATTTTTTCAAGAAAAACAATTAAAATTACATTATGGCAAAATCTGCACTTTTAAAGTCATCCATTGCAAAGAAATATTGGATGGCTCTTACAGGGTTATTTTTATGCTTGTTTTTAGTTGGTCACTTGATAGGGAATCTTCAGTTGATTTTTGGGGATGCGTCAAAATTCAATGAGTATGCCTTATTCATGACAACTAATCCAGCTGTAAAAGTATTATCTTACGTAACGTATATCTCAATCCTTTTCCACGCGATTGATGGTATAGTTCTAACGGTTCAAAACAAAAAAGCTCGTCCGATTGGATATGCGAAGAACAATGCTGGAGCAAACAGCAAATGGGCTTCTCGTAACATGGCGGTATTGGGAACTTTATTGTTGGTTTTTATTGTAACGCACATGGTTAATTTCTGGGCGAAAATGCACTTTTCGGCTATGCCTTTGCAAACAATAGAAGTTACAGTTGAAGGTCAAGAAGAACCGATTACAATTTACAAAACAGTTCAAGAGCAACCCATTGATGTAAGAGCGGTTGAGTCGGGACAATTGGAAATTAAAGGAACTGCATTTTACCAAAAAGGAATGGATTTAAAAATTGCAGATGGTTACAAAGATTTACATAAAATTACAGTTGAGTTTTTCAAAGATCCTTCTACAGGATTGATTAGCACAATTTTATATGTAATCGCAATGATTGTTCTTGGATTCCATTTATCTCATGGTTTTGCAAGTGCATTCCAATCTTTAGGGATAAATAATCCAAAGTACAACTGTTTGATTAAAGGTCTTGGGTATGCATTCGCTTACTTAGTGCCCGCTTTATTCGCGATCATTCCATTGTACATTCACTTTATTAAATAGTCCTAAAGAAATTGATTATGAAATTAGATTCAAAGATACCTCAAGGACCAATCGATAAGAAATGGTCTGATTATAAAAACCACATTAAATTAGTGAACCCTGCGAATAAACGTAACATTGATGTGATCGTTGTAGGAACAGGATTAGCTGGTGGATCAGCGGCTGCAACATTAGCAGAGCTTGGTTATAATGTAAAAGCTTTTTGTTATCAAGATTCACCTCGTCGTGCGCACTCTATTGCTGCACAAGGAGGGATTAACGCTGCAAAAAACTATCAAGGGGATGGTGACTCGATTTACAGATTATTCTATGATACTGTAAAAGGTGGAGATTACCGTGCACGTGAAGCAAACGTTCACCGCTTGTCTGAAGTTTCAGCGAATATTATTGACCAATGTGTGGCGCAAGGTGTGCCATTAGCACGTGAGTACGGCGGTTTATTAGACAACCGTTCTTTTGGAGGAACACAAGTTTCTCGTACCTTCTACGCAAAAGGACAAACAGGTCAACAATTATTATTAGGAGCATACTCTGCGATGAACCGTCAAATCGGTCGTGGTAAGATCCAAATGTACAACCGTCACGAAATGCTTGATTTAGTATTAGTTGATGGAAAAGCAAGAGGAATTATCGCTCGTAACTTAATAAACGGTGAGATTGAACGTCATTCAGGACACGCAGTAGTGATTGCTACAGGTGGGTATGGAAACGTATTCTTCTTATCGACAAACGCAATGGGATCTAACGTGACTGCTGCTTGGAAAGCACATAAACGCGGAGCCTTCTTTGCTAACCCATGTTTTACACAAATTCACCCTACATGTATTCCTGTTACAGGAGACCACCAATCAAAATTAACATTGATGTCTGAGTCTTTGCGTAATGATGGACGTATCTGGGTGCCAAAAAACATGGAAGATGCAGTTGCAATTCGTGAAGGTCGTTTAAAACCAACACAAATTGCAGAAGAAAATAGAGATTACTACTTAGAAAGAAGATATCCATCATTCGGTAACTTAGTGCCACGTGACGTTGCTTCTCGTGCTGCAAAAGAAAGATGTGATGCTGGATATGGAGTTAACGCAACTGGTGAAGCAGTTTACTTAGACTTCGCTTCTGCTATTGAGCGTTACGGTAAAGAACAAGCGCGTATTCACCATTTAGATGAAAACGATGCGAAGTTAGTGTATAAATTAGGAAAAGAAGTGGTAGAGAATAAGTATGGTAACTTATTCCAAATGTATGAGAAAATCGTTGATGAGGATCCATACACAACACCAATGATGATTTACCCTGCGGTTCACTATACGATGGGTGGAGTTTGGGTTGATTACAACTTAATGTCTACAATCGAAGGATGTTATGTAATTGGTGAAGCGAACTTCTCAGACCACGGAGCAAACCGTTTAGGAGCTTCTGCATTGATGCAAGGATTGGCAGATGGATATTTCGTATTGCCTTATACTATCGGGGATTACTTAGCGGACGATATTCGTACGGGTGCTATTCCAACTGATTTACCAGAATTTGACGCTGCGGAGAAAAATGTACAAGACATGATTGATCACTTAATGAATAATAAGGGATCTCATTCGGTAGATTATTTCCACAAGAAATTAGGTAAAATCATGTGGGATAAAGTAGGTATGGCTCGTAATGCACAAGGTCTAAACGAAGCGATGGACGAAATTGCTGCATTAAGAGAAGAATTCTACAAAGACGTGAAAGTTTCTGGAATTGCAGAAAGCTTTAACCAAGAATTAGAAAAAGCGCTTAGAGTAGCTGACTTCTTAGAGTTAGGTGAATTATTCGCGAAAGATGCTTTACACCGTGAAGAATCTTGTGGAGGTCACTTCCGTGAAGAACACCAAACAGAAGATGGAGAAGCACAACGTGATGATGAAAACTTCGCGTACGCTGCAGCTTGGGAATATAAAGGAAACCCAAGAGACGCTGTTCTTCACAAAGAAGACTTGGTGTATGAGAATATTAAGTTGGTAACTCGTAGTTATAAATAATATTGAGGTATTGATTCTTGAATCATATCTTGTTGTAAAAATTCGATGCAGATGAATCTTACATTAAAAATATGGCGTCAAAAAAACGCTAAAGAACAAGGAAAAATCGTTGAATATAAAATCAACAATATTTCTCCTGATATGTCTTTCTTAGAAATGCTTGATGTGTTAAACAATGAGCTGATCGAGAAAGGTGATGATCCCGTAGCATTTGACCACGATTGTCGTGAAGGTATTTGTGGAATGTGTTCGTTATTTATTAATGGACAAGCGCACGGACCAGATAGAGGAATTACGACTTGTCAGTTACACATGAGAAAGTTCAAAGATGGGGATACTATTTATATTGAACCATTTAGAGCGAAAGCCTTCCCTGTAATTAAAGACTTAGTTGTAGACCGTACCGCTTTTGATAAAGTTCAACATGCCGGAGGATTTATTTCGGTAAATACTTCTGGAAATACACAAGACGCTAACGCAATTCCTATTCCTAAGCACGATGCTGACCGTTCATTTGACGCGGCTACTTGTATCGGATGTGGAGCATGTGTAGCAACGTGTAAAAACTCCTCAGCCATGTTATTCGTCTCGGCTAAAGTTTCTCAATTTGCTTTGTTGCCACAAGGTAAAGTAGAAGCAGCGGATCGTGTAATGAACATGGTTGCTGAAATGGACGCTTTAGGCTTCGGTAACTGTACAAATACAGGTGCTTGTGAGGTTGAATGTCCAAAAGGTATTTCATTAGAGAATATCGCTCGTATGAATAGAGAATACCTTAAAGCTGCCTTATAGTAGATTTTAATATTTTTTTGAAAAAGGAAAAAGCAGAACATCGCGTTCTGCTTTTTTTATTTATATCTTTTTTCTTGCGTTCCCAGCAGCAGCAGGCATGGCAACTCCTACTTGGTGAGCGGGAGGTGTACCAATTATATTTTGTATTTTTGAATACTTAGTTAAACCAATATGAAAATAGCATTAATTCAAGCTCCTTTAGTTTGGGAGGATGTGGAGCAAAATAAGAACTACTTTAAAACTCAATTACAGCAAATTGAAACAGGAACAGATTTGGTGGTTCTACCTGAGATGTTTACCTCAGGCTTTACCATGCATCCTGAGCGCGTTTTTATGACGATGGAGGATAAGTTTATTGAAGAATTGCAATCGTGCTGTAAATCGCTTCATTTTGCCTTAACGGGAAGTATAGTTATCAAAGAAGAGGGGCAGTTTTATAACCGGTTGTTTTTTATTTTTCCTACTGGAGAGTACAAAACGTACGACAAACGTCATCTGTTCTCTTTAGCGGGAGAAGAAAAAGTATATACTCCTGGAAAGAAACGCATAGTTGTCGAATATAAAGGATGGAAGATTTGTCCGTTGGTGTGTTACGATCTGCGTTTTCCTGCTTTTGCTCGTAATGTTGGTGAAACTTATGATTTGTTGCTGTATGTGGCTAGTTGGCCAGATCAGCGTATTTATGCTTGGGACTCCCTCTTAAAAGCCAGAGCCATTGAAAATATGAGCTATGTGATTGGGGTCAATCGCTGTGGAGAAGATCAAAATAACAATGTTTATTCTGGCCATTCACAACTTATAGATTATATGGGACAATATCTCGTTGAACCTTTTGAAGGTGAACGTATCGTATATGCTGCTTTGGATCAAGCAGCTCAAGACCAAGCACGACATCGATTTGCTTTTTTGAAAGATGCAGATGAGATTGAACTAAAATAAAGAGAACAAGAAGCATCTAGGATTTTCCTGAAAGAAAAAAAGAGCTACCTCACATGGGGTAGCTCTTTTTGTATAAAGAGTAGTACGCTTTATTTTTTATCGTCTGCCAGGCTGTTTTCCTGGTTTTATCGTCTGATTTATTGCAGGTTTCTCTTTGGGAATCGCTAATACATCTAGGTCTTGATTAATATCCCAATTGGCACGTACATCAATAGGTTCATCTGAATAAAAGGTCTCTTCAGGTTGACGTTTATCCCAATAATATCCTGTATCCCATTTGCCATTTTGGTTGTCATCATAAATAATGCGAACATAATATTTCCGCGGAGGTAATAGGTTAAAATTAACCACCTGTGGCTCTTTGATGATTTGCGTCGCATAGATTTTTTCTTGTTCGTCAATAAGCTCCACAATAATAGGATAACGTTTAACAGAAGCTAACGTCAGATTTAAGTTTCCGTAGTCTGTGTGTTTAGTTGTTTTTAGCGCATAGCTTAAGGTGTCATTGGTATAACCAAAGAAATCGGTTAGGGCTTGCGGTAAAAGCTGAATGCGATACAATTCTTCTTGATTTTTTTCAAATCGCAGTTCAATCTTCTGTTCCGTTAGTATTTCCTCCACTTCAAATGAAACAGGAAGAGAATCTTTGTTGATAATTTGAATCAAATTTTTATTGACTGTAGCAATAGGTGTAGTTGATTTCAATGAAAAGTTTTCGTTGAAATCAATGTTGTTGTTCTTTGCTGTAATACTTAGCGTGTCAATTTCTTTCATTTTCACACGAGGACGCACCGTAAAGGTCTCCGAATAATCCTCTTTGCTTACTGCAATATGTAGAGAATCCGCTATAACTTTAGGAAACCACAGTTGAAGAGAATCTTTTCCTATAAGTGGGGTATAAATACTTGGGACTAAACTGTCATTTTTTGACACTTTAACGATAACCCCCTCTTTATTTCCTTTATAGGGTAAGTACCATTTGTTCTCCGAGATTTGAGCGGGGCGTTTTGCACCAAATTTCTCTTCTGATTTAAATAAAACAAGATTGTACTTTTTATCTGTTGGAATGACTATCGTATCCTGAATGAAAGCAATTTTATCTTGATCTGGATTGAACATATAGTTGTTGGTCTTTTGTTTTAAAGCAACAGCATAGTATGTTCCCGCCTTGATGTTCTCAATAGAAAAAGTCGTTAATGAATCCAACGTATTCGTGATATACAGCGGTTTCTCTTTGTAAACTGTCGAATCTTTAAAGGTGGTGGCATCATACAACATTACATTGACAAAGTTGTCCGTTTTCAATTGATGTGCCGATTGTATAGTGCCTTCCAATTTCAATGAATCAATATAACTCCCTGTAGAAAAGATATATTTAAACTGTGGCAATACATTTCCTTCATTATTATCAGTGATGGCATCACCAAAATTGAAACTATAGGTAGTATTGGGATGTAAGGTGTCGTTTAATTTAATCGTCATCACTTTTTTAGGACTTCCCATAGGCGAAATGTCCGGATTGTTCTTCAACGGAGGAGAGACAATTAAATTTTGATTGGCATTTTTTAATTTAATAAACTCATCAAACTCAATTTTAATCTCATTCTTGTCAAAGTTAATCGAATAATTCTCCGGATAACTTTTTAACACAACAGGAGGCAGGGTATCCATAGGACCACCAGAAATATAACCTCTTTTTGCACAATTCGAAAAACAAGTGATACATAAAACGAGTACACAAGTAAATAAATAAAGACGAAACTTCGACATAGTTTTGTTTTGAAAAGGCAAAGTAACAATTATATTTTTTACTTAGAAAATATCAGCCCTTAAAAACTTTATTTTGTGTAAGCTAAACACAAAATACTCACCTTGCTTTCAGGGATTTGGAGCAATAAGCGCGCACAAGTTTCCAAGGTGCTTCCTGTAGTTAGAATATCGTCGAGCAATAGAAAGTGCTTTCCGTTATAATCAGGCGAGGGTTGTAGTTGAAAAACAGCAGGTTTGGATTGTATGCGTTCTCGAAAGCTTTTGGTGGTTTGCGAAGCTGTTGGTTTGTTTTTGAGGAGTATTTTCTTGTTTATAGGAATTTGAAAGCGTTCAGCTAAGGCTTGCGCAAAACCATCTACTTGATTGTAACCGCGTTGCCGTTGTTTTTTGCGGTGTAATGGAACAGGAACTAAGAAATCTACAGAAGGGTATACCCGATCTTGGGCGAGTAGTTCTGCGTACATTTCTCCAAGAAAAAAACTCAGTCGGGGTTGGTGGTTGTATTTTAATTGATGCAGAAGATGGGCTACTATTCCGTTTTTGGTATAGTAAAGCAAACAACTGGCCTGTTGTATTTTGACTTTTCCATAAAATTTACCCAAGGCCTCATTTGGAGCTTTGAGATGTTGATTCGTAAAAGGTAAAGCTACGCGACAACTTGTACACAACCATTCTTCTTGGGCAAGGAGAATCACGGTACAACCCATGCAACTTTTTGGAAAGAGGAGGTTAAGGAGGTTTTTAAGCATAAGAAAAAGAATTCGTTTGCTTAAAAATAAACTGAAATCTCAGGAATAAAAAATTACTTTAAATGAAAGCAACCGATATCTTTGTATAGTATAAGCAAAAAGTAAAAAAGCATGGAAAAGTTAATAATCATTCTCCAGCAAATGGTGAAGCAAGGAAAAATGGATGAGGCACGAAGATTAGCAACCGACATCATGTCTCGGTTTCCGCAATTAATAGATCTCGCTAAAACGGATGAAGAATTGGTTCGTTTAGCCAAGATGCAAAAAATTGTAGCAGATGTTCAACAACAAATAGCCTAAGGAGATGGAGTGTCCTTGTGGAAGTGAATATACCTTAGAACAATGTTGCATGCCCTTGTTGAAAGGAATGCAACAACCCGCAACGGCGGAAGCTTTAATGCGATCAAGATATACGGCTTACGTTTTAGCAAATGCCAATTACCTCCTTGATACAACGCATCCCCGTATGCGTCATTTATATAGCAAGAAGTCAATTTTACAATGGGCCAAGGAAAATCAATGGTTGCGTTTGGAAATTGAATCGGCTACAGAATTAGCGGTTGTGTTTCGCGCTTATTTTAAAGATTCCAGTGGACAAGAGCATCAGCATTATGAACATTCAATCTTTGCTTTGTTGGGAGAGAAGTTATACTATGTTTCAGGAACTTTTGAAGATTAGCATTTTCTTGAAACAACCAAGGGGGAAAAATAAATAAAAGTAGTGTAAGAAAAGAAAAACGATGAAAAAAACAAGAATTGAAAGTGATTTACTAGGGGAAATCGAAGTTCCCTTAGCAGCATATTATGGGGTACAAACCCAAAGAGCGATGGATAATTTTGCTATTTCTAAACAGAAATTAGCCGATTATCCTGATTTTATTAAAGGATTGGCCTTGGTTAAATGGGCTGCAGCCAAAACCAATTGGAAGTTGCAAATCTTAGATCAAACTATTTATCAAGCGATTGAAACAGCGTGTAAAGAAATTCTTGCGGGGCAGTATCATCAGGACTTTCCTATTGATATGATTCAAGGAGGAGCGGGAACTTCTACGAATATGAATGCCAATGAAGTTATTGCCAATCGTGCATTGGAAATCTTAGGACATGCCAAAGGAGAATATCAGTATTGTTCACCCAATGATCATGTGAACTTATCTCAATCCACCAATGATGCTTATCCAACAGCATTTAAAGTGGCACTGTTTGAGATGAATCAACGCGTAGTAAAGAGCTTAACTACATTAGTTGCCGCTTTACGTATAAAAGAAACGGAGTTTCAAGATATTTTAAAAATGGGGCGCACACAATTGCAAGATGCTGTTCCGATGACCTTAGGACAGGAGTTCGGCGCTTTTGCTTTTACGTTGGAACGCGAGATTAAAAAGTTGGAAGAGGCAAGTGTAGCCTTTTTGGAAATTAACATGGGAGCAACGGCTATTGGTACAGGTTTAAATGCGGTTCCTGGCTACGCAACCCTTTGTGCGCAACATTTAGGAGAATTGATGCAACAACCGGTCATTTCAGCAGAAAACCTTATCGAAGCAACTTCGGATACAAGTGGCTTAGTGGCATATTCTAATGCACTTAAAAAGGTAGCGATTAAGTTATCCAAAATGTGTAATGATTTTCGTCTCCTTTCTTCAGGGCCACGTACGGGATTAGCTGAAATTCAGCTCCCTGCAATGCAACCAGGTTCGTCAATCATGCCAGGAAAAGTGAATCCCGTGATTCCAGAAGTGGTGAACCAAGTGTGTTTTAAAGTAATTGGAAATGATATGACGATTACCATGGCTTCCGAAGCAGCTCAGCTGCAATTAAATGTAATGGAACCTGTATTGGTACATAGTTTAATGGAATCTATCGAGTGGATGATCAATGCGATGGATACGTTAAAAGATAAATGTATTACGGGTATCCAAGCGAATGCAGAACATACAAAGGAACAAGTTTTACAGAGTATAGGTATTGTTACCGCATTGAACCCCTATATCGGATATAAAGCGAGTACCAAAATTGCCAAAGAAGCATTAGAAACAGGCCAGGGTGTATATGATTTAATCTTAGCTCATCAATTGATGACGAAGGAGCAATTAGATGAATTATTGGATCCTAAACACATGCTTGCTCCTCATGCAGTCGCGAAATAAGAAGGACAACAACTAAAAAAAGATAGCATAGGTTTTATTTTTTTCGTAATTTACTGTTATGAGAGCTGTTATAATTGGCGCTACGGGAGCCGTTGGAAAAGTATTAGTTCGTCAACTGTTGTGTGACGAACGTTACCAGTTTGTTGAAATTTTTGTGCGAAACCCTTGGGATATCCAACATCCCAAGCTGATTTGTCATGTTGTTGATTTTGAAGAAATGGACAAATGGTACCATCTTATTGAAGGAGATGTAGCGTTTAGTTGTTTGGGAACCACTAAAAAACAAGCGGGCGGAAAGGCTAATCAATGGCATATTGATTACGATTATGTGATTCAATTTGCTAAATATTGCAAGGCTCAATCGGTACAAACTTTTGTATTGGTCTCCTCAAAAGGGGCAGATTACCGCAGTAAGGTATTTTATTTGTATCTCAAAGGACGCATTGAACAGGCAATTGCACAACTACATTTTAATCGTACCATTATCATACGTCCAAGCTCTTTAATTCGACCAAATTCTAGTCGGACGGGTGAAAAGCTAGGGGTGAAAATCTTAACTTTCTTCAATCGCCTAGGAATGTTTCGATCCTATCGCCCAGTAGCGGTGTCTAAAGTAGCGGATTGCATTCGAAATGATGCTGTTAAACCCGTTGCCTATACCTTAATTGTGATTGAAAATGATGAAATATAAAAAGGGCTTGCTAATTTTAGCAAGCCCTTTTTAGTTAAAAATATATAAAGGATTAGTTAGCTTTACTGAATTCTAAATTCACCGTCAAATCAACATTTTTTCCAATCGCTTGTCCAGTTGGATCATAGGCTACATCAAAGTCAAAACGGTTAACGGTTGTGGTGGCTTGAAACCCAATTTTCGTATTTCCATTTCCATCATCTGCTAATAAACCACCATAGGTTAATTTAAACGTAACAGGTTTGGTGATATTTTTAATCGTTAGGTTTCCTACTAACTCATATTTATCTTTTCCTGTTTTTTTCATCGATGTACTCTCAAATTTCATGGAACCGAATTTTGCCGTATCAAAAAAGTCAGCTGATTTTAAGTGGTTGTCACGCATTTCAACTCCTGTATTGATGCTGTTTACATCAATCGTAAAGTTGAAGGTTCCTTTCGTTAAATCTTCTGGATTTCCAGTAAATGTACCTTCGTATTTGTCCATTCTACCATCAACGAATGAAATACCTAAGTGTTTTACGGAGAAGTTTAAGAACGAGTGCATCGGATCAACATTCCATTTTGTTTGTGCAAAGGAAGTAACTGAAAATAAGGCAGCTACTACGAATAAAGCTATTTTTCTCATATCTTTTATATTTTGTGATTATCAATAGTACAAAGATACGAAGTTCTGATAGCGAAGCACTTAACCTACATTAAGAAAATAGTAGAATAAAAAAACCTCTCAAATCTATTGAGAGGTTTTGTATGGGAAGTAATGCAAAGATTACATCATTTTTTTTAACCAGTTTCGCATAGAAACTTCTTCGTTGATGATAGAACGAAGATCGGCAATTGCCACGCGATCTTGTTTCATCGTATCTCTGTGACGGATGGTAACCGTTTTGTCTTCTAATGTTTGGTGATCCACGGTAATACAGAATGGCGTTCCCAAAGCATCAGCACGACGGTAACGACGTCCCACAGCATCTTTTTCATCATAAGCCACGTTGAAATCCCACTTCAAATCTTCCATGATTTCTTGCGCAACTTCTGGTAATCCATCTCTTTTGATTAGAGGGAAAATAGCGGCTTTCGTTGGTGCTAAAACTGCAGGTAACTTCAGTACGGTTCTGGAAGATCCGTCTTCTAGAGTTTCTTCTTGTAGCGATTTGGCAAACACGGATAGGAACATACGATCCAATCCAACCGACGTCTCCACTACGTATGGAACATAAGAAGAATTTGTTTCGTTGTCAAAGAACTGCAATTTCTTCCCTGAGAATTGTTCGTGTGCTTTCAAGTCAAAATCAGTACGCGAGTGAATTCCCTCTAATTCTTTAAATCCGAATGGGAAGTCGAATTCGATATCAGTTGCCGCATTGGCGTAGTGAGCCAATTTTTCGTGATCGTGGTAACGGTAGTTTTCCGCTCCCATTCCCAAGGATAAATGCCATTTCAAACGCGTGTCTTTCCAGTACTCGTAATATTTCATCTCCTCACCTGGTTTCACAAAGAATTGCATTTCCATTTGTTCAAATTCGCGCATGCGGAAGATAAACTGACGAGCAACAATCTCGTTACGAAAGGCTTTTCCTGTTTGAGCAATACCAAAAGGAATCTTCATACGTCCTGTTTTTTGAACGTTTAAGAAGTTGACGAAAATACCTTGTGCTGTTTCAGGACGAAGGTATAAATCCATCGCTGTATCAGCAGAAGCGCCTAATTTAGTTCCGAACATCAAGTTGAATTGACGAACTTCAGTCCAGTTTTTAGAACCTGTATCTGGATCAGCAATTTCCAACTCTTCGATTAGTGCTTTTACATCCGCTAAATCACCTGTATCTAAACCGTGAGCCATGCGCTCTAAAATCTCTTTTTTCCTTGCGTAGTATTCTACGACACGTGGATTAGTGGCAATGAATTGCTCCTCATCAAAAGCTTCTCCAAAGCGTTTTTTCGCTTTTTCAATCTCTTTTAATGCTTTTTGGTGTAGTTTTTCACAGTAGTCTTCAATTAAAACGTCTGCTCTATATCTCTTTTTACTGTCTTTATTGTCAATTAAAGGATCATTGAATGCATCAACGTGACCAGAAGCTTTCCATGTGGTTGGATGCATAAAGATTGAGGCATCAATTCCTACAATATTTTCGTGCATTTGTACCATGGATTTCCACCAGTACTCTCTAATGTTTCTCTTTAATTCTACACCGTTTTGAGCATAGTCATATACTGCGCTTAAACCATCGTATATTTCGCTAGATGGAAAAATGTATCCATACTCTTTCGCATGCGAAATAACATTCTTAAAAATATCATCTTGTTTTGCCATAGTGCAAAAGTAATAAAAGACTTTAAGATTTAAAAACCACTAACCAAGCATTTTTACTGAAAATGTGAATTGTTTAACCTCCTTGTCTTAAAATAGTTAGTTGTTGTAAATTCACCGTTTGTTTTATTCTTCCTCTTCTGTATTTTTCAATTTCATTAACAGGGTATAAGCGCCTTTCGAAACGATGGTTTTATTGGCTAGGATAGTTGCATTGCGAATTGCTGTGAAACCGTTTTCAGTTTCTCCTACCTCTACAGGCGTTAATTGAAACGTTTGTTTTCCAACTTCAATAAAAACAAAGTGTTTTTTCTCAAAGTACACGATACTTTCTTCAGGAAGTGCTTGAGTTAAAGTAGCGTGAGTATCAATTTCGGCATTCATATACATCCCTGGTAAAAGGTTTTTTTCAACATTCTCAAAGTGACAGTGGACTTCGGAGGTTCCTTCTGTGTTGACATCCATGCTGATTAATACAATTTCGCCTTCGTACTTTTTTGATGGATTGTTATTGGTGTAACTCACCACGCGTTGACCCACTTCCAATTTATCCAAATCTTTTTCATATACGTTGAGAGTTAAGTGAATGTCCGATGGATCAATGAGTTCAAACATGACATCTGATGGGGTAACATATTTCCCGATGTTGACATAAGTATTACTTACAAAACCATTGATTGGGCTGTAAATGGCGATAGATCGACTAATGGAATTGTGGGTTAAGGTCGAGGGATTGATGTTAATCAAACTCAACTGTTGCCCTAAGGCATTCATCGCAATGCGTTGAACATTCATTTCTGCTTGGGCTTGTTGCATGACTTTATCACTGCTGGCTTGACTTGCATTGAGCTCTTTCTGACGTTGGTAGTCTAATTGAGCAAATTCATACTTGTCTTTAGCGATGAGGTAATTTTGTTGTAAATCAATATAACGCGGATCCTCCATAATGGCAATTTGCTCGCCTTTTTTGATGTGCATACCAGGCATGAGCTTAGTTTGCTTGATATAGCCTCCTAGTGGATTGGTTACTGAAATTAAATTTTGTGGGGGAACATCTATTTTTCCGTTTAATTTTAGTACAGAAGCGATGATATGCTCTTGAAATTTTGTGGTTTCTATCTCTACATGTTTGAGTTGAGCATCGGTTAATTGCACAAGATCTGTTTCTTCCTGTACGGTTATTTCTTCTGTAGTTGTTTCTTTGTCTTTGCATTGAATGAACATAGTAGACAGGGAAAAACCTACCAGTACAATAGAAATTCGACGAATAGTTTTATATAAGATAGACATAAGGCTAATTATTTGAAGTTAGATAATTGATTTGGATGACTGTGTCATTGTATGCTTTCAACGAGTCGAAGTAGTTACTTAGCAGTTCTAAGGCTTGATTGATTAGCATTACATATTCAAGATAGTTAATCTCCCCATTGACGAATTGCAATTCTGCCGTTTGCATAATCACATCAGCGCCTTTTGGAGCCTGTTGTTCATAACTTGCTACTATTTGTTGATTGCTGCTGAGGGTTATCAACAATTGTTGATAACGATTTACGATAGTTTGTTTGGTCATCGTTAATTCCGCTTCTGCTACTTTCTCTGCTTCTTTAGCAGCGCGTATTCTTCCTTTTTGGCCAAAATCAAAGAGCGGTAAGGTTAAACTGACTTGAAAAGCATGAAAACGATCCTTGCGAGTGTAATACACCTCATTGGCTGCTAATCCCATAAAACTGCTATTGTTATAGACTAACTGAATCGTAGGTAATAACTTTGATCGTTCTAATTGGGTTTGTGCCTGTGCAATTACGCTGTTTTGTTCTGCTATTTTTAGCTGTGGATTAGAATCAAAGTCTTGTTCTAATCCCAATAACTCTACTTTGTTTCCTTCTACTACGGGAAGTAAATCTTCTACTGTGTTGAGTAAATAGTTCAATTGTAATTTAACTAGGCTCTTCGCTTGTGCTATTTCACTTAGTTGCATTTGGATCTTAATCAATTGATTTTTAGCTGTGGTTTGTTCTAATATGGTGCTTTCTCCTTTTTGAAAGCGCAAAGTCGCCTTGTTGTAAAAAGAGGTGTACAGGCTATCTGCTTGCTGTAATAGCTGCTCTTTTTCATTCCAATAGAAGTAATCGAAGAAACTTTGTGTCACTTCTCTTTTGATTTCAAGGGTCTTGAGATGTAAATCGAAAATACTTTTTTGCCATGTTTTCTGATACACCTTTTTTTGTTTGTTGTACATCGTTGGAAATGCAATATCCTGACTGATACTAAATTTGTTATCCGTATATGGACCGTTAATTTGCCCAAATTCACTGGCCACTGTTGCTTGTGGAACGTCAGTTGCTGTATGAATAAACGCTTTGGCGAAGGCCGTACGCAATTGTTCGGTTCGAATGGTTTGGTTGTTGGTCATGGCACGATCCAGGGCTTCTTCCAAAGTTATTGGAGTTTGAGCAAAGACAGGAGTACTTGTTCCAAACAACAGGACAATGACTGCTGTTAGGCTGCTGACTTTTTTCTTTTTAAAGAAAGAAAAGTTCAGTTTCTGTTCAAAAGTAATATATAGTAAAGGCAAAATAAATAAAGTTAAGAAAGTGGCGAGAATTAATCCTCCAATGACAACGGTGGCCAACGGGCGTTGTACTTCGGCTCCTGCACCGTTACTCAAGGCCATCGGAAGGAATCCAAACGATGCAACAGAAGCTGTCATCAATACAGGACGCAGACGACTTTTTGCCCCGCGAACTACTACGTAAACGATGTTGGTAATGCCCGACTTTTGTAAGCGGTTGAATTCAGCAATCAATACAATACCGTTTAACACGGCTACCCCAAATAAGGCAATAAAACCAACCCCTGCACTGATACTAAAAGGCATACCTCGTAAAGCAAGTAAGAAAACACCACCAATGATTGACAGGGGAATAGCGGTAAAAATCATTAAACATTCCTTGATATCGCGGAAGGCAAAAAACAGCAAAACAAAGATTAAGACTAAGGCCAATGGAACGGCAATGGCTAAGCGTTCTTTGGCTTCGTTTAGGTTTTCAAATTGTCCGCCATAGGTAATGCGATAGCCTGTAGGTAATGTAACTTTAGCCTCTACTTTTTGTTGTAATTCTTCTACAATACTCTGTACATCGCGACCTTTAACATTGAACCCAACAAAAATACGACGCTGTGCATTTTCACGTTGAATTTGATTCGGGCCTTCTTTGATTTCTACTTTTGCCAATTGATTCAACGGAACTTGAGCACCTGACGGAGTAGGAATTAAAATGTTGCGGATTTGTTGGATGTCTTGTTTGCTCTTTTCACTCATACGTACAACAAGGTCAAACCTATTTTCTCCTTCATATACCTGACCTGCACTTTGTCCGGCTAAAGAGGTATTGACAATGCGATTGACAGTGCTAATGGACAAGCGATGGCGCGCAATAGCAGAACGATCATATTCGATTAACAGTTGAGGCATTCCCGTAATAGGCTCAACATATAAATTTGCTGCTCCTGGAATGGTGTTGATAATTTGTCCAATTTGATTGGCAGTTGTTGCAAGTGTATCCAAATTATCACCAAATACTTTGACTACAACATCTTGTCTCGCACCTGTCATCAACTCATTGAATCGCATTTGCACTGGAAATTGGAAACCAACGGTAATACCTGGCACTTCTTCTAAGGCCTGTGTCATTTTTTCGGCTAATTCAGGAAAGGTAGAAGCCGATGTCCATTCTTTTTTGTCTTTTAGAATGACCATCATATCTCCCGCTTCCATCGGCATAGGGTCGGTAGGGATTTCACTATTTCCAATTTTAGTGACGACTTTCTCTACTTCTGGAAATTGAGCCAGTAAGATATGAACGGCTTTTTGGGTGCTTTCTATAGTTGTTGATAAGTTGCTCCCATTGAGTACTTTGGTATCTACAGCAAAGTCTCCTTCTTCCAAAGACGGAATAAACTCACCTCCTAAAGTTGATAAAATATAAAGTGCACTGATAAATAATAAGGCAACAATAGCATAAATGGTTTTGGGAATTTCCAATACTTTAACCAAGGTATTTTGGTATATTTTTTCCAACTTCGCCATAAAACGATCGGCAAAATTTGGTTTGCTGCTTACTTTTCTACTCAAGATAAGCGAACTCATCATGGGAACGTAGGTCAAGGAAAGTAAAAAGGCTCCCAATAAGGCAAACGCTACGGTTTGAGCCATGGGTTTAAACATTTTTCCTTCAATACCTTGTAAGGTTAGAATTGGAATGTAAACGATAAGGATAATGATCTGTCCAAATACCGCACTATTCATCATCTTAGAAGCGGATTGTACTACGGTTCGATTCATTTCCTCTTGTTGGAGGAGTACTTTTTCTTTGTACTTATGGTTGTGACTGAATTGATGGAGAACGGCTTCTACAATGATGACGGCTCCATCGATAATCAAACCAAAGTCTAAGGCACCTAAACTCATGAGGTTTCCACTTACACCAAAGAGATTCATCATGGAAATGGCAAATAGCATGGCTAATGGAATGATAGAGGCAACTAATAAGCCAGCGCGAATATTACCCAAAAACAACACCAGTACTAAAATAACAATTAAAGCCCCTTCTAGTAAATTTGTTTCTACGGTTCCAATGGCGTTGTTGACCATTTTGGTGCGATCCAAGAAAGGCTCAATGACAACGCCTTTAGGAAGTGATTTTTGAATTTCAGCAACACGTGCTTTGACCTCTTGAATGACGTTATTGCTGTTCTCTCCTTTTAACATCATGACAATTCCTCCTGCTACCTCTCCTTGGTCATTATAGGTCATGGCACCATAGCGCGTGGCATGTCCAAGTTGGACTTTAGCAATATCGCGAATGAGAATGGGATATTCACTGTTTTTTGAGGTAATAGCGATATTCTCTATGTCCTCGATCGTCCCGATTAAGCCTTCGGAACGAATGTAGAGTACAGTCGGTCCTTTTTCAATATAGGCTCCTCCTGTGTTTTCATTATTTTTATTCAAGGCGTCAAAGACATCAGTAATTGTTAATCCGCTCGCATCAAGTTGGTTGGGGTTGATGGCAATTTCATACTGTTTTAGCTTTCCACCAAAACTACTCACTTCTGCAACCCCTTTCACTGAAATCAATTGACGGCGAACAATCCAATCTTGAATGGATCGCAATTCTGTTAAATCAAATTGCTTTTCATAACCCAGTTCTGGGCGAACAACGTATTGATAAATTTCGCCTAATCCTGTTGAAATAGGCCCTAATTCGGGCTGTCCTACTTCTTTTGGGATATCATTTTGCACCTGTTGGAGGCGTTCGCCTACTTGTTGTCGAGCCCAATAAATATCCACATCTTCTTCAAAGACAATAGTAATTAAGGACAACCCAAAGCGAGAAAAGCTTCGAATGCTTTTCATCCCTGGAATATTGCTATTGGCTTGTTCAATTGGAAAGGTAACTAAACGCTCAATGTCAGTAGCGCCATAGTTAGGGGCAACGGTAATGACTTGTACTTGGTTGTCTGTAATATCGGGTACTGCATCAATGGGTAATTTGGTCAGCTGGAAAAGACCTATACCGATTAGGCCGAGTACCAATAGGCCGATGATTAATTTATTCTTTACGGAATATTCAATTATTTTATTTAGCATAATACAACTGTTAGGCACAACAGTAGCAGGGAGTCCTCTGGTGAAATACACAAGAAACCACGGGAATATCACGCCCAAAAACGAGGTTTTTGAAGCGCATAAAGTATCAGGTGATTTGATAATTTCATGAGAAATCAGGCTGCAGTTGAGCTTGATACATAAATACGATAAGACCATGTCATCTAAGAATTTAGATGCATGGGGAAAGGGTAATTAGGTATTAACAGTATTTGGGCGGTTGCCAAATAGAGGATAAGAAACTACTTTCAAAAATAGCATCGTGAAAACGTTCTACTGGAGTATTATTCGTTGGAATTTTCACGCGATCAATTTTGAAAATTGTCGGTGGTGTTGTGGCCACAAGATGGATAATGGGAGCGTGAGAAAGAAAAGGAAGCTTCTCATCCGTAGGATCCCCATCCTCTTTGTGGTTGTTGTCATAGTGGATTTGTAAAAATCCCCAGATACTCAAATCGGGATTCAGTCCCTTGTGTTCAATATAGTGCTCTACAAGTAAAGGAAATTTCAACAGCTGACCAAATTCAGTTGTTGATATCAGAAACATAAGCATTAAAAAAACGGCTATTTTTCTTTTCACAATCCTTGTTATGAGTTAATTAGATAGTACAAAATTAAGTAATCTTTTCGATTTGATGGGTGCAAGGTAGTAATTTGTTTATATTCAAAATAAGCTACAGGATAATTCTAATAAAAATCTAATGATTTCTTAACAAAAAAAGCAAGACTAAACAGTCTCGCTTTTTAGTTGCTTATTGTAATGCATTCCAGCCTTTCGCTTTGATTGGAATTTTGGTATTGTCTCTTGTGATGAGGTGAACCCCTTCACTTTCTTGTGTCATATGCCCAATAATGGTCAAATTCGGATTGCCTTTAATCTTGTCATAATCTTCCATTTTTACGGTAAATAACAATTCATAATCTTCTCCACCATTGATGGCAATTGTAGTAGAATCAATATTGAATTCCTCACAGGTATTGATAAATTGAGGGTCTAGTGGTAGTTTATCTTCAAATAAATTACAACCCACTTTCGATTGGGTGCATAAGTGCATAATCTCAGAGGATAATCCATCAGAAACGTCAATCATACTTGTTGGTTTTACATCTAGCTCTGCCAATAATTGCTTGATATCTGTACGGGCTTCTGGTTTTAATTGTCTTTCGATAATATAGTCGTATAGCGAAAGATCCGGTTGGTTATTTGGATTAACGAGATAGACTTGTTTTTCGCGTTCTAGCACTTGTAAACCCATATACGCCCCTCCGATATCTCCAGTAAGAACCAACAGATCGTTGTCCTGAGCAGTATTGCGATAAACCAATTCTTCCTCTTTGGCTTTCCCTAAAGCGGTTACACTGATAATTAACCCTTTTTGAGAAGAAGTAGTATCCCCACCTATAAGATCTACCTTGTAGTAGTTACAAGCCAAGGCAACTCCTTCGTATAGCTCTTCTAAAGCTTCTAAAGGAAATCGATTGGATACGGCAATAGAAACGGTAACTTGAGTTGGAACCGCATTCATCGCACAAATATCAGAAAGATTGACTACAATTGCTTTGTATCCCAAATGTTTCAATGGGGCATATGCCAAGTCAAAATGTACGCCTTCAATGAGTAAATCCGTTGAGACTACTACTTTATCTGTGGTAAAGTCAAGTACAGCTCCGTCATCGCCAATGCCCTTTACAGTGGAAGGTTGTGTCGTTGCAAATGTTTGCGTTAAGTGTTTGATTAAGCCAAACTCTCCTAGTTGCTCTACTTGTGTTTTACTTTGATTTTTATTTTCAATCATAATGGTGATTCCTTTTGAAGGACAAAGTTAAGAAGAAAACTCAACCATGCCTAAATGAATTGTTTTTTGCTGCTGTTTAGAAACGACAAAAGCCTTTATTATGCGAAATAAAGGCTTTTGTTTATGTAATCGTTGAGCATTATTCTGTCAGTTCTTGATCTTCTGTTTCTCCTGCTCCTTGGTATTGTCTAAATAAATAATTGAATTGAGTGAAATAACCGTTGAAATCGTTTTTAAAGTCATCGATAAATTTCGCGTCTTTGTCTTCTGTATCCACAATAGACACTAGATTTCTCCAAATTTCTAATTCGGATAAAATTTCATACGCATAGTAGTTTTGATCTTCTAACGGGAGATTTTTGTAGTAAAACAATTTCTCATTCGATTTTTGTGCTAACTCTTTGGCGTATTCTTGTGCTACTTTCGTTTCACCAATTTTGTAATAGCCTTCAACATAAGGAATGACTAATTGGTAATACCCATAGTATTTAATCGGCATATTGGTCATAGCCATATCGAGAATTTCTTTGGCTTTTGCATTTTTGCCCTCTTCGATTAATTGCTCCGCTAAACGGCTCAAATTAATACGGTAGCTCAAAGCATTTCTGCGCGTTTGTGGGTCATGGTAAATTTTGTCACTGCCCATATTACCCCAATACCACGTTTTTACCGTTTCATACATGCGATCCGAATCAATAATACCCAAATCTAATGGATGTGCATTCTGACCTGGAGACTTGATCGGTACTAATTTGTAAATCAGTCCTTGCAGTTGCAAGTAGTCTTTCATCCAAACAAAGTCATCATTGTTGAAGCTCCCTCCAGAGAAATAAACCGGACGCTCCCAATTGTTGTTGGCAATAATGTCCAACATAATCAAACGGTGCTTGTAGATGGCTTGATCTGTAATATCAATATCCAACTGAGGAAGTACTTGATCTCTTAAATGAGGCGATACAATATTGTTTTTTGCAATAATAGTTGAATCTACAGGAAGACTGAACTTATTTGTTGGAATAAAGTAAAGGGTAGTTCCTGCCTCTGTTATTTGCTTGGTTCGTTGATCATCTGAACGAACCACATCTAATAATAACGACAAATCAAAGCGCTGCTCTGTTTGTGGATTAATTAAAATGGCATCGCGTTTATTTCCCACATATTGATCGTGGGTAAATTTGATCGGTAAAGGCTCAGAGTCATAGGCCTTGGCTTTCATCTGGTCGATATACCAATCTTGTGTTAATAAACTTGTACATACCACGCGGACATCCGTACGGTATCCTTCAATCTCTTGTAGGTACCAAAGCGGGAAAGTATCGTTATCTCCAATGGTGAAGATAATAGCATTTGGATCACAAGAATCTAAATACGCTCGCGCGTTAGCTAAAGCAGTATAACGATTAGAGCGATCGTGATCATCCCAGTTTTGTTGTGCTAATAATAAAGGTCCAGCTAGGGTACAAGCCGTTAGTACAAGCCCAGCAGCTAGTTTAGGCGAAAGATATTTCTGTACCCCTTCATAGATGGAGTATACCCCAAATCCTAACCACATCGCAAAAATATAGAAGGAAGGAACAACGGCATAATCGCGTTCCCTTGGCTCAAAAGGACGCTCATTCAAGAATACTTTTAACGCCAAACTCGTAAATAAAAAGAGTACCAATAAGACCCAAAACATCTTTGGATCTTTGCGATAGTTGAATACAATTCCTATAATTCCCAAGATAAACGGCAAGAAGAAATAAGTGTTTCTTCCTTTGTTATTGAGCACGTCAGACGGAAGGTTGTCTTGAGAACCTAGGCGAATTTCATCTAAGAATTTCACTCCGCTCAACCAGTTTCCGTGTTCTAAATCCCCTTGTCCTTGGATGTCATCTTGACGCCCAACAAAGTTCCACATCAAGTATCGCCAATACATATACCCAAATTGGTAGGTAAACATATAAGACATATTGTTGCTGAAAGATGGAACTTCAATATCTAAATATTGACCATATTGACTAAAGAAATTATCTAACTCTTCTACACCGAATTCGCCGCTAGCTAGTTTTTGTTTCATCCCTTGATTCAAGTATAGTAACTTCTCATTTTGGGTATAACCTGATGCAATTTGGAAGTCGAGTGGCTTCGTATAACGCATATAGTTGATGCGGTGATTCTTATCTGTACTCCACATACGCGGCAAAAATCCTTTGTGTTTTTCATCAAAGTTTTGTCCTGCGTTTTTCCATTCATTAACTACAACGTATTTTCCTGTTTTGTAATCTCGTTCGTAATTGGGTTTGTCGTCCTTCCATGGATTATTTTTATCTAACCCAACATAGGCCTTGGTAAAGTATGAATCATAGTAAATACTTTCATCCCCATATTGTTCCCTTTGGTAGTAGGCCAATAGCTCCGCCGCATCGGAAGGGGTGTTTTCGTTAATAGTCACATTGGCATTTGCGCGGATAGGCAACATCAACCAAGCGGTTAATCCAACACAGACAAATACTAAAGATAAAATCAGTGTATTAGCAGTTACATATCCTTTTTTACGGGTATACCATAAACCGAATACAGTCACTCCAAGTAAAATCAAGAAAGCGAGGATGGTTCCACTGTTGAAGGGAAGTCCAAGTGTATTGATGGCGAAAATTTCCGTTTTTCCAAAGAAAGCCAAGAGCTTAGGGAAGAAAAAGGCAAACAAAAAGAATAGCGCAACTACCGCTGCGATATTGCCAATAATGAAGTTTTTAACCGTTACTTTCTCATATTTTTTGAAGAAGTAGAGTAATCCAATCGAAGGGATCGTTAATAAAGCCATTAAGTGCACCCCAAAGGAACATCCTGCTACAAGTCCAATCAATAACAACCAGCGGTTTCCACGTGGTTGATCCATGTCATCTATCCATCTCAATCCTAAATAGAGTAGAAGAGCAGTAAGCACCATAGCTGAAGCGTACACTTCTGATTCCACAGCATTAAACCAAAAACTATCGGTAAAACTAAAAGCTAAAGAACCAATCGCAGCACTCCCTAAAACGGCAATCGCATTCATGGTATTCCATTCTGATGTCTTGGTTACCATTTTTTTCAAGATATTAGTCATCGACCAAAACATAAAGAGAATGGTAAAAGCACTAGAAAAAACCGCTACCATATTCACTGCTAAGGCAATGTGTTGCGGTGAAATAGCAAAAAGCGAAAACAAAGCACCTAACATTTGATAGAAAGGAGCACCTGGAGGGTGTCCTACTTCAAGTTTAGCAGAAGTTGCAATGTATTCTCCTGGATCCCAGAAACTAACGGTAGGTTCTACGGTCAAAGTGTAAGTGATTAATGCAACGAGGAAGCAAAGCCATCCTCCGATTATATTCCACTTTTTGTAGTTGAATGTTAACATATAAGAATATTCTTGGTATTTTTAATCATTATATACAAAGAAAGTCTTTTTTTATTAGATACATGCCACATTAAAAAAAAATAATTTTGTGTTTTGTTTTTGGATAATATAAAAAAAGTGTTACTTTTGCCTCCGCAATGCAGAAGTAGACACTACTTCTACAAGTAAAAGTGGTACTGGCCTATGGTGTAATGGTAACACAGCTGATTTTGGTTCAGTCGTTCTAGGTTCGAGTCCTAGTAGGCCAACAAGAGCTCCTTGAGAAATCAAGGAGCTCTTTTGTTTGGTGAATCGTAAGATGTGAGTAATTTGGTGAGGATGAGATGAGGTTTGGGATCAGGTGCAAAAGTTGGGGACTATGTAAAAAAATCGTTTTTTTTCTATCTAACTTTTCCAGTCCGTATGTCACCCTGAAAAATAAAAAAATCTCTTCTATTTTGTCATCCTGACGGA